>PLEI01000014.1:351-13103 GCA_003136415.1 Acidimicrobiaceae bacterium | reverse complement strand
GGTCGAAGCGAATGGCCTCGAAGAGAGCACCGCCCAAGGCCATGATCGTGGCCCCCTCGATCTGATTGATCACCGTCTGGGGGTTCACTATGGCTCCGCATTCGTACGCAGTGACGAGGCGTACGACCTCCAGTTCACCATCGACCTCCGCGACCTGGGCGACGGTCGCCGCCCGCCCACCCTTCTCGATCGCTAGGGCGATACCCTGGCCGGCGCCGGATCCGGCGCGCCAGCGGAAGCGCTGCGCCGCCGCGGTCAGTACCGCGGCGAGCCGCTCGTCGTCGAGGTTGCCCAGGCGGAACTCGATCGGGTCCATGTCGAGCTCGTACGCCAATTCATCGATCTGCGATTCGCGCGCGAAGTTGTTGGCCGTCGCCGCCAATGCCCGGTACGGGGCTTGGAGCAGCGGACTCGCGGCAGGTCGAAACTCAATCCGCTGGTTCGCGACCGCATACGGCATCGCGATCGCGGCCGCGCCCGAGTTGATGTTGGTGAACGTCCAAGCGGTGAGTCCTCCCTCCGACGTCGCCGCTGCGGCGACGTCGATCACCGCGGCCGGTCGAAGCGTGCCGGCTGTGAACTCCTCGTGTCGCGACCACGAGACCTTGACCGGTGCGCCAACCTCTCGGGCCATGAGGGCGGCCTCCAGGGCGACGCCACCACCGTGCTTGCCGCCAAACCCTCCACCAGTCGGCGGCACTATGACCCGCACTCGCTCCTCGGCCAGGTCGAGTTCACCGGCGACCTGCGCGCGCGCACCGAAGGGAGTCTGGGTGCCGACCCAAACGGTGAGGCGTCCGTCGTCGTCCCAGACGGCCAGAGCGCCCCGGGTCTCGAGCGCCGCGGGCGCGATGTAGGCCGTCGTGTACGTTGCCTGAACCCTCACCTTCGCCGCCGCCAGCGCCGCATCAGGGTCGCCGCGTTCGTCGTGCACCGCCTGACCCCAGCCACCAGTCTCGGCCAGCGGATGCGTGCGCAGGAAGCTCTCAATGTCCCCGTCCGACGGTGCTTCGGGCACGTCCCAGCGCGCGCGCACGCTCGCCAGCGCCCTACGCGCACTCACCGGGTCACCAGCCACGACGCCGGTCACCTCGCGGGTGCGAACCAATTCGACGCCGGCAAAGTCGTCCAGACCCGTGGCGTCGAGGTCGCGAAGGGTCGCACCCACCACCGGCGCACGCAGCACCGCACCGTAACGCAGTCCCGGCATGACAAGGTCCGAGATGAAGCGGCGCGATCCGGTAACCGCGCTAACCATTCCCTCGGGCACGTGGGCTCTTCCCGCAGCGCGCCACTCGCTCGGGGCAGTGATCTCAGGTTCGCCGGTGACGACCACAAGCCGGCGTTCGCCGACGCCGACCGGCAGGAAAGTGCGTGCGTGAGCCGCCACCTTCGCCAGGGCACCTCCGGCGTCGGGCATCGAGCGGCTACCGAAGGTGCCCATGTCGTACGGGCAGAGGTCGGTGTCGCCCATCGCCAAGCGCACGTTCGCCAGCGGAACCCGAAGCCCCTCGGCAACCAGGAGCCTCAGCGCGGTGCAGTTGTCCTGGCCGACGTCGACCTTGCCGGTGAAGGCGGTCACCGCGCCGTCGCTGGCGACGTGCAACCAGGCACCGCCGCCGGTGGTCCAGGTTCCCGAGGCGAGCGGCGGAGCAGGCAACACCACCATGAGACCGTCACCCAGAACCTCGAACCACTCACAATCCTGAGGATCGGTCATGTCCCACGGCCGAGCGGGACGCCAGTGGGGCGTCGCTGGCTGGGGGATCTCCCAGCGGTCCATCGCTCGAGCGTCGAGCATCTGCATCTCCGGACCAGCCTTCGTCAGTTCGACGGCCCTGTGCACCGCCCGACGTACCTGCGGGTAGCTGCCGCAACGACAGATGTTGCCCACTAGGGCCTCATCGATCGTCCCGTCGTCCGGGTTAGCGACATGTTCCAAGAGGGCAACCACCGACATGATCATCCCCGGCGTGCAGTAGCCGCACTGGGCCGCGCCGATTTCGGCGAAGGCCTGTTGGACGCGGTGCAGGCGCCCGGCGCTCGCGAGTGCCTCGATGGTCGTGACGCTCCGACCAGCCGCCTCGGCGACCTTCTGTTGGCAGGCCTTCACCGGCTCGCCGTCGACGAGGACCGTGCACGATCCGCACGCGCCCTCGCCACAACCTGGCTTCGTGCCCGTCAGGTCCAGCTCGGCACGTAGCGCCGAGATCAATGCCATGGACGCTGGCAGCGACTGTTCAACTCCGTTGACGCTCAGCGTCACGTGCGGCACTTCGAACTCTTGACCCGTCCCAATCGAACCGTCGCCTGCGTCCATAACGGGATGCTAGCCCTCCATACTGAGATGCCCAAGGGTCTTTGGGCCCACCGTGACCAACGGTGGAAGTCAGGACCCTCGAGCGAATTTGTTGATCTAGAATTCTCGATCCACATGAATTGACGATGATGTACTCCAGTTGCCGGTTCGTGACGGCGCTCGAAGTAGTGGGTACCGGGGTCTCGGTAGAGGGATTCCAGGGGTCCGCCGGCTCCGTCAGGTTGCCGGAGCGGGACCTGCAACAAGCTGACGGCACTGCCCGGACCGGGCGGCGACCAGGTTCGACCAAACGGGTGGACAAGGGTCAGCCCAGGGCCTCAACGTCTGAGGCCTTGGCTGCATCGGCAAAGGCATCTGGGGCAAGGGCTGCAAGTTGCCGAACTCGGCCGACAAGGGCGTCCGCATCCAGAGCCAGTTCTCGTGCGGCCTCGGGCCATATGTTCCGGTATGGGAAGACCTGGTGGTCGCCGCCAATCTTCATGGCGAAGCTCAGATTCCGCTCATCAATGTCATATAGAAGCGCTGAGGCGATGTCGTACAGTGGCGCGAGGCGGACTTGGTCCTCGGCGAGCAACAGGAGTCTCCTCTACTCGTACTGCCTGAGGCCAGAGTGCATCGAGTTCCAAATCTGGAATTTCTTCCCTTACGCGAACCGCCGCGCCGACTACTTCAGTGCGACGCCCGTCTCAGGGTGAAAGAGGTGAATCGCCTCGCTCGAAGCGCTCAGTGTCAGAGTGTCTCCAATGGTCAACGGCGTGCGAGCGTCAACGATGGCGACGAGCTCATGGCTGCCGGACGAGAGGTGGACGTGTTCGTCGTTGCCGAGAAACTCGATGACGTCGACGGAGGCGCTCAATTGCAAGCCGCGGCCACTTCGCGGTCGGTGATCGAGGTGCTCTGGGCGGACGCCCAGGACGACGTCGCTCACGCCAGCGCGGTGGATCATGGCCGATTCGACGTCGTCGAGAT
Source organism: Acidimicrobiaceae bacterium (assembly GCA_003136415.1). Taxonomy (GTDB): domain Bacteria; phylum Actinomycetota; class Acidimicrobiia; order Acidimicrobiales; family RAAP-2; genus RAAP-2. The sequence continues at coordinate 9,814 of PLEI01000014.1, read as the reverse complement.
TGACGTCCATGTCGCCCCCGGCACTCACCACTCGAATGCCCCCGTCAATCGATTCGACGTGCATTGGCACGAAGTTCATCGATGGCGAGCCGATGAAGCCCGCGACGAACTGGTTCGCCGGCCGGAGGTAGAGCTCTCGCGGCGAGCCCACCTGTTCGAGCTTGCCCAGGTTGATGACGGCGATTCGATCGGCCATCGTCATGGCCTCGACCTGGTCGTGTGTCACGTAGATCATCGTCGCGCCCAGGCGGTGGTGCAACCGAGCGATCTCGGCGCGTGTCTGCACCCGCAGCTTGGCGTCGAGATTCGAAAGGGGCTCGTCCATCAAGAACGCGGCGGGGTTTCGCACGATGGCGCGGCCCAACGCCACACGCTGGCGCTGACCACCCGATAGCTGGGCCGGCTTGCGATCGAGATACTGCTCGAGGTCGAGTATGCGTGCCGCGTCCGTGACGGCCGCCTTGATCTCGTCCTTGGGGACCTTTCGAATCTTGAGACCAAAACTCATATTGCCGAAGACGGTCATGTGCGGGTAGAGAGCGTAACTCTGAAAGACGAGAGCGATGTCGCGATCACGGGGCGCCAGATCATTGACCACTCGATCACCGATCTCGATCTCACCACTGGTCACCGACTCGAGTCCCGCAATCATGCGCAGCGCGGTCGTCTTGCCACAGCCCGACGGACCCACGAGACAGATGAACTCGCCGTGGGCCACGTCGAGGCTCACCGAGTCGAGCGAGAGCCCGGCGTTACCGGCGTACTGCTTGGTCAGTTCCCTCAAGGTGACACTGGACATTGGGCCTCACTCATTTGACGGCACCCGCCAGGACGCCACGGACGAAGTAACGTTGGAAGGAGAAGAAGACGATTAGCGGCACAAAGATGGACACTACGGCGCCAGTGGAGACTATCCAGTAGTTCGCCGCCAACGACCGAGTCTGGTCGTACAGGAAGATCGTGAGCGGCGTGTGCACGTTGCCGCCGAGGAACACTAACGCGACCAACAGGTCGTTCCATACCCAGATGAACTGGAATATGGCCAGTGACGCGATCGCGGGGAGGGCGAGGGGCAACACAATGGAATAGAAGATCTTCCACTCACCCGCGCCTTCGATGCGCCCCGCTTCAAGGAGGTCCTTGGGGATACCAGTGAGAAAGTTGCGCATGAGAAAAATGCCAAACGGCAGTCCGAAGGCGACGTGAAAGATGATGACACCGGGGATCGTCCCGTAAGGATTAAGTCCGAAGAGGTTGCCCATCTCCCGATATAACTGAACAACGGGAATTAACGCCACTTGAAGCGGAACGACCATCAGTCCCACGATGACCAAGAAGATCCAGTCCCGGCCTCGCCACGAACCGAACACGAGGCTGTAGGCCGCCAAACTCGAGATCAGGGCGACGAGAATTGTCACGGGAATCGTGATCTCAAGCGAGGTCGTCAGGGAGTCCAGTACACCGCCCGCAGCAAACCCTTGGGAGAAGATCGTGGTGTAGTTGCCCCAGGTCAGTTGAGACGGTGCGGTAAAGACCGTCCACCAACCCGACTCACCAAAGAGCGACTCCGGGCGCAAAGAGATGACGAGGAGCGAGATCGTGGGGACCAACCAGAAGACGGCCACCAACCCGAGAATCACATTCACCACGGCCCTCGACAGACGAAGCCGCTTCAATAGCCCTACGGTTCTTCTCTCTCTCACTGAAGGCACCTGCGACATGGCCTCTACCCCTTGATCTTCTTCAGATTCCACAACATGGCGGGGACGACCAGGAGAAACAGAATCACCGCGACGGCACTCGCCAGGCCCGAGTGGATGCCACCGGTAAAGCCGTCGTTGTAAATCGTCAGGGCCAGCGTGGTGGCGGGGCCCTGGGAGGACCCTGGAGCCATGTTCAAGATAATGTCGAAGACCTTCAACACGTTGATGACCATGGTGACGAATACCACCGTCAGCACGGGCGCGAGCATCGGAATCGTCACTCGTCGCAATGTCTGCCACTCGTTGGCGCCATCGATCTCCGCGGCTTCAAGAACTTCGCGGTTGAGCGCCGCGAGACCGGCGCCGATCAAGACCATGGCGAAACCGGCCCAGATCCAGATGTAGGAGATAATCATCGCCAAGTCGATCAAGGGAACGCTCAGCAGTGACTGGGCGGTTTGATTGAGGCTACTCACCGGCGTCAGCGACGGCGATCCGAGCCAGAAGGTACCCACGAAAGCGATCTGGAAGTTCGAGGCCAGTATCTGCACGTGATAGCTACCAGGAGCGACGTGAGAGAAGCTGAAGTCCCCACTCGCGTCGGTCACGGTTGAGGCGACGCTGGAGCCTTTCGAACTGACGAGTGAGAGTCGTAGATTTGGCAACCCGTGTTCATCCGACACGATTGATGTCGTATTGGATGGTTGAGACGTCGAGAAGTCGTTCCACACCAGTCCGGCGATGCCAGCCGCCATCTCGTGCGGCGCGACCGGTGTCTTCGCGCCAAGGGTTTGCAGGGTGACCGAGCTAATTCTGGTCAAGCCCATCATCACCGTGCCGCCAGGTTGAACCGCCGAGCTACTCACCAACGTGCCCCCCGGTCCCCCTTTCGCGTTGAATGTCGCCAGGGACGCCACCGTTTCGCCGGTCGAGGAGTTGAGTGGATACGCCCCCGGCGCCGAGAACCAGTCACTCACCGTCTGTTCGATCGCGTTGACGACACCAATATGGGGATCTAGGTCGAAGATAGTGCGCCAGACCAGCGCCGAGGCCGTAGTGCTGAAGACGATCGGCATCACAATGATGGCCTTGAAGGCCGTGGCCCAGCGAATTCGCTCGGTGAGCACCGCCACCATAAGGCCAATGAAGGTCACGAAGAAAGGGAAGACCAACACCCAGATGATGTTGTTCTTGAACGCGGTCAAAATCTCGTCAGTCGAAAAGACCGAGGCGTAATTGTGAAGTCCGACGAACTTCGTCGCGCTCTCATCGAAGAAGCTGAATCTGATCGTCGCGATGGTTGGGTAGACCACGATCGCCAGGAGCCAAATTATTCCCGGGGCAAGAAACGCCAGGGAGACCCAGTTCCTTCGCCACCAACCCCGTCCACGCGAGGCCTTCGGTGACGTGACGTTGGGTTCCTCGGTAGTTATCGACGTCATGACGTCAGTCCCCTGCGCGCAGCGGCGGTCCACCCCTGGTTAGGGTTAGGAGTGGACCGGCGCTGCGCGCAGGGGTTCATTACGTTGTTACTCTTCTCGGGCTAGTGGCCGAGTGCCGTCGTGGCTTGCGTGTCCATCAGCGCCTCCACAGAAGTGACGTTGGACGCCGACGGGTTTTGCAAGACCTTGAGCATGTCCGCCCACAACTTCGGCTCCCAGCCCACCTGCAAGTCGTCGAGGCTGAACACGAAGGCCTTGGCCGAGGTCAAGGCCTTGGCGTCGGCACGCGAGACGGGGTCCGGGTACGAACTCAGCGGCACCTTCTTGTTGGCCGAAGCGAACCCGCCAAGGTTGGCCCATATGTCAGCCGCGCTCGGCGAAGCCAAGTACTTGATCAGCGCCCTGGACTGGGGATTCGACTTCAGCAGCATCGCCACGTCACCCGCACCTTGGAGGTCGCTGGCGTAAGCACTTCCGGTCGGAGCCGGGAAGTTGAAGGTGTTGAAGCACGGTGTGGCCGTCGCCTTCAGCGTGCACGACTTGCCGTTACCCGGCGTGTAATTCGTCGGGACACTGCTCGTGACGAAGTCACCCTCGAACACCATTGCAGCGGTCGGCGAGCCCTTGGTCGGGAAGGCGCTGGCGACACAGTTCGGGAATGAGCCGTCGGCCAGGGCGCCCTTCATGCCCCCCAGCAGATTGGAGCCGCCGCTACCGACCAACTGGGCCAGTTCGGCGAACGTGTTGGTCACGTCGGGACTTGACCACTTCATCTGGTGGGTCGCGAGTTGGTTGTAGGCGGTCGCACCGTTCAACTTCAAGAACAGGTTCTGGAAGAGGTCGGCGACGGGCCATCCAATGTCGGTGCACAGAGAGACCGGAGCGTAGGTGCCGCCGTGGGCAATCGTGGCCTCGTCCGCTAGTAACTTCGACCACGAGGTCGGCGTCGACGTTATTCCCGCAGCCTTGAACACGGCCGGGTTGTAGTAGACGGTGTTCTTGTTAGCGGCCTTAAACCAGACTCCGTACAACTTGTGGTTGTAGGAGGCCAAGTTGCTCCAGGCGGAACCGTAGTTCTTCGACGCGGTGCCAATAATTGAAGACAGCGGTTGGATGGCGTGCTTGGACGCCAGGGTGTCCAAGGTGCCAGGATCCGGAACCAGGGCCACCGCGGGCGGCGCGCCGCCGGCGACTGCGGCGTCGAGCGCGGTATCCATGTTGCTGCCCTTACCGGTGTAGTGAACCGTGATGCCGGTCGAGTCCTCGAAGGGCTGCAATACCGCCTTGAAGGCCTGCTGCTCGGTGCTGGTCCACTCGGCCCATATCGACACCGAACCGCCGATCTTCTTCGACGTCGCCGCCAAGGCGGGTCCATTCGACACAATGATGGACAGACTGGCCATGGTCGTCAAAGCGACGGTGGCTATCAGAGCCTTGCGAGAGGCCTTCACCCTCCCAAGTAAGTTCTTACTCATTACTCCCCTTTTCGTTGTAATTATCTCTTTCATGAGACCAGCTCCTCTCCCCTCTGAAGAATCTGGAGGCCGATAGGGCCCTCCACGACGCCGTAGAGCTTGGTGGAATTGTTCCTCTGGATCCCCAAGGAACTTCCTCGGGGGACAACATCGAGAGGAAGTTCCTCTCGATGAGGCTTTGCGATCTCGCCATTGAGCAGCGAGACCATCTTTGACGCTCCCTTGATTCCGGACTCCAGCAGCGGCTGGTTCACGGTAGAGATGTCGAGAATGGAAGAAATATCAAGATTGTCAAAACCAATGACGGCACAGTCATCAGGAATCTTCAGTCCGTGATGTTGCGCCGCCTTGATCACACCCACCGCCAAGGTGTCGGAGCTTGCAAAAATCGCGGTGGGGCGATGCTGACCTAGTTCGAACTGTGCGCTGGTAAGTGCCGCCGCAGCTTCCGAAGTATGAGGACCGCGCGCTACGAGGTCAAAATCAGGTTCGATGCCAGCCGCTTCTAAGGCCATCAGATACCCGACGTAGCGGTCTTCCGACGAGGATTTACCTAAGGCTGTGTGCTCGTTGTCACCAATAAATCCAACACGCCGGTGACCAAGCGATAGCAGGTGCTTCGTCGCCATATTGCCGCCCGCAACGTCGTCGATATAGACGCAGGGAAAATTAGGCAGACTATTGTCGACGAGCACGAGGGGAATACCGAGTTTCCTGATGCGCGTAACGCGCTCTTCGGGAATGCGAAGTGAGATCGAAATAATGCCGTCAACGCGGCGCTGGTCGATGATGGAGGAAAGATGGCGTTCGAACTGCGCCCGATTCTCGACGTTGAACACCACCGCGTCGAGGCCCGCGTCGCTCAGGACATCAATCACGCCAACCAGGCGCGCCATGACTGACGGTCGGGTGATCACCGACACGAGAATGCCGACGGCATCGGTGCGTCCCTTCGAGAGAGATGAGGCGCTGCGCAGGGGGCGATAGTCCAGACGTTCTATCGTGCTGAGGACACGAATACGAGTCGCCTCGTTGACCTGGTTGCTGCCGTTGAGTACGCGCGAAACGGTGCCAACGCCCACTCCAGCCTCGGCGGCCACGGTGGCGATACCGATCGTAGGCTTCCTCACAGCAACTTCCCCCCAAAGAATCCGGCACCTTATTCCCATTTCGGAACCGGTTCCATGGCATGCTACAGAGCACCAATATAGGTGTCAAGTAAAGTAACGCGGAACTGAATCGCGACGGGTCTGTTGGTCACAAGACCGTCGGGGAAATTGTCTACTTGTCCCCCAGTCGCGTCCCAAACACATCGCCGTTAGACCCTCGGAACTGGATAATGCCCACACCTTGAAACGAGCCCTGGTCTAACCAACCGTCTAGCCACGCATTCAAACGTGAGAGGACCTCTGTGGATGTTGGTGGACATTCCACTTCATCCGGCCAGCAAATCTGGACGCTGAGAGACGTCCCGGGACATTCTGGCGACACTCTAAGGTGCGGGGATCGAGACCCGGGCGGCCCACTGACGTACTGATCAGGAACCCCTTCTTATCGTTGACTCGGGAATGTCTAGCCAAGAGTTGAGAAACGCTGCTGAGGGCCGTGATGTTATGAGGTCAGGCGATTCAGGACAACGAGTGCGGCGGCGTCATCACACTGCGATAAAACTTGAGAATTGGCTCGCGAGCGGTCTCCCAACTCCGGGTTTCTCGCAAAGTGCGGCTCGCAGCTTTCGCGGCTCGTACGTCGGACATCGTCAGTCCATTGAGACACTCGGCGACAGTCTCAGGCGTGTGGCCACACGCGATTGCCGCGTCACCGCAGGTTTCCTCTAAGAAACCCCAGTCGCTGGTTAATAGCCCCAGGCCCATTGCGATGGCGTCGGAAACGAAACCGGACGTGAGCATCTCGCCGTCGGGGTCAAAAGGAAGAGCGATGAGGTCGCAGATGGCAAGGCGACGTTCGTGAACCTCGTCGCTCGTGAACCGGTACGCCTCGGCTATCGCAATACGTGGGTCGCGAGGCGGATTATCGGAGGGACGTAAGGACCAGCAAACGACTTGAAAATTTTGCGAGGTGCTGAGGGTGACTCCTCGGAGAAAATTCATCACCTGGCGTTCAACGCGCGGACTGCCCAGAAGGCCAATGCGAAGTGGGGTCGGAGTAAGCCCCCACTTGGCCTCGATGGACGAACGCTGGTTCAGTACCGCGAGATGAGAGTGTTCACGACGGTACGGGTGGATGATTACTGTGTGAACAGTATCGGGACCAAAGTGGTATCTCTGCTGCATGAGGGTCTCGCCAAAGTGACTGTGGTGAATGACGCCGTCGGCGGCGGCGGCCCAGGCCGCGAAGATCGGATCGAACCGGCCGTGTTCCTTGGAGTGGGGTGTCAGATCATGTGCGGTCCACACAATTTTGACCCTTGCCCCCTTGAGTTCAGCGATGAGGGCCGTGGTTTTCTCAAGGTCGAAACCTAACTCGTCGACAAAGTGAAGGTGAAAGATGTCGGCGTGAATGAACTTGACGGGCGTCGCGAATTGGTGGCGCTGGCGAATCGGGACGAAGAGCACGGACCCACTGACCGCGCGACGCATGTTTTGGACGTAGGAGTGTTCATAACTGGATATCAGTACGGTCAACTTCGAAGATGCATGGCGCCGCGACATCGCGTAGCGCACGGTTGGCATAATCCACATGAAGAAGCGACGATAGGCGCCTACCAGGAAAGGCGGGCGAAGATCAACGAGGAAATCGCGGCGAATGCGCATCACTCTCCGCGTAGAAGGTGGTCAGTAAAACGCCCGACCCACGTCATCGCGGTGGCGTCACTTCGCGGATTCTGAAATACTGGTGACCTGCTCACTAATGACCTCGCGACGAGAGACCGAACTCCTTCCCTCGCGAGTCGTGAATACGGCACGTTAAATCTCTCATTGATTATCTTAGTATTCTACGAGGAAGCCAAGTGAAAGGTCGCATTCTGCACGCACGACCGCAGCGTCGTTTCACTCGGTGTTTGCACCATCATCGACGTCGCACCGAAAGTATGCACGCAAGCTCATGAGTGTGGCTGTCGTATCACCCGAGAACGTTGTCATCGTGGGAGCAGGCACCGTGGGCTTCGCTAAGGGTCGCGCCCTTCTCGAACACGGTCATTGCGTTAACTTCGTCGATTCGTCGTCGACTCGGCGCGGAGAATTGATCTCGCAAGGTTTCCCCTGTGATGAGGGAGTAGAACTCGGGTCTACATCTTCGCTCATCTTCGTGTGCGTACCAACGCCAGCTTCTTCGGTCGGCTACGACTTCACCATATTGCGCGAATCTCTCGAACACATCGGTTGCAAACTCGCTGCGAGCGTCTCACGTCACGTCGTAGTCGTATGTTCGACGTTGGCTCCGCGGACAACTGAACGCGTCGTGATCCCCACGCTCGAGAAATTCAGCGGTGGCGCGGAGGGCGAGGCGTTCGACGTTGCCCTGGTTCCCGAATTCATCCGCACTCCTCACGCCTTGGAAGATTCGCGTGCTCCGTGGATGACGGTGATTGCAGCGCGTCGCAATGACGTACGTTCTCGACTCACTGCGATATTCGAGCCCTTCGGCGGCGACATACGCGTGACCAATGAGTCGGTCGCGGCGGAATTAATCAAGGTCACCCATAACGCCTATAACGCAGCCAAAATCAGTTTTTTCAACGAGATGAATCGCTTAGCGGCTGCCGTCGATGTCGATGGGCATTTTGTCGCCGAGGTGGTGTCACGGTCGGCGGAGGGTTCAACCAATCCCAACTACGGGATTCGTGGTGGCTCCGCCTTTGGTGGTGCGTGTTTGCCCAAGGACCTTGACGGGCTGATCGCTTTTGCCGAGACGCTCGGAGTCGAGGTCCCCGTGTTGGAGGCAACCCGTTGGATCAATCAGTCTGTCGCGGCGGAGACGCCCCCTCCCGTCACTTCCTAGTTCTTGCGAGGAACAACACGGGCCTGTTGGTCACGCAGTCACAACATCGTTTGGGAAATTGTCCACTCGTCCCCCAGTCGCGGCTCAAACCCCTCATCATCGGTCTCTCGAAATCGAATAGTGACTTGACCTTGAAACGAACCCTGGTCTAGCCAACTGTCTANNTGTCTAGCCACGAATTCAAACTCGAGAAGACTTCAGTGGATGTTGGCGGACATTCCACGTTGTCCGAACAGTAAATCTGGACACTGAGCGACGTCGCTGGACATTCTGGCAACACTCTCAAGGTGCCGGGATCGAGACCCAGGCGGCCCACCAAACCATTGCGACAACTCGTCTTCGTGGGTCCCATCGGTCGGGGCTCCTACCAACTCGAAGAAAAAGTCTGCGGATACAAGAAATCTCGTCTACACAAAACCCGGCGCGATTCAGTTGGGCGGTGTGGTGCGAGATTGGTGGATGAACTCGCCGGACGGCGGGGTCGCCCCTATGGTGACGAGCGCTGGTTACCCTGGGGCTTGGTGGGCACTTCCTCAACCACCTTGCCGTCGCGCACGTGGATCGTTCGGTCGGCGGCGGCAGCGATGGAAAGGTCGTGGGTGACCAGCACGACGGTGACCCCCGTATCGTGCACCTGCTTGAAGAGGGCGAGTATGCGGGCGGCGGACGCGGAGTCGAGACTCCCGGTGGGCTCGTCGGCTAGTAAGAGTCTCGGGCGATTAGCCAGTGCTCGGGCGACGGCCACGCGCTGACGCTCGCCACCGGACAGTTGGGTGGGGAACCGATGTTCTCGCCCCGCGAGATCGACTTGCGCTAAGAGTTCACTCGCCCGTGCCCGGCGCTCATGGGCGACGGTCCTGGTGCCAAACATCACCACCTC
>PLEI01000014.1:0-295 GCA_003136415.1 Acidimicrobiaceae bacterium | reverse complement strand
ACCCCGACGGCCCAGTAACGGCAACGAACTCGCCCTGAGCTATTCGAAAGTCAATCTCATCGAGGGCTCGGAATCCCCGCTCGTAGGATTTGGTTACTCGACGAAATTTGACCGCGTCTGGTCTCGCGGCGACGGCCCTGGGGGCCGGTTCATCGGTCGGCCCGGGGCTGTCGCCGAATGTGGTCGGCATGCCGCTCGGGTCACTCATAGCTGAGCGCCTTCAGCGGGACCAGCCGAGCCGCCCGGATCGACGGATAGAGGCTGCCGAGGACAGTCATGCCAACGGCGGTGGTGA
>PLEI01000093.1 GCA_003136415.1 Acidimicrobiaceae bacterium | reverse complement strand
GAAGCGTTACCGGCGGTGATCGTCCCATCGGTCTCGAAGGCACCACGCAACTTGGCGAGCGACTCGGGCGTGGTGTCACTTCGTATTCCCTCGTCGGTATCGACGCGCAGCGGCTCACCCTTGCGCTGGGGCACGTTCACCGCGGCGATCTCGTGTTCGAAGTAGCCCGCCGCCGCCGCCGACGCGGCCAAGAAGTGCGAACGCGCCGCGAACTCGTCCTGACGCGCGCGCGTGATACGTCCCGCGTTGTGGCGTTCGGTGGCCAATCCCATTGCGCACTGGTCGAAGGAGCACGTGAGCCCATCGTGCATCATCGAGTCGACGACCGCGTGATCGCCCGCGCGGTAGCCCGCTCGCGCACCGGGCAGCAAGTAGGGAGCGTTGGTCATGGACTCCATCCCGCCCGCGACGACGATCTCGGCCTCACCCGAACGCACCATGAGATCGGCCAAGTAGATGGTGTTAAGGCCCGAGAGGCAAACTTTGTTGATCGTGGTAGCCGGAACGCTCATGGGAATTCCGCCGAAGACGGCGGCTTGGCGCGCAGTGATTTGACCCTGGCCGCCCTGGAGGACCTGACCCATCAGAACCGCGTCGACGCTGGCGGGATCGACACCCGTCTGAGCGAGCAGCGCCGCGATAGCGACACCGCCGAGTTCGCTGGCGCGCAGTGGCGCCAATGCACCGGACAATTTTCCGATCGGGGTGCGCAGACCCGCGACGATAACACTGCGTGTCATACAACTCCTGTTCCCGACTTCCCCTCTCGAGACGTTAGACCCTCTAGCGGGGCGACGAGAAGAACAGCGCGATGGCCAAGGTCAGCAGCCCCAGCGCCGAAATAGCCGTGAGGCCACGACGTAGCGCCGGGCACGCTAGCGCCGTGGCCGCGCGGTCGACGAAAGAGACGAGCACGTAGTACCAGCCCAGTGACACCAGCGACTGCACGGCGCCCAGGATCACGATGCCGAGTCCGAGGGGAAAGCTGCGCGGCACGAATTGAGGGATGAACGCCACGGCGAATACTGCGGCTTTGACGTTGGTCAGATTCGTGACCAACCCCAGGCGATAGGCGGCGAGGGGGCGCGTCGCGGCCCGGCCGTGCGTCTCGAAAGCGCCCGACCTCTGGCGCAGGGTGATGAGCGTGCTGGCCGCCAAGTAACCGAGATAGAGAACGCCAGCGTATTTGGGGTGTTGTAGGCGAGGGGCGAGTGAGCGAAGACCTGACTGAGACCCACCGATGATGCTACGCCCCAGGCAATCAACCCCGAGGAGTTGCCCACCACCGAGGCCATGGCGCCCCGGGCCCCGCCCGTGAGCGTCTGTCGCAACACCATCGCCACGCCCTGACCCGGCACCATCGCCAGCACCAATGCCGTCAGTGCAAAAGCGGGCACGATGTTCAACAACGACATCTCATCATTCTACGAAAGTCCCTGTGGGAGGGCTCGGGGCACTGAGTAGCCTCGGGCGCAGGAGGGAACATGGAATCGCTACTGACCGATATTGACCACGTGGCCATTGCCGTTCGCGACATCGATGCGGCCATTGCCTGGTACGCCGACACCCTGGGGGCGCGGGTCGTGCATCGCGAGGACGTGGCGAGCGATGGCATCCGCGAGGCGCTCATCAAGGTGGGTGACTCCTACATTCAGTTGCTCACACCCACTCGCGATGACTCGACGGTGGCGGTGTTCTTGGCGCGCCGCGGCGAAGGACTGCATCACATCGCGTACCGGGTCGCCAATTGCGCCCAGGCGCTGGAGGCGGTCAAGGCCAGCGGCGCGCGGGTCATCGACGAGGTGACCCGACCGGGTTCACGCGACACGACGATTGCCTTCGTCCATCCCACGTCGAGCTTCGGGACGCTAATCGAACTCGTCGAAGAATCGACATCAACACTCTCTACCCGTCAGTAAAGGGCAGAATCTCCATGAGAACCCATCGAGATCCGTTATGGCAAGCGCGACGAACCGCACGGGTGAGGAGACCTCGGTAGCCTTGACACCTATGGAGAACTCAATGGCGCAACGATTGGCCGAACTCGAAGCTCGCAAGGCCGAGGCAGGAGTTGCGGGGGGCGAGCACGCCATCGTGCGCCACAAGGCCAAGGGCAGCATGACCGCGCGCGAGCGCGTGGAGTATCTGCTCGACGAGGGTACCTTTCAAGAACTCGACATGCTCAATCGCCATCACGCCTCGGGCGCGGGGCTCGACGGGTCGCGTCCCTACACCGACGGCGTGGTCACCGGGTACGGCCAAATTGACGGTCGACAGGTCTGCGTCTATTCTCAGGATTTCACGGTCTTCGGCGGCGCGCTGGGCGAAACCCACGGCGCCAAGATCCACAAGATCATGGACCTCGCGACGTCGATGGGTCTGCCCATCATTGGTCTCAATGACGGCGCCGGCGCGCGCATCCAGGAGGGCGTCGCGGGGCTCAACGCCTACGGTGGCATCTTCTGGCGCAACGTGCGTGCCTCGGGGGTGGTGCCCCAGATCTCGGTCATTCTCGGTCCCTGCGCGGGTGGTGCGGTGTACTCACCGGCCATCACCGACTTCACCATCATGGTGAAGGACACGAGCCACATGTTCATCACCGGTCCCGACGTCGTCAAAGCGGTTACCGGTGAGAACGTCACCCTCGAGGAGCTCGGGGGCGCGATGACCCACGCCACCAAGTCCGGCGTCGCGGGATTCGTCTTTCCCGACGAGAAAACCGCCCTCGACGAGGTTCGTTACCTGCTCTCGTTCCTCCCATCGAACAATCTCGAGGAGCCACCGCGCGTCATGTCCGACGACCCCGCGGATCGACTCTGCCCCGAATTACGCGACATCATGCCAGCCTCGTCCAATCAGCCCTACGACATGAAGAAGGTGATCAACTCAATCGTCGACGACGGGGAGTTCAACGAGGTGCACGCGGCCTTCGCCGCCCAGATCACGTGCGGTTTCGCGCGCGTGGACGGTTACTCCGTGGGTATCGTGGCCAATCAGCCCCAGGTGCTGGCCGGAGTGCTCGACATCGACTCGAGCGAGAAGGCCGCGCGTTTCGTGCGTACGTGTGACGCCTTCAACATCCCCCTCGTGACCTTCGTCGACGTGCCGGGTTTCCTGCCGGGCGTGAGCGAGGAGTACGACGGCATCATCCGTCGCGGCGCCAAGCTGCTGTACGCCTTCTGCGAGGCGACGGTGCCGCGCGTGTCGATCATCACCCGCAAGGCCTACGGAGGGGCGTACGTGGTGATGAACTCCAAGGGGATCGGGGCCGACTTCGCTTTTGCGTGGCCCTCGGCGGAGTTGGCGGTCATGGGTTCGGCCGGCGCGGTGGAGATCGTTCATCGTCGCGAGCTCGCCGCCGCCGAGGACCCCGACGCGACGCGACGTCAGCTGGTGGCCGAGTACGAGGAGCAGTTCTCGTCGCCCTTCATCGCGGCCGAGCGCGGATTCATCGATGACGTCATCGATCCGGCCGACACGCGTGTGGTCATCGCGCGCTCCTTGAACTTGCTGCGCTCCAAGCGCGAAGACTTACCCCAGCGCAAGCACGGGAATATTCCGCTGTGAGTATCTCGTTCCCCCCTCGCGCGCAATTGTCCGACGAGGAGATGACGGCGGTCGTCGTTGCGATTGAGATGCTGACGACACGAGGTGGTGTGGTCGACGACGCCGTCGACGCGACGCCCGCGTGGCGTTTCTCGGGCCGGTGGTTCGAGTCCTCGCGGCGCCTCGCCTGAATCGCAACGCCGCTCTGGGATACTCGTGGGTGTGCTGAAAGTTATCTTCGTCGGATCGCTCGACGTCTTCGATGAAGCCGTCGCGATCGCGGGAGTCGCGCCCGCCACGAGGGTGTGCGTGCTGGCCACCGCGGCCGCCTTTCAGGGAGCTCGCGAGGCCATCGAACGAGTCCGTGCGCTGTTGGCGCCGAGCGGGGCCACCATCATCGGCGTCGAGGCCATTAGTCGCGCCAGCGCAAACGACCTCGCGGTGGTCGAGTCAGTGACGTCGGCCGACCTGGTGGTGCTGGTGGACGGCGCGGTGCTGCACGCGCGCAGCGTGTGGCGCGGATCAGAACTGGGTGCGGCGCTGGCTTCAGTGCGGCTGCTCGCGATTGGCTCCGTCGGCTCGGTCCTGGGCGAGACCATGATTGACCCGCGGGGGGGAGCGCCCACCACGGGCCTCGGTTTGTTTGACGACGTGGTGCTGAGCGTGCCTGCGGGAGCCGAGCAGACGGAGCGCACCCGGGGTCTGCTCGGTCGAGAACTGATTCTGGTGGAACTGGGACCGCGGTCGGTCGTGACCTTCGAGGGCACCTGGCGAGTCGTCGCGCGAGACGACCTCATCGTCACGCGTGCAGGAGAACCGACGAGTCTCTAGGCCTCGGTGATGGTCAGCGACTCAATGATCACTGGCTCGCGCGGCTTGCCCGAGGGTGATCCAATGGTGTCGATGGTGCTCACCACGTCGAGGCCCTTGACGGCCCTGCCGAACAGGGCGTAGAGCGGGGGCAGGCGCATGCCGTCGGGACCCGAGATGATGAAGAATTGTGAGCCGTTGGTGTGGGGCCCGGCGTTGGCCATCGCGAGCGATCCGAGCTCGTAGCGGCCGGGCTTGGGCAGTTCGTCGTTGAAGCGATATCCCGGTCCGCCCGCACCCGTGCCAGTCGGGTCCCCGCCCTGCAGGACGAAGCCCGGGATGATGCGGTGCAAGACGATGCCGTCGTAGTAGTGCCAACGCGCCAGGAACACGAAGCTGTTCACCGTCTCGGGCGCCGCGAGGGGGTCGAGGAGGAACTCCATCGTGCCGTGCGACGTCACCATGGTGGCGGTGTAGGTCTTGGCGGGGTCGATAATCATCGGTGGCTTGGCGTCGAACTTCTGGCGTGGGGGGCTCGAGCCGTCGGGGTTGGGAATCAGGTCGCTCATGGTGTCCTTTGTTGTAGAGGCGGTTGGTGGTGACGACGAGGTCGTCCTTAGCCAATCTTGAGGAGATCGACGATGAAGACCAGGGTGTCGTTTCCGGGGATACCGGACTGGCCCTTGGCACCGTAGGCCAGTGAGGGCGGGAGAATGAGTTCGCGACGTCCCCCCACCTTCATGCCGGGCAGGCCCGTGACCCATCCCGGGATGAGACCGCCGGCGCCAGTCTTCAGTGTCGCGGTGAAGGGACCCGACGTCCACGAGGACTGCAGGATGGAGTGGCTCGCGTAGTCGGCGAGCACGTACTGCGCGGTGAAACTGGCGCCCTTCTTCAAGACCGCGCCGGTGCCCTTGATGAGATCGGCGACCTGAATCGATGTGGGTGCGGTGGTCGTGGGAATCACCATGGTCGGTGCCTTCTTCGACGTGCCGGCGGGCGACGCGCAGGGAATGCTGGCAAATCCGGCGGCCGCGAATGCCGACGTGGAGCAGGACTTGGAGACCGTACCGATCGTGGTGGTGGGCGTGGGAGTCGTCGTCGTGGGAATGGTCACGGTGGGGGGGCTCGACTTGTGGAAGAAGAGAGCAGCAGATCCGATGACGAGGATGCCGACGACCAGCGCAATCACCCCGCGGCGCAGGTTCTGGCGGCGCTTGTTCTGACGCTGCATGGCCTCCATCTTCTGACGGCGTGCTTCTTTTTGACGTTGACGTTTGGTGGTAGCCATGGGTGCGACGTTACTAGGGCGCCTGGGAGGCCCCTGACGGCTCAACTAAAGTTGATCACCATGGCGCTGATCGTCCAAAAGTTTGGTGGTACCTCCGTCGGTGACGCGGATCGTATTCGGGCGGTGGCCGATCACGTCGCGCGTACTCGCGCGGCCGGCAACGACGTCGTCGTCGTGGTCTCGGCAATGGGTAAGTTCACCGATGACCTGATTCACCTAGCTGATCAGGTATCTCCTACTCGACCACCACGTGAACTCGACATGTTGCTCACCGCCGGCGAGCGTATCTCCATGGCACTGGTCTCCATGGCGCTCTCGGATTGTGGCGTCGAATCGGCGTCATTCACTGGCTCGCAGGCGGGCATCATCACCGACACCGACCACACCAAGGCCAAGATCCTCGAAATGCGTCCTGACCGCATTCGTGAAGCAATCGACCAAGGCCTCGTGCCCGTCGTGGCGGGTTTCCAGGGCGTGTCGACCGACCGCGATATCACCACGCTGGGCCGCGGGGGCTCTGACGTCACCGCCGTCGCCCTGGCGGCGGCCCTCAAGGCCGACGTCTGCGAGATCTACACCGACGTCACCGGCGTCTTCTCGGCCGACCCGCGTGTCGTACCCCAGGCGCGGCGACTCGCCAAGGTCTCCTTCGACGAGATGATGGAAATGGCCGCGACGGGCGGTCGCGTCTTGATGCTGCGCTCGGTAGAGTTCGCGCGCCGACACGGGGTACCGCTGCACGTTCGATCAAGTTTTACCTGGGAACCCGGGACCTGGATTGTGGAGGAGGACCCCACTATGGAAGAAGCCATCGTCTCAGCCATCACCGACGATACGTCGGAAGCGAAGCTCACGGTCGACGGAGTGCCGGACCGTCCCGGCGTCGCCGCCACGCTCTTTCGCAAACTCTCCGACCACGGCATCAATGTCGACATGATCGTGCAGAACACCGGGACGAACGGCTTGACCGCCATCTCCTTCACCGTGGCCCGTACCGACCTCGACGCGGCTCGCGCGACGTGCGAGGAGGTCAAGGACGAGATTGGCGCCACGTTGGTGAGTTCGGTGGAAAAGATCGGCCGCGTCTCATTGATTGGCGCCGGCATGAAGTCCAGCCCCGGCGTGACCGCGTTAATGTTCGAGACCCTGTCGACGAACGNNCTCGACGCGGCGTAGCCCTAGACTTTCCAGCATGCGAATTGCGATTATCGGTGCCACGGGCCAGGTCGGCACGGTGATGCGGACCATTCTGGCTGAACGCCAGTTCCCCGCGGACGACGTACGTTTCTTCGGGTCGGCTCGTTCAGCGGGCTCCACTCTCGAGTGGGACGGCCGTCTCATCACGGTTGAAGACGCCAACACCGCTGACTTCGCAGGCATCGACATCGCGCTGATGTCCTCGGGTGCCACCTCGTCGAAGGTGATCGCCCCGCGCATCGCCGCGGCGGGTGCCATTGTCGTGGACAACTCGTCGGCGTGGCGCATGGACCCCGATGTGCCCCTCGTGGTATCCGAAGTGAACCCCCACGCCCTTCTCAACATCCCTAAGGGGATCGTGGCCAATCCCAACTGCACGACGATGGCGGCCATGCCAATCTTGAAGCCGCTGCACCTCGCCGCCGGACTTCGCTCCATGGTGGTCTCGACCTACCAAGCGGTGAGTGGCGCGGGCCGCGATGGCGTGGATGAACTCGCCGAACAGCTCGAGGAGAGTGCGCGTGGCGACGTGCGCCAGCTCACCTTCAACGGCAACGCCTTCGCGCTCGTCAAGGGCAACAAGTTCCCGATGTCCATCGCTCACAACGTGGTGCCGATGGCCGGCTCCCTCGTCGATGACGGCTCCCTCGAGACGGGGGAGGAGCAGAAGTTGCGTGACGAGAGTCGCAAGATTCTCGAAATCGCCGACCTGCTCGTCGACGCGACTTGCGTGCGCGTGCCTGTCTTCACTGGTCACTCGCTGTCGATCACCGCGGGATTCGACCGCGCACTCTCGCCCGAGGAGGCGACGGACATACTGAAGAACGCCGCTGGCGTGGTGCTCGAAGAGATTCCGACTCCTCGTCTGGCGGCCGGGCAAGATCCGAGTTACGTGGGACGCATCCGCCGGGCCGAGACCGTCACGAACGGCTTGTCGTTGTTCTTAAGCAACGACAACCTGCGCAAGGGCGCGGCTCTCAACGCCGTGCAGATTGCCGAAGCCCTCCTGACGCTCTAGTCGGCGCCGTCGCGTCCAATCTGGCGACGCGCCAGATTGACGCAGTGATCGCCGAAGCGTTCATAGAAGCGCGCCAACAGCGCGAGTTCCACGGCGACCGGCACCGACATTGAACCCGACGTCAGCTCAGCGGTCAGCGATACGTGCAAGTCATCGAGTTCATCGTCGATGTCCTCAATCGCCCCGGCGGCTTCGAGTTTTCCGTCGATGATCACGTCGGTGGCTTCGCGCCAGATCATCGACGCCACTTCGCCCATGCGCTCGACGAGTCCTCGGCTACGCGGCGACATTTCTGCGCCCATGCCGCGCGCGGCGCGTCGAGCAATGTGTTCAGCCAAGTCACCGTTGCGCTCCACCTCGGGCAACACTCGCAACAGCGTCAAGAGGGTGCTGCGGGCCTCACTCGACAGCGCCGGTCCGTCGACCAGCAGCCGCTCCACTTGGGACACCAGGTCGTTGACGAGGTTGTCGATGAGCGCGTCCTGCTCCACGACGCGCTTGGCGAGTTCGCGGTCGCCGGCCAACAGGGCGTGGGTCGCCTCGGCGATCGATTCGCCCACGAGGGCGAAGGTGTGCACAATCTTCTGCATCATCTCGGGCGTGATGGGCGAGTCGTCGGCCACGGCGGCTTGGGGCGACTTCGTGGTGCCAAACAGACGGTACATAGTGAGAGGATACTCCCGTGTCACAACGGCTCCCTAGGTTGGGGAGCGTCAAAGGAGCACTGTGGTCGTTGCGTGGGTCATCATTGGTGTGGTCGTCGGAGCTCTGGTCTCGTGGGTACTGCTGGCCAGGAGAAACCAAGATTTGGGCGCCCGGGTGAGCGCGGCCCAGTCCCAGGCGCAAGTGGCCGAGGCGCTACACCGCGCGGCGGTGGAGTCCCTAGTGCGCGAGCGCGCCGACCACGCCGAGGCCGTGTCCAACATGGAAACGCTCTTCGAGGCCACGTCGAGTCGGGTGTTGGCAAATTCCATGACCCAGTTCAACGAAACCCAGGAACGCATCCTGCGCGAGCGTGATTCGAAATTGAGGGACAGTTTGGGACCACTCGAGGAACTACTTGGCCAGTACAAAATCAGCCTGGAAGGCTTCGACAAGGATCACCGCGAGGCTCTCTTCGACGTCAAGCGAGGGGCCGGAGAACTGCTGGCGGCCCAGCTCAAGACCCAGGAGGAGACCAACCGGCTCAACCAATTACTCGGGCGCAGCGCGGATCGCGGGCGCTGGGGCGAGATTCAATTGGCCAACGTCATGGAGGCGTCGGGCTTGCGACCCAACCTCGACTTCGATCTTCAGGTCACTCAAGCCAGCGAAGCGGGGCAGCGCCAACGGCCCGACTGCATCGTCAAGCTACCGAACAACTCGAGCATCGTGATCGACGCGAAGTTTCCGTTCGCCAATTTCGAAAAGGCCCTGAGCGCTGAGAGCCCCGGTGAGCGGCGCCTCTACGAAGAGAAGTCTGCGGCCGACCTACGCGAGCACATCAAGACACTCGCGACGAAGTCGTACTGGCAGGCGCTGGAGTTCTCACCCGAGTTCACCGTGTGCTTCGTGCCGAGCGACGCGGCGTTGGCGGCGGCCTACGAGGCCGACGCCACTCTGCACGCCTTTGCGACCGAGAAACGCGTGCTGCTGGTGGGCCCCACTAACCTGCTGGCGCTGCTCTGGTCCGCCGCTGAAGTGTTACAACGCGACGCTTTTGCTACGAATACCCAAGCGATCCTCAAGGCCGCCACCGAGCTCTACGGACGTATCCGTACGGTGGCGGGCCCTCTCGCACGACTCGGCAAGTCCCTGAACGATTCGGTGTCGAGTTACAACGATGCCATTGCGTCGGTGGAGTCGCGCCTCATCCCCATCGCGCGCCGAGTGCGTCAACTCGACGGGGCCACGGGGGCCAAGCCCATTGACGACCTCCCCGAGATCACTTCCAGCGCCAAGTTCCTCGACGCACCGAAGTGGGGCGCCGACTTAGGGGACCCTGATCTCGCCGTTCAGTCCGAGATAATCGAGCTGGAGGCCTTCGAAGAGACCGTCGACGAGGAGTAGCCGCCCGGGGCTGAGTAAGTTCTTACGTCGTGGCACGAACTCGAGCGCATCGTCGGCGCCAAACACTTCGCATCGTCGTCGCGCTCGTCGTCACGTTGGTGATTTTGGTCTTCGGCCGCGAGGTGTCGCGATCAGCGCATCAGGAGAATTCGGCTCGATTGAGCGAGAACCTCAGTTTTTCCTCGGTGGCGAGCACCTTGCTGACGCAAGAGAATTCCTTCGACACCCAACTGGCGACCCTGTTGACCACTGGTTCGCACCTCACCCGACCGCAGTTTGCGGTGCAATTATCGGAACTGACCCAAGAGGTCTCCGCATGGCGCAACGTAGCGGGGCTGATGATGACCCCGGTGTTGAGTCCCAACCTCAATGTCACCTTGTCCCAGGCCACCGTGATTCGCGTCACGGACTACGACACGATGCTCGCCTACGTCGCCCAGGCGCTGAGTCTGAGCGGGCCCACCACCTCAAATTCAGGCCCGTCCCTAGGTGCCGCGCAATTATCGTTGTCGGCGACCGCCGCGTCGTGGGGGTCCCAGCGCCACCAGCTTTCCGGTGCTCCGGGATCGGTCACGTTGAGTGCTCTCTCGAACGTGAGCGGGAAGCTCAATGTTCCCCAAGACGTCGCGACTTTGGCGAGCGCACCCAACCTGGCGGCGACGCGCGCCATCGTGATCTCCGCCATTCAGGTTCAGCCCGCGCCATTCCCCGCTCCCGCGCTCACTCTCTTGCTCGCGCCGACCACGTCGATGCTGGTCCAGGTTGCGGTCTCGAACCTTCGCGAGATCGCCCAGCCGGTCTCTCTCTCCTTGGTGCTCACTTCCGCGTCGGGTACGGTCCAGCAGGTGACCATGACCCACACACTGGCGCCCTCGACGTCCTTCGCCTTCGCGAGTCACTCCTTCACGGTGCATTCGGGGGAGAAGGGTACGTTTTCCGTGACTCTCAATGGCCTACCGGCAGCGCCGGGCCTGCACCACAGCCGGACCTATGCGCTGAGCGTCTCGCCCACGGGAGCGGGTTGACGAACAATGTTCAAGCGGGGTTACTGGCCAGTTCGCATACGATAGTGACACCCCCCGTCAGTGAAAAGAGGAATCGTGTCCGAGTCCATAACCGTGACCAACAACCAAACCGGTGAAACTCGCGAGATTCCGATCGTCAACGGTGGCGTTGCGGCCACAGAGTTCTCGAAAGTTGTTCCCGGCGTCTGGTTCTACGACCCGGGTTTCATGTCGACCGCCGCTGCCGAATCGGCCATCACGTACCTCGACGGCGACGCGGGTATTCTGCGTTACCGCGGTTACCCGATTGAACAACTAGCCGAGAAGTCGTCCTTCGTCGAGGTCGCGTACTTGTTGGTGAACGGCGAACTGCCCAACCAAGAGCAACTCGAGCTGTGGTCCACCGACATCAAGTACCACACGTACATTCACGAGAATATGCGCAAGCGCTTCCTCGAAGGTTTTCACTACGACGCTCATCCGATGGGCATGCTGATCTCGTCGATCGCGGCGCTCTCGACGTTCTACAAAGAATCGAAGAATCTTGGTGACAAGGAGATCCTGTACAAGCAGGTCGTGCGCCTAATCGCCAAGATGCCGACTCTGGCCGCCGCCGCGCACCGCTTCTCCGTGGGCATGCCCTTCGTCTACCCGGACAACAATCTGAACTACACCGAGAACTTCCTCTCCATGATGTGGAAAGTCGCCGAGCCGTCCTACGAGGCCAACCCGGTGCTGGCGAGGGCTCTCGACGTTCTCTTCATCCTGCACGCCGACCACGAGCAGAATTGCGGCACGACCGCAATGCGTACGGTGGGCTCCTCGCACGGCGACCCCTACGTCGCCACCGCCGGCGCTGCGGCGGCCCTCTACGGTCCCCGCCACGGGGGCGCCAATGAGGCGGTTTTGAAAATGCTGAACAAGATTGGACACATCGACAATATCCCCGCGTACGTCGAGACGGTCAAGGCGGGCAAGACCAAGCTCGATGGTTTCGGGCACCGCGTCTACAAGAACTTCGACCCTCGCGCCACGATCATCAAGAAGACCGCGGACGAGGTGTTCGCGGTCACCGGGCATAATCCGCTGCTCGACATTGCGCTCAAGTTGGAAGAGA
This sequence comes from Acidimicrobiaceae bacterium, assembly GCA_003136415.1. Lineage (GTDB taxonomy): Bacteria > Actinomycetota > Acidimicrobiia > Acidimicrobiales > RAAP-2 > RAAP-2. Next base: position 25,012 of record PLEI01000093.1, on the reverse strand, counting down.
TCGCCCTCAAGGACGACTACTTCATCTCGCGGCGCCTCTACCCCAACGTTGACTTCTACTCGGGCCTGATCTACCAGGCGATGGGCTTTCCGGTCGAGATATTCACCGTCCTCTTCGCGATTCCGCGCACCGCCGGCTGGCTCGCGCACTACAAGGAACTCCTCGAGCAGGACATGAAGATCTCGCGTCCCCGTCAGCTCTACATCGGTTCTGACGTGCGCGACTTCATTCCGATGTCCGAGCGCTGAGTCGCTCACCGAGGTTGACGCACCGCTGAGGCGACATTCCTCTGCGGCGGTGACGTCGGAATGTTGTGGGGCCGTCGGGGTCGGCGGAGGCCGAGAGACTCCTCATCGCCTGCAATAGAGTGAGTGCATGTCAGTCCCGGGGCGTAGCGGAGTCTGCGCCGTTATCGTCACGTGGAATCCGGACCTCGAGCGCTTGACGAAGGTTGTCGAAGCCCTGTCACCCCAGGCGAACGGCGTGGTCATCGTGGACAACGGTTCCGGCAATTTTGACGAGGTGAGTTCCCGGTGGAGCGCCCACGACAATACCCACGTCATTGGACTGCCCGAGAACCTGGGAATCGGTGCGGCCCTCAATGTGGGGGTCGAGCATGCACTCCTCGCGCATCCGGCGTGGGTTCTGACCATGGACCAGGACACGCTTGTTGACGACGGGGCCATCGAGGGAATCCTTTCGTCGTATGCGACGCTGGACGCCAACACCCAGGACCGTTGCGCAATCCTTGCGCTGCGACCTCATCCGCAGCCGGCGAGCATCTGGTTGACGAGGTACGCCGAACACCTGATGATCGTTCGAGAACTCGGACTCTTCATCGAGCGCCGCGGCGTCATCACGAGCGGCAACCTGGTCAAGGCCGACGTGGCGGAACGAGTTCATTTCAATGAATCGCTGTTCATCGACCAGGTGGACTTCGACTTCTGCTTTTCCTTGCGGCACTTGGGCTACCTCGTGATCCAACAGAAGGCGATTTCGATGGATCACGTCCTGGGCGAGCGCTATAGCGACGTCGAGCGGGTCCACCCTTACGAAAACGCGCAACGGCTCTACTACATCGTGCGCAACTCGACCTACCTCGTGGTGCGACGGCGTCTACCGATTCGGTTCTGCGTCGTGCAGGTCGTCGTCTTCTGCGGAGCGTACGTATCGATCAACGGTGCTTCGTCTTGCCTCAACTGCGTACTGGTTGTCGTGAGAGGCGTGGTCGACGGCCTTATGAGACGGATGGGCCGACGGGAATATCCCCTGTTGCAAAAGGGCCGAAGGTAGTCGATTCCACCAGACGGACCTTGATGGATCGTGCCCCGCACGATGAGGTCCTTCGAGGTCGCGGCGTTTCGGCCGTGAATTGTCGACATTGAATGGCTAGATGCCTTCGAGGTTCAGTGCCGTCAGGATTCAGTGTTAAGTTCCGTTCGCATGAAGTTCTCCTCCGTACTTGCCGCCTGGCGGAGCCAAGGAACATTTGGATCCCTTCAGGTGGCAAAGGATCTCCTCGTGGGCGCTCAGTCGTCCCTCGCCGCGGAGGTCATCAACTTCGCGACGAACGCGAAAGGGATAGAAATCGGGGGGCCGAGCCGTTGTTTCCATCGCCGAGGAATCCTCCCGATCTATCCGGTGATGACGTCACTCGACATCGTCAATTTCTCTGACCAAACGTTGTGGGAGGGTTCACTCGTTGAAGGCGCGCCCTTCGCTCCGGAGGGGACACCCCTCGGCATCCAATTCCTGCGAGAGGCGACCGCCCTCCAGGGCATTCCCGACCACTCCTACGATGTCGTCTTCTCCTCCCACTGCCTGGAGCACACCGCCAACCCTCTTCGAGCGCTCAAGGAGTGGAAGAGGATCTGCAAGCCCGAGGGCTACCTGTGTCTTGTCCTGCCGCACCGAGATGGAACCTTTGACTGGAGGAGGCCGGTGACGCCCATCAGCCACTACCTGTCTGACGAACAAAATGACGTCGGCGAGGGTGACGAGACGCATTTCGAAGAGATCATTCAGCTCCACGATGTTCGCCGAGATTCTGGGGTGCAATCGGTGAACGAGCTCAAGCGTCGAGTTGCCGACAACCTGAATTCCCGAGCCGTTCATCACCACGTACTTGACTTGAAGAGTGCGGTGTCCCTAGTGAGCGGGTCCGGATGGACCCCGACGGCGGCGGAGGCTCGACGTCCCTTTGACATTGTCGTTCTCGCGCGGAACTACGCGGGCCCTGCTGCTGACATTGACTGGGCGTCCCTCTTGAAAGCCAGTCCGTTCCCCTCGGATCGACCACGGTCATAGAAGGTACCGAGCATCACTCCCCTGGACTCTCACGACCTTGCGCCCGTCGGCCCATTCTGAGTTCGCCGTCTTGCGCGTGATATCGCTGGGCCTGCCCGTGGGCGCGGCTCGGGTAACTTTGGCTGGCGGGCTCGGCATCGCCACGCGGCGGTAATAGTATGACGCAGAGCCGCAGGGGCCCTTCAAGCAAGCGGGTCTGTCGTGACCAGTCGATCTAAGAAGCCGACGGCGATCACTGTTCAGTGCGTCAGTGCCGATGAGGTCGGCACTCAATCGCGCGAGAACTCTCATTTCTCAAGAAATTTCGTTCGCGTGTTCTTCTCGCTCTATTTCGTTCTCGGACTTGGCATGATTGGGCTGACTCCGCCATTTCAAAGTCCGGATGCGTTCGCGCACTTCGATCGCGCCTTCGGCATTTCTCAAGGGCAGCTGATCACGACAACGGCGCGGGGCGTTCCGGGGGATACCTTTCCTGTCGGAGTGATCCAGATGGAGGACATCTTTTCTGCCATGGCGGAAGGTAGATCCGTGACGGCCACTAAATACGAGTATGTGTACGGCTGGCATCAGACGTGGAACATGCCACTCTATTTCACGAATTTCGACACGGGCGGAAACATTCCGTTCCTCTACCTACCCCAATCTCTGGGTATCGTGGTCGGCCGGATCTTCAGCAGTCATCTGCTGGTGGGTTACTACTTGGCGGAAATCCTCAATCTCCTGACCTTCGTGGTCCTGACGAAATGGGCGTTGTCACGATTTCCGAGGAGACTCGCGTTCCCCCTAGGCGTCTTTCTTCTTCTACCAATGGTCAACTCGTTGGCGATTTCGATCAATCCCGATTGTCTCTTGCTCGCCCTGTCGATGGTCTTCGCCGCGTCAATTTACAGTGGCTACTCGGAATCTCGTAAGTCCGAATCTCGTCCCCCACTGGTGGACGACGGGAAACCTCGAGTTCACCTGCGCCATGTACTGACGAACGCAAATTATCAAATCGGGTTCGTCAGCCTGCTCCTAATGGCACTGGAGAAGCCGCCACTGCTGCTTCTTGGTTTGTTGCTGCCACTCGCCGATCTGCATTCGAATCTTCGACGTTATTTTCGTCGAGCGCTCCTCTTCATGGTGAGCGCCGCCGTTACCTATGAGGTGTGGACGAAGTTTGGGGCCGGTCCCCAAGGAAAACCGGTCCCCCTGATCGGCGTCTCACCCGCGAGGCAACTGACGCTGGTTCTCACGAATCCGCTCAAGGATGTCGACGTTCTCATTCAAACCTTTCGGACCTACGGCTTGTTGGATTGGAAGGAGTTCATCGCCGGCATCGGTTGGTTGGACACTTGGTTTCCGAGTTGGTTCTACGTCTTCGCCAGCATTGTCTTCGTTTTGGCGCTCTTGAGTGCAGTCTCGATTGGGAGACGACACGTTGGTAGAACCATTTGGTCACTATCGGTCTGGGCCCTTGTCGCCGTTGTTCTCATGTTCACCTTCTACCTCGTTGATAGCCAATACTCCCTTCCAACGATCATCGGGTTGCAGGGAAGATATTTCTTGCCGTTGGTACCGACGCTGGTCGTTCTCCTTGGTTTGGAATCGACTCGCTCGCCAAGGTTTCGCACTTTGGCCAGCACCGTGGAGGAGTTCGCCGGGATCTCACTCATTTGCCTCCAGGCATGGATGGGAACCGCGTTCGCCATGACGGTGCTTCACCGGTACTGGCTGTAGACGAGGTCTTCGGGACATCGGCCGTGCGCTTAGCGGTGAAGTTCGGCGTGTTCGACTCGCCACCTGAACGCGGGGACTCCCGCGATGATCGTGGTGGCAAAACTGACGATCAGCATGATGAACGCCACCGACTCGCCCGAGGGGTGGTCCAACGAGATGAGGATGACGGATAGAACGACGCCAATCCACGGCGTCAGCGCCATGGTCGATCGTCGAGCCAGGTGCAGATAGACAAAGAGGATCAGCACACCAACGGCAACCGAGGCAAAGGAGAGTTGGCCAAGTATCGCCCCCGCCCCTGCGTACTTCGAGCCGAAGAGAACTCCGATGGTCAGATTGGGAAACGCCGTCATGACGGCGGCGGCCAATAATCCCAGTGCCAAACTGGCTCGCAGCGTTTGACGAAATATCCGGCGACTCGACTCGTTGATTCCCTTGCCGTCGGCGAGATGGGGGAAGGCCACGGTGACGAGGGCGGCAGGGATGAAGAAGGCGATATGCGCCGCAACGGCAACCGCCGCGTACTTGCCCGCCTGGGCCGAAGTGAAGAAGTGCTGCGCCAGGAAGGTGTCAATGCCGATCAGCGTCGTGTAGCCCGCCAGCGCGGCAACCGACAGGACCGTGTCTCGCAATCTGGTGCGGACGACCGACGCATGGCGATGTCCGAACAATTCGTGTCGAGCAGAGAACATGAGAGAGAGGACGGTGAACGCTTGCGCGAAGATAGTTGCAGCCACCGCTCCGGAGACTCCCAAACCGGCCTCCACCATCACGGCTCCGAGCACCAGTCGGACGAGACCGATACCGGCGAATGAGGCGAAAGCCACTGGTCGGAATCTGTATTCTCCGATGAGAGCGCCCTGAAGTACCGCCGAGACGGTCGCCAGGGGTATCCAGGCGGCCACGAGACATATCGGAAGAGCCGAGCCGATGTGGAGAAAACCGTCGATGACGGGAGCGCAACTCGCGAGGGCCAGCATGGCCACGCATCCACTGATGAAGGAGCGCGAAGTGACGCGACTCATCGAGAATGATTGCCCCTTCACCTCCTTGTCGACCACCGCCTGGGTGACGGCAATCTGTACGGCACCGAGCGGTACGGTGAGCAAGCTGATGATGCCCAGAAGAGCGCCCATGACGCCGTAGTGCGTCGGCCCTAGGAGGCGACTCACAATGATGTGAAAGACGAAACTCGAGACGCTGATTCCGGCAAAGGCGACGAGATACGACATTGCGCCACGTCCGAAGATCCCGGATTTCATCTGAGTGCGCAAAGCAGAGGCCACGCTGGACGGAGTTAGGTCGGTAAAGGAATGTCTCATCGCCTAGGAAACTCTAATTCGGATTGAGAAAGGTGAAAAGTGCCCGGGCGCTCTGGCGCGTCGGGGCCGCGGTTCAGTGCGGTGTCAGGTGTCCGGGGTCGATCTGACTCCATCATCTTCGCCCATTGACGAGGCGAGAGGCGCTCGTGACGATCCAAGGAGGTTCGACCAGCTCTCAGTTGATGAGCGATTTGACGATCCTCCAGTACGCACCCAGCACCGCGTTGACCATGGCGGGCACGCGGAGACCGAACTCGCCCGGAATATTCATTTCGCCCGAGATCACGTCGGTCCAGTGGACTTCGTGGCCAATCTTCGCCGTGGCGACTCGCGTGCGGCGCTGACGAAGGTAGGTTCGGTGCTGCCAGATCCAGTGCCACGAGGACAACTTCTCTTTAGCCCATCCGCCGCGAATCGAGGAAGCCAGGACGCCCAGCTCAACGGGAAGCAGCATCGGCATCAACAGCCATCTCGAGCGACGGTCGTAGAGCGTGAGGAAGTTGATGAGACGGTTTCGTTCGAGTAGGAACCACTTGGTGTTGTTCTTGGTGAATTCGTAATGGTGGACACCGATGGCCCGTGGTTCAAAGACGATTGACTTGTCCGTTTGCCACACGCGTAGCGATAGGTCGACATCCTCGGCGTAGGCGAAATAGGTCTCGTCGAACCCCTGAAGCTGGTTCCAGAGATCGCGGTAGCACGCGAAGAAGCCGCCGCAGATTCCCGCCACTTGTTCTTCTGTGTTGTGGATCGCGAAGGGCTCACCGAAGTCGCCCGCCCAGGAGAACATCAGGTAGTGGATCGGGTTACCTATCGAGTTGACCATGAGCGGCTCGCCGGGGAGGAGTACGGCCCCGGTGGCCAGTCCGACGTCCTCTTCTTCGAGACGTGACGTCAAGAGAGCGATGGCGTCGTCGCGCACGACAAGATCGCTGTTGACGAAGACGAGGTGGTCAAAGGTGGCGTGCGACGCCGCCAAGTTGCACCCGCCGGCGAAGCCCGTGTTGGTACCTGGGGACAAAATACGGAGACGCGGATCGGGACCGACATCAGATATAGACAACGAACCATTGTCGACCAGGACGACCTCGACCTGCACGTCTCGTGAATTCAGGGCAGCACCGACGCTGGCGGAAAGCAGTGGTTCATCGCCGTACGCAAGGATGATCACCGATACCTGTCTCATATTGTCCCTGCTACGTGGATTGCTGGTGATCGCGGACGAGCTCCCACGTGACGGCTCCCGTCGTCATGGCAGGATTTGCGCTACGGTGCACCCACTCTAGGCGGACGCCTCGTCCAATTTTGAAAGTAGACAACGGCTCTGGGGACTGAATCGGGCCCCAATCCACCTAAGGCCCTGATGCTCATGTGCAAATATTGATGAATGACGCCCGCCCAGCTCGCCGACGCTTTTTCCCGAACCTGCGTCGTCATTCCCGCGTTCAATGAAGGCAAATCCATTGAAAACGTCATCCGGGCCGTTCGCGAGCACATGCCGGGCGCTGCCGTCGTGGTGGTCAACGACGGTTCCGCGGACGACACGGAAGAGCGAGCCCGAGACGCCGGTGCGGTGGTCTTGTCGCTGTCACTCAACTTGGGTATTGGTGGAGCAGTTCAAACCGGCTACAAATACGCTCTGGCCCAGGGGTATTCCTACGCTATACAGATTGACGGCGATGGTCAGCACGACCCCAGTGAGACGTACCACCTCATTGAGAGATTGTTGGAGGGCGACTCGGATCTCGTCATTGGATCTCGTTGGTTGGGTCGCGGCAATTACGTAGCGTCAAGAAATCGGCGATTCGGCATGAAGTTCCTCGAGGCGTTGGTATCGTGGCGCGCCAAGAGTCGCTTCACCGATACGACCTCCGGGTTTCGAGCCCTCAATCGACGAGCCATTGAGCTCTTCGCGGTGCACTATCCAACGGACTATCCCGAGGTCGAGTCAATCGTGCTCGCTCGTCATTTTGGACTGCGGGTGAACGAGGTCCCCGTCATGATGAAGGCACGTGAGCACGGCACGTCGAGCATCAAGGGACTGAAGACCATGTACTTTATGCTGAGGATTACGATGTCGGTGGTCATCGGCGTCATGGGGGGGGAAGACTCGTGAAGGGCTACATTCTCGGCGGAGCCATCAGCCTCGTGTTCCTGACCATCACCGTTCGGGCGATTCGCAAGAAGCAGTTGACCGAGATCCTCGCGATTCTCTGGCTGGCAGTCAGTGGCGTCACGGTCATACTGAGTGCGCTCTTGCCCTCTGGCGCCGTTACGCCCGTCGCTCGATTCTTTGGCATTGCGTTTCCGTCCGACATGGTCTTCGTCTTCGGCATGTTGTTCCTGTTGCTCTTCACTTTTCAATTATCGGTGGCGTTGAGTCGGATCTCCGCTCGGCACAAAACACTGGTTCAGGAACTGGCCCTGTTGAGAGCTCAACTGGACGTCCGCAGTAGCGAATAAGCCCACAGTGGTGACGTCGCAGAGCTGGGCAGCGGGGAATGCTTGGTCGGCTCCGAGGCGCAGCGGCGATCTTCGTGATGTGACATTAGTCACGCAATGCGTTAGTCAAGAGGCATGAGTCGTGTCTTGATGCCACGCGACTCGTCGAGTTCGATGTCCGAGTCTTGACCAACTCCGATGGCACACGAAACAATGCCGTCGTCGAGCGTGCGCAACGACTCGTGAGGACCGCCGCGCATCTCAACTCCGCAGTCTGAGTAGACCACGGTGTCTCTCGTCGGGTCGCGCCGCTCGCCGCTGACCCTTCTCCCCAGCGGCTGGTCAGACTTCCACATCAGGTTCGAAACCCTTGGCTCTGGCATGAGGACAAACGAAAACTCGGAATATGGTCGATTATCAAACCACCGCTCATCGATTATCCTCAGGGAAACATTGATTGGAGCGAGTTGCTAGCCTCGTGGGCTTTTATTCATGAGTAGGAAGTCCCCCAGTCCACTCATTGGTGGTTTGCCTCGCGGCGCTGGGTTACTCCTGTCCTTACTCTTCGCTGCCGTACTCTCGGTGGCGACCATTGGCTTCCCGCCCACCTTGATGGTGGCGGGAGCGTGGCTCTACGCGGCAATGGTCAATCGGTGGATCAGTTCACTGTCGGGTCCCGCATCGTGGGCCGCCGGCATCATCATCGAGGTGGCGCTTCTCGGGGGCGAAAGTGGCGTCGCCGCGTTGGTGGATCCGCATTCGCAACCCCAGTCGGTCTACGTGTTCATGTTGACTGCTCCACTGATTGTGGGTGGCCTTTTGCACTGGTTCCTGACTCGAAGAACAGACTCGCGATCTCGTCGGACCAAGGCTCGTGTGAGTGGAGAGCCGTGGCTGGCCCTCCTCGTTCTCGTGCTGATCGAGGCAATGTTCGAGGCGATCAAACTTCACGGCCACGAGTTTGGATTGACGTGGGCCATGAATGGCGATGCGAAGAATCACATCTCCATCGACCGAACAATTCTTTGGGACGGTGGGATCACCGTTCATATCTTGAAGTTATATCCAGCACTGGTCAATGCCCTGTGCGCCATTTTGGACGGGGCAGGTGGTCGAGCGAATATTCACACCGGAACCTTGATGGCGAGGGACGTCCAGGCGATGGTCGTCACCTTCGTCCTGTCGTGCGCCGCGATCGCCGCGATGTTCGTTGCGGCGCTCGCCGAGACCATTCCCCGAACGGTCAACCGGGTTCAGCGAATTTCACCCGTCTATTTCGTCCCTTTGCTCGGGTGCGCAACGCTGGGCGTTGGTGCGTACGTCTTCGGCTTGTCGCTCAGCGGCGGCTTCTTGTCAGCCTCTGGTGCGCTGGCGCTCGCGATGACTTCGGTGGTCCTGGGTCTTCGCATGATCCGAGAGCCGAACCCCCTCACCTTGGTGTTGCTGGTCGTTTCGTTCTTCTTGGTCGTCTTCTCGTGGACGGTTCTGGGGGTGGTACCCGCGACGGCGATCATCATCGGCGCTGGCTATCTGCTGTACATCGTTCTGCGCGGCGGAAATCAAAAGAGCGCGTTGAATACCGCCGTGGACTGGCTCGCGTTGGCTTTCGGCGCTTTTAGTCTCTTGGGAATTTCGGCCGAGCTGTATATCAATCGAGTCTCGCTGTTGGGTACCTTGAAGGGCTACGGGGGAATACTCCCTCCCAATCCCGGCATCACGGCGTGGGTGGGCGTGGCGACCCTGGTCGTCGTCGCCATCGCCCCCAACGGACGCCAACGCTTCCTTCGACTGGTGATGCTGTGTTTGTACGCGTCGGGTTGTGCAGCGGCGTTATGGCTTCGCCACATTGAACCGCACGGTATGTCATGGTCCTACTACGCAACCAAGATGTTGTGGCTGGCCACTTCGTGTGCCATTTGGATTCCGTTCGTCATCGTGACCGACGCGGTGCAGTGGATTGGCAAATTGGACAAGTTGGGCCGCGCGCGGTTCCTTCTCAGTGTGCCGCTGTCGATCATTGGTACCAGTGGGTTCGTCTGGCTCGCGACCCTCGAGACGCCGTTTCCCGTTCCGTTCACGTGGGCCTACGTAGGCTCCACGTACCCGACTCCCGCCGAGGTATCCCTGGTGATCAAGGAGGCCAACGTTGGGGGTCCGTTCGTCATCTGGAATTACTCACAGGAACTGCCGGCACCATTCGCAAACCAGTACAACGACCAGATTGGTAACTTCTGGTCGGCGTTGACGTGGGACTATAAGCCCGACGGCGCAGTCGTACCTTGGGTCGGAATTCCGTACAGCTTCGAAGGATGGACGTACGGCGACAACGGGACGTTGCCAGTTCTGTGCCAGGTCTTGAACAACCAGACGATTCGCATCGTCACCTCGGATCGGAGTCTGGGCAAGAATCTCAAGGCGACGTGTCCGGCGTACCGTTCTCACATGGCGTCTGATCCCATCAGCTTGCAATTCGGCCCCAAGTTCTACGTCAACCCTCTCTAGAATGGACGAGTAGTGCGAGCGCTCTAGCCGTTCGAGGCCTCGAGTAGTTGTGCCGCGTGGTCGAGTAGGTGTGGGGGTGCGGGTGCTAATCGGTGTCGCGATGCCGTAGCGCCGCGATTCGCGGTGCTCGCCGTGGCGCGTCACATCATCGGGGGAGAGACGTCGCAGGATGTCGAGCGATGCAGTGCGCCCTGCGACAACGACGGCGAGAGAATGCTCCGTCGGCATGAAGGAGTAGCTCAGTGTGTCGTTGATCGCCCACGCCGCCTCGTCATATCCCTGGACCAGTGAACCGGCGGGCTCGGCGATGAGCCGGCGCAGTCGAACGTAGGACTACGCCTCGGAGTCGGCCATGTGGTGGCTCACCTGGCGCGCGGACCAACCGCCTTCGCCGTGACGATCGATGTTCTCCGGCGTCACCGACGCGACGGCTTCGAGGAAGCGTGTGGTGATGGCTTCGTGGCTTGTTCTCATGTCATCGGTGTTCCGGGCACCTCGTTGCGTGGCGTGAGCAGTCGCATCAGTCCCTCCTGGACCATGGACACCTTGAGTTCGCCGTCGCGTGAGAAGAGGAATCCGCGGGCCAGACCGCGGCCGCCGTGGGCGACGGGCGAGTCCATGTCGTAGAGGAGCCACTCGTCCGCGCGAAGGTCGTGGTGGAACCACATGCAGTGGTCCAGGCTCGCGCCCATGAACGTGCCATTGTCCCAACGCACGTCGTGAGGCGCGAGCATCGCGTCAAAGGGATTCATGTCGCTCGCGTAGGTCACGACGCAGGCGTGTAGCAGGGGGTCGTCGGGTAGTTCGCCGTCGGCGCGGATCCACAACTGCTGGCGCGGTTCGCGCGAGTGCGCGGGGTCCCACGGCAACTCGCCGATGTAGCGCTGCTCAATGGGGTGGGGAAGTCGGTTCCAGTCGTCGACGGAGCTGAACTCGGTGTGCACGCGCTGGGGCACCGGGAGAACCGACTCGGGCGGGGGAGCGTCGGGCATCGTGACTTGGTGCTCGAGACCGACTTCGTCCGCGTGAAAGCTCGCCTGCATGTTGTAGATGGCTTGGCCGTGCTGGATCGCGACCACGCGACGGGTGGCGAAGCTCTTGCCGTCGCGGATGCGGTCGACCTCGTAGAGCGTGGGCGCGCTCGAGTCGCCGGGGCGCAGGAAGTACGAGTGCAGCGAGTGCACGCGGCCGTTGTCGACGGTGCGCCCCGCCGCCATCAGGGCCTGGGCGGCGACTTGCCCGCCGAAGGTGCGCTGGCGATTGCCCTCAGGATGCTTACCGCGAAAGATGTTGACCTCGATGGCCTCGAGATCCAGCAAGTCAACGAGAAAATCGAGCGCGAGTGACATACGACCATTGTGCCAGCCTTGGTCTCCTCAGACGCAGGAACTAAGGTTGAGAAGTGTCCATTGCTCTGAGCGACGTCGTCGCGTGGTCCAAGACCCACCAAGGTAGGAAGCTCGTCCGCTTCACGGCGGCGTCGGCAATCACCACCGCGGTGTCGCTGTCGACGATTTTGATCGTCTACGGGTTCCACATCATCTCGGGCATAATCGGCGCCACGCTGTTCGGAAACTTTGTCGCGATTCTCCCGTCGTATTACCTCACTCGTGCGTGGGCGTGGGGCAAGCGCGGCAAGAGCCACTGGCGCAAGGAAGTCCTACCGTACTGGCTGATGTCGTTCGCCGGCATCGCCTTTTCACTTCTCGGCGCCACGTGGGTCAAGTACTTCGTTCACAGCCACGACCTCGATCACTCGGTCAACACGATGCTCGTCGCAGGAATGAACCTGGTCAGCTTCGCGGTGTTTTGGGTCCTGAAGATCTTGTTGTTCAACAAGATCTTCCACACCCACCCGCTCGCTGATATCGACGAGCACCTGCGTGGAGAGGAAGCAAGGCAGGGTGCCACGGAACCTGCGTGAGCTGATTGCCTGGTCACGCACCTACGACGGCAAGAAGCTCATTCGCTTCACCACCACGTCGCTCATATCGACTTTCATTTCCGAGAGCCTGATCCTCATCACCTACGGGTTCAAGATCATTCCCGGGGAGATTCAGGCCACATTGTTCTCCAACGTCGTGGCGATGTTCCCGGCGTATCACCTGAATCGCCGTTGGGCGTGGGGCAAGCGCGGGCGCTCGAAATTCAAGTCCGAGGTTCTGCCCTACGCGGGGATGTCCTCGCTCGGCACGACTTTTTCACTCATCGGTGCGACCTACGCGCGTCACGTCGTGCACTCGCACCACTGGGGACACCTCATCAATACCGGCATCGTCGGGGCCACCAACATCGCAGCCTTCGCACTCTTTTGGGTGCTCAAGATGCTGTTGTTCAATCGCATCTTCAATCCGGGAAATCGGCCGATCAAGGCGAAGCACTCCCATCGCGCCCAGCGCGAGCGGGTTAGTCGCGAAAGTTAGTGAACTGCAGCGGGACGTCGAGGTCGGCTTCCTTGAAGAAGGCGATTGCCGTTTGCAAATCGTCGCGTTGCTTTCCCGTGACGCGCACCTGATCACCCTGGATCGATGAACTGATGTTCTTCGCGCCCAAATCCTTAACCATCTTGTTGATCTTTTTGCCGATCTCCTGAGAGATGCCGGCCTTCAACGTCACCTTCTGTCGCGCGGAGCCGTGGCTGGCGACCTCGACCTTGCCCACGTCGAGGGTCTTGAGTGAGACCGAGCGCTTGACCATCTTTTCCGCGAGCAGATCATAGAGCGCTCGCAGACGGTCTTCGGTCGACGCGGAGAGTGTGAGCTCCTTCTCGCCAATCTCGACAGTGGCACCGGTGCCCTTGAAGTCGAAACGCGTTGACGCCTCGCGGTTGGCTTGATCGACGGCGTTGCGAACTTCTTGCATATCGATTTCCGAGACGATGTCAAAACTGGGCATGATGAAAGTCTAGAACTGCTTACTGGAATGGTCGCGACCCTACGCACTAGGCTCCTTCACGGGCCGGTGCCCGAGCGGCCAATGGGATCTGGCTGTAAACCAGACGGCTTTGCCTACGGGGGTTCAAATCCCTCCCGGCCCACCACGGTCAATTCAGCGAAGCTGAATTGACCACGTCCGTCGGGCCGTGGTGGGTCCGGGAGAGTACGGTGACTACTCGTGAACGGCTCCGGGGATCATCGTCTGGTTCGTAGCGCACGCTGGGTGCAGCGGCGCTACGAGGGGGCCGCCGGTGGGGTCGAATCGGGCATCCAGATGATCGAACGCCGCTATACGCCTCTCGGGCGTTTCCAGCCGAGGCCCTTTGAGGGCTGGGAGTTCCTCTGGCAGCCCGCGGTCGTGGGGTTTCTCGCCATGTGCCTGCTCTTCGCGGGTGGCTCGTTCCCTAATTCGCCCCTGAAATTCGACTTTGCGGGTACGTGGTTCTTCGGTGAGCCGGCGCGCGCCATTTCGACGTCGCCGACCCAAGTGACCCTGCTGCTCTCGGTGGTGCTGGGATACGGGGGACTGGCGCTTCTGATGCGGGTGTGGCTGCGCCTCGTCGAGGTGCTCAAACTGCACGCGGGGGCGCCGCTGCGCTCACTGTGGTGGATTTTCGTGATGTGGGCCGGCCCCATGCTTCTCGCCCCACCGCTGTTCTCACGCGATGTTTTCAGTTACGCGGCCCAGGGCGAGATGACCAGTTACCACCTGAACCCCTATTCGCTGGGACCATTCTCACTGGGCTCGAGTCCCTACGTCAACCCCGTCGACCCGCTCTGGGGCAATGCGCCGGCCCCCTACGGACCCTTCTTCTTGTCACTGGACGGCTGGATTGACCGCCTGGCGCGCCACAACCAGCTGGCCACGGTGATTGGACTGCGCCTCCTCGAATTGTTCGCCGTGGTGGCTCTCGGCCTCGGAGTGACGGCGCTGGCGCGCTGTGTCGGGCGTGACGGCGGCGAAGCCTTCGCCTTGTGCGCCCTCAATCCCATCGTGCTCATCACCCTGGTCGACGGGGCGCACAACGATGCTCTGATGGCGGCATTGCTGGTCTGGGGCGTCGTGCTGGCGTTGCGGCGTCATCTCATCTGGGCGGTGGTGGTGTGCGCCTGTGCGGCGGCCGTGAAGGCTCCCGCCGCCCTAGGGCTGGTCTTCATCGCCTGGACGTGGCTGGGTGTACGGGCTTCGGTGCGCGAGAGACTCAAGCCCATCGGCGTCTCGCTCGCGGTCACGGCCGCGGTCTTTGCGGTGTGGACCTGGCGGGCGGGCTTCGGCTGGGGCTGGGTCGCCAATCTGACGTCCAACGGTGCGGTGCGCAGTTGGGACGCGCCCGTGACCGCCGTGGGCCTGACGCTCGCCGACACCGGCCACGTGTTGGGTTGGCACTCCTTGAGTGTCACCACGATGCTGAGCGTGACGCGCACCGCGGGCTTTTGCCTCGCCATTGCCGTCACCGTCTGGCTCCTGCTATCGGGCAAGCCCCATAGTTGGGTTCGCGCACTGGGACTGTCGTTGATTGTCCTGGTGCTCCTGGGTCCCGTGGTGCAGCCGTGGTATTTCGTCTGGGGTATTGCGCTGCTGTCGGCCAGCTACGTCGGGCGCCAACATTTCTGGATCTTGATGGTATCCATCACGGGGCCCTTCGCGGGCCTGCCCGGCGGGCGTGCTCTGGTAACGGGCCTCGCGCATTCGAACTTGTTACTGATCGCGACGGCGATCGCGGTGCTGGGAGGCGTGCTGGTGGCACCCATGGGGCACTGGACCCAGTGGAGCTGGGCCGAAGAGACCTCGGCGTCGCTCAAGCCCTGAATTAGTCCCCGTCGGGAACGACGTACTGGTATTCGACCACGTCGAGCCAGCGGTTGTGCTTGCGACCCACTTCGATTTCGGTTCCCACGAGGGTGAAACCGACCTTCTCGTGGAGCCGGATGCTGCCCTCGTTCTCACCCACGATGCGCGCGATGATGGCGTGGTACCCCGAAATCCTGGCCGTGGCGATCAACTCGCGCATCAGTAGTTCGCCGACGCCGCGACCGCGACCGTCGCGAAGCACGTACACGGAGTTCTCGACGGTCGAGGCGTAGGCCGGGCGCGAGCGAAACGGTGAAAACAGGGCGAATCCGAGGATTCTCTCGCCGTGCGCACCTTCTTCGCCGACCTCGTCGGCTTCACGCCGTTCGCCGAGGAGCGTGACGGAGGACTGGTGGGATCGGATCCACTCTTCTTGTTCCTCGAGCGAGCGCGGCACGAGGTCGAAGGTGTTGGTCGTCTCGAGAACTTCGGGGTTGTAGATGGCCCGCAGGGCCGGAGCATCGGCAATCTCGACCAGTCGGGTTCTCATCGCCTCAAAGGGTAGCCCTTGGCGGTTGGAAAGAAGTGCCCGTCGCGGAGTACAATGACCAACCGTGTCATTTTGACACGACTGCCCTCTTAGCTCAGTGGTAGAGCACTTCCATGGTAAGGAAGGGGTCGTCGGTTCAATCCCGACAGAGGGCTCGCCAGGCGGCGTAGCTCAGGTGGTTAGAGCACACGGCTCATAATCGTGGTGTCGCGGGTTCGACTCCCGCCGCCGCTACCAGGCAGGACCTTCGGGTCCGACGCAGTACCCGCAGTACCCGCAGTACTGAAGAGGAGAGAACGAAATGGCGAAGAACGAAAAGCGCGTGCAGGTCACCTTGGCCTGCGAGGAGTGCAAGCGACGCAACTACATCACGATGAAGAACAAGATCAACGATCGTGAGCGCATCGAAATGAAGAAGTACTGCCAGTGGGAGCGAAAGCACACCACGCACAAGGAGACCCGCTAAGTACCGTCCCCGCGTGGGATGGTAGGCTGTTTCTTCCCTACGGCCGTCCACTGGATTTTTCGGCGGGCAGACGCAGAGGGCAGTGGCTCAATTGGTAGAGCACCGGTCTCCAAAACCGGGGGTTGGGGGTTCGAGTCCCTCCTGCCCTGCTCGAAGATTTTTTCGACGTAGTGCCAGCGAAGTAACGAAAGACGAGAGATGAACCGCGAACAAAAGCGCATGATGGAGCGAAAGGGCCAGGTGGGTGCCGAGGGCGCCTCCTCGCGTCGCGCCGCAGCGACCGAGGGTGCCGCTCGTCGTCGCAACCAGCGCGCCACGCCTCGCGAATTCTTCACTCAGGTCCGCGAGGAGTTGCGCCAGGTCGCCTGGCCCACTCGCGCCGAGACCATCAACTACACCTCCATCGTGGCCTTCGTCCTTATCTTCATGACCGCACTGATCTTCGGCCTGGGCTACGGCTTTTCGAAGTTCGTCACCTTCCTCTTCCAGAAGTAAAGCGAGATCATGAACGACACGCAGACCCCCACCGAGCATGACGAGAACGAGAAGGACGAGATCGAGATTCTCGACGTCACGATCATCGACGAGGACGCCGACGAGGAGCCCGTCGCCGAGAGCGCCTTCGATCGTCCCGGTCGCTGGTACATCGTGCACACCTTCGCCGGCCACGAGAAGAAGGTCATCGGGGCTCTGAACAACATCATCAAGAGCCGCGAGTTGACCGACCAGATCTACGAGATCTACCTGCCCGAAGAGGACGTCACTGAGTTCAAGTCGGGCAAGAAGGTGACCGTGGCTAAGCGCATGTTCCCGAGTTACCTGTTGATCCGCTGCGAGCCGGACCCCGAAATCTTCTACGTCATCGGCTCGACACCCGGCGTGACGGGCTTCGTCGGCGCCGAGAAGACCCGCCCCACCGCCCTCACGCGCCGCGAGGTCGACAACATCATCCGACCCCTGGTCGAGGGCGTCGAGTTGCCCGTCGCCAAGCGTCGCATGCCCACCCACGAGTTCGAGATCAACGACACCGTCCAGATCAAGAGCGGCCCCTTCGCCACGTTCTCGGGCCACGTCGCCGAGATCAACGAAGACCAGCTGAAGGTCAAGGTGCTGGTGGACATCTTCGGCCGCGAGACGCCGGTCGAACTCGAATTCACGCAGATTACGAAGCTCTAGGTCCTAAGGAGACATCATGGCCAAGAAAGTTGTTGCAGTCGTCAAGATCCAGCTCCAGGCGGGCGGGGCCACTCCCGCGCCGCCGGTGGGTACTGCTCTGGGGCCCCACGGTATTCAGACCATGGAATTCTGCAAGCAGTACAACGCCGCTACCGAGGCAATGAAGGGCACCGTCATCCCGGTCGACATCTCGATCTACGACGACCGCTCCTTCACCTTCGTCTTGAAGACCCCGCCCACCCCGGTGCTGCTGCGCCAGGCCGCGGGCATCGACAAGGGCGCTCACCTCGCCGGTCGCGAGAGCGTCGCGACGGTGACCATGGCGCAGATCGAAGAGATCGCCAACACCAAGATCAAGGACCTCAACACTGACGACCTCGAGCAGGCCAAGCTGCAGATTGCCGGCACGGCGCGCTCGATGGGCATCTCGGTCGCGGGCTAGGAGAGAACAATGAAGCACGGAAAGAACTACAAGAACGCCCTGTCCCAGGTCAACCGCGAGGAACCGATCACGGTCAACGAGGCCCTCGAGAAGGTCAAGACCCTGTCGAGCGCCAAGTTCGACGAGACCGTCGAGCTCGCGGTGCGCCTCGGCGTGGACCCGCGCAAGGCTGAGCAGATCGTGCGTGGCACCATTTCGTTGCCCGCCGGCACGGGCAAGACCAACCGCATCGCGGTGTTCGCCTCGGGTGAGAACGCCCAGGCCGCGCGCGACGCGGGGGCGGACTTCGTGGGTGCGGAGGACCTGGTCGCCAAGGTGGCCGGCGGATTCCTCGACTTCGATATCGCCATCGCGACTCCGGACCTCATGGGTCAGGTCGGGGGACTGGGCCGCGTGCTCGGACCACGCGGCTTGATGCCGAACCCCAAGACCGGCACCGTGACGATGGACGTCGCCAAGGCGGTCGCCGAGTTCAAGGGCGGACGCGTCGAGTACCGCACCGACAAGATCGGTAACGTGCAGCTGCGCGTGGGCAAGGTCAGCTTCTCGAGCGAGGACCTCGTCAAGAACGTCCACGCGGTCATCGACGAGTTGGTGCGCGTCAAGCCCGCCAGCGCCAAGGGTCGCTACCTGATTTCGATCACGGTCTCGTCGACCATGGGCGTGGGCGTCAAGATCGACCCGACCCGCACCCGCGAGCTCGACGAGGTCTTGACCACGGCCTAGGCCGTTTTGACGGGGGCGAGCCCCCGTCACTACGATGTACCAGCGCACGAAAGTGCCACAGTTTGAAGAACGCCGAAGACATCCGGTGTGGGCGCGCCCACTTAAGTGACTGAATGGTCAGCCTGACGAGGATTTCGAGTTCACCGCAGGGTGTCTCGTTTGCTGCGATGTCTGAGGCCCGTACCGGGCGGCATCCGGTGAAGGAGTTCACATGAGCAAGCTCGTCCCCGCGAAGGTCGCTACCGTCGACGAAGTCAAGGCCAAGGTCGCCTTGACCAGCACCGCCGTCGTTACTGAGTACCGCGGCCTCACCGTCGCCGAGATCTCGAACATCCGTCGCCAGTTGCGCACGCTGGGTGCCGACTACAAGGTATTCAAGAACACCTTGGTGCGTCGCGCGGTGTCGGGCACGAGCGTTGAGCCCCTCACGCAGTTCCTCGAGGGCCCCACGGCCATTGCCTTCGTCGAGGGTGACGTGTCCGCGGTCGCCAAGGCGCTGCGCGAGCTGGCCAAGGCCTCGCCTAAACTGATCTTGAAGGGCGGCGTGCTCGACGGTAAGGTTCTGAGCCCCAAGGAAATCAGTGCCCTGGCGGATCTGCCGAGCCGCGACGTGTTGCGGGCCCAGTTCGCCGGCGCCCTTGCCTCGCCCCTGCGCACCCTGGCCAGCCTCTTGAAGGCCATCCCGCAAAACTTCGCCTACGGCCTCTCGGCCCTGCTCGACTCGAAGGGCGGCCCCGTGGCCAGCGCTGTAGTCGAGACCGCCGAGCCGGCCGCCGAGACTCCGGCCGGGGTCGAGGAAGCTGCTGATGCAGCGAGCGACGACGCCGCGACTCTGGTCGCGGAGGTCGAGGCCGAGGCCGACGCCCCCGCGGCGGACGCTGAGGCGGTCTCCGAGGCACCCGAGGGTGTCGCGAGCGAACCGGCCGAATAACCCACCACCGCAGTAACGAAACGAAGAAAAGAAAGGAATCACCATGGCTGGAACCCTGACCAAGGAGCAGATTCTCGACGGCATTGCTGACCTGTCGGTAATCGAGCTCAGCGAGCTCCTCAAGGAGTTTGAAGAGAAGTTTGGCGTGACTGCTGCGGCCCCCGTGGCCGTGGCTGCTCCCGCTGCAGCGGGCGGCGGCGCCGACGCGGAGGTTGCTGAGGAGAAGAGCGACTTCGACGTCATCTTGACGCATGGTGGCGAGAAGAAGATCGCCGTCATCAAGGAAGTCCGCGCTTTGACCAATCTCGGTCTGAAGGAAGCCAAGGACCTCGTGGACGGCGCTCCCAAGCCCGTCCTGGAGAAGGTGTCCAAGGCTGATGCCGACAAGGCCAAGGCGGCCCTCGAGGCCGCTGGCGCCACCGTCGAACTCAAGTAATTACAACGGTTGTGCCCGGACCCCGGCCGGTTCGCCGGTCGGGGCTTCGGGCACCGTGGGCCGAGATACTTGACCTCGGCCCGGAAATTGCCTAGGGTGAGCGCAGCCTCCGTGGCGGTGCCCGTTTCTCACGGGCACAACTTGCGTCTGCACGCCCTAGAGTAGTAGTGTCGAAAGACCGTGTCCCTACGCTCAATTTTGTCATCCCCTGACGACGTTTTCGCTCTAGAGACACGTAATCAATGCTGTAGCCACCCACTCACACGGAGGATAGACCGTTGACGTCTCGGTCCACTAGCCCCGAACGCTTTAATTTTTCGGCACTGGGTGAAGCTCACCCCCTACCCAACCTCCTGGAAATCCAGCGAGATAGTTTCGACCTGTTCATGAAGCAAGGACTGCGCGAGGCCTTTGAGGCCCTGTCGCCGATTTCTGACTTCACCGGTCGCCTCTCACTCGAGTTGGAGTTCGATCCCGATGACCCGGACTTGAAGAGTCCGCCGAAGTTCACCGTCGAGGAGTGCCGCCAGCGTGCGACCACCTACTCGCAGCCGATCTTCGTTCGGGCACGCTTCCTCAACTCCGAGACCGGTGAGATCAAGGAGCAGACCGTCTTCATGGGCGACTTCCCGATCATGACCGAGCAGGGTACCTTCATCATCAACGGCACCGAGCGTGTCGTGGTGAGCCAGCTCGTGCGTTCGCCGGGCGTGCTGTTCCAGCCGGGCAAGGACGAGAAGGTCGCCTTCGAGGGCACCATCCACCCCAGCCGCGGCGAATGGCTCCAAGTTGACCTCGAAGAGAAGAAGAACAAGGCCGCCAACGCCGGTGCGCGCATCGCCCGCAAGCGCCGCATCTCGATCTTCACGCTGCTGCGCGCGCTCGACACTTCGATGGACGAGGGCTTCTTCGAGAAGTTCGTGGCCCACTTCGACTTCCTCGAGGACCAGTTCCACGCGGACTGGAAGAAGGCGCACATCGAGATCGCCAAGCACACGGACAAGTACAACCTCGAGGACAGCCCCGAGAGTTTCGCACGGGCCAGCCAGGAGACCGCCTGGCTCGAGATCTACCGTCGCGCCCGTCCGGGTGAGGTGCAGACCGTCGAAGCCGCTCGCCAGTACTTCGAGGGGGCCTTCTTCTCAGAGAAGCGCTACGACCTGAGCCGCGTGGGCCGCTACAAGCTCGACCGCAAGCTCGGCACCGAAGTCGCCAAGAACGTCGAGCTCTTCGGCGACCTGCTGGAACTGCCCAACGAAGCCCTGCACGTGTTGTCCAAGGCCGAGGTCCTCGCCACCGCGACGTACCTGCTCAACCTGGCCCGTGACCGCACCGCCAAGGAGACCGCGTACCACATCGACGACCAGGACCACTTCGCGAACCGCCGCATCCGCAGCGTGGGCGAACTGATCCAGAACGCCTTGCGCACGGGTCTGTCGCGCATGGAGCGCGTCGTGCGCGAACGCATGAACACCCAGGACGTCGAGGCCATCGCGCCCCAGACGCTCATCAACATCCGTCCGGTGATGTCGGCGATCAAGGAATTCTTCGCCACCTCGCAGCTGAGCCAGTTCATGGACCAGAACAACCCGCTCTCGGGCCTGACCCACAAGCGCCGCCTGTCGGCGCTGGGACCGGGCGGTTTGTCGCGTGAGCGCGCCGGCCTCGAAGTGCGTGACGTTCACTCCTCGCACTACGGCCGCATGTGCCCCATCGAGACGCCCGAAGGCCCCAACGTGGGTCTGATTGGTTACCTCGCCAACTACGCGCGCATCAACGAGTACGGCTTCATTGAGACGCCGTACCGCGTGGTCACCGGGGGGCGAGTGACGGGCGACGTCCGTTACTTCACCGCCGACGAGGAAGAGCGCTACGTCATCGCCCAGGCCAACACCGAAGTCGACGAGTCGGGCAAGCTCACCGCCGACCGCGTGCTGGTGCGCCGTGGCCCGATCGGCACCGGCCTGCGCGTCGGTGCGTCGAACAAGTCGTCCTCCACCACCTCGGAGATCGACTTCGTCAAGCCCGACGAGGTCGAGCTGATGGACGTGTCGACCAAGCAGGTCATTTCGGTGGCGACGTCGCTCATTCCCTTCGTCGAGCACGACGACGCCCAGCGCGCCCTGATGGGTGCGAACATGCAGAAGCAGGCCGTGCCGCTCATCATGCCCGAGGCTCCCTTCGTGGGCACCGGCATGGAATCGCGCGCCGCGCTGGACTCGGGTGACGTGCTCCTCGCCGAGGGCGACGGTGTCGTGACCTCAGTGTCGGGTGACCGCGTGGTCGTGGAGTACGACAAGGGCGTCACCGACCGCTACGGCAAGGCCCTGGGCAAGAAGCAATACAACTTGAACAAGTTCCGCCGCTCCAACCAGGACACCTCGATCAACCAGAAGCCCCTCGTCGTGGGTGGCGAGACGGTGACGTCGGGCGACCTCCTGGCGGATGGCACGAGCACCTCCAACGGCGAACTGGCCCTGGGCAAGAACTTGCTCGTGGCCTACATGCCGTGGGAGGGCTACAACTACGAAGACGCCATCATCTTGAACGAACGCCTCGTGCGCGACGACGTCTTGACGTCGATTCACGTCAAGGAGTACGAGATTGACGCGCGCGACACCAAGTTGGGTGCCGAGGAAATCACGCGCGACATTCCGAACCTCCCCGACGACATCCTGGCGGACCTCGACGACATGGGCATCGTGCGCATCGGCGCCGAAGTCCAGCCCGGCGACATTCTCGTCGGCAAGGTCACGCCCAAGGGCGAGACCGAGCAGTCGCCCGAGGAGCGCCTCTTGCGCGCCATCTTCGGTGAGAAGGCGCGCGAAGTGCGCGACACCTCGCTGAAGGTTCCCCACGGCGAGTCCGGCAAGGTCATCGACGTCAAGGTCTACAGCCGCGACGAGGACCACGAGATGCAACCCGGCGTGAACCAGTTGGTCAAGGTCTACGTGGCCCAGAAGCGCAAGATCTCCGAGGGCGACAAGCTCGCCGGACGNNACGGCAACAAGGGCGTCATCTCCAAGATCCTGCCCGAAGAGGACATGCCCTTCATGGCCGACGGTACGCCGGTCGACATCATCTTGAGCCCCCTGGGTGTGCCGAGCCGTATGAACGTCGGTCAGGTCCTCGAGAGTCACTTGGGCTACGCCGCGCGTCACGGCTGGGCCGGCATCGAGGTCAACCCCGCCGTGGGCACCTCGGGCCACGACGACCAGAAGAACATCTCGTCGCGTCCCTACCGCAAGACCCGTCCGCGCACCGAGCCGGCCGTCTACGTCGCCACGCCGTCCTTCGACGGTGCGCACTGGGACGAGACCGAGCGCGCCAAGGACAAGCCGACCATCCAGCAGACCTTCGAGCGTCTGAACGTTGACGGGGCGAACGGCAAGCGTCTCTTGTCGAGCAACCACGACGGCAAGGTCGTGTTGTTCAATGGTCGCACCGGTGAGGCCTACGACAACCAGATTTCGGTGGGCTACGCCTACATCTTGAAACTCGCCCACATGGTCGACGACAAGATCCACGCCCGCTCGACCGGTCCGTACTCGATGATTACGGCTCAGCCGCTGGGTGGTAAGGCCCAGTTCGGTGNNCAGCGCTTCGGTGAGATGGAAGTGTGGGCCCTCGAGGCCTACGGTGCCGCCTACGCCCTGCAGGAGTTGTTGACGGTCAAGTCCGACGACATGAAGGGCCGCGAGCGCGCCTACGAATCCATCGTCAAGGGTCAGAACCTCCCCGAACCGGGAATCCCCGAGTCGTTCAAGGTTCTCATCAAGGAAATGCAGTCACTGTGTCTCAACGTGGAAGTGCGCGACAAGGTCGGCGCCCACGTGGACCTCGCCGACACGGAAGAGGACTTCTTCTCGGTCACCCGCGAACTCGGTATCGACATCAGTCGACCCGAGCGTGGATCTGACGAAGAGGACGCTCGCCGCGCCGCAGAAAGGAAGTTGTCATGAGTCCGCTCGACGTCAACCAGTTCGACGAACTAAGCATTGGTCTGGCCACCGCCCAGAACATCCGCAGCTGGTCCTCGGGAGAAGTGAAGAAGCCCGAGACCATCAACTACCGCACCCTGCGTCCCGAAAAGGACGGCCTGTTCTGCGAGAAGATCTTCGGACCGCAGAAGGCCTGGGAGTGCGCCTGTGGCAAGTACAAGCGGGTGCGATTCAAGGGCATCGTCTGCGAGCGCTGTGGCGTTGAGGTCACGTCGGACAAGGTCCGTCGCGACCGGATGGGCCACATTGCCCTGTCGGCGCCAGTGGTGCACATCTGGTACCTGCGCGGTACCCGTTCGTGGCTGGCGTACCTCCTCATGGGCACCGCGCCCAAGGAAGAGCTCAAGGCCAAGCAGCTCGAGAAGGTCATCTACTTCGCCGCCCACATGGTCACCCACGTGGAGATTGAGCGTCGTCACGATGACCTGGCCGAACTGCGCCAGGCGTTGAGCGAAGAACAGCTCGAGATTGCCGAGCGCGAGGCCAAGGCCCTGGACGCCAAGCTCAAGGACATCGAGACTCGCGCCGCGAAGCTCGAGACCGATGGCGCCAAGGAGTCCGAACTTCGCGCGCTGCAGCGCGGCACCGAGAAGGAACTCGACGCCGTGCGCGGGCGCTTCGCCGAAGAGCGTGAGCTGGCCAAGCAGGCCTTCGACACCTTTGAGGGCCTGCACTCGCGTCAGATCATCGAAGACGAGGTCCTGTACCGCGAGATGGAGTTCCGCTACGGCGAGTACTTCGAGGGCGGCATGGGTGCGGACGCGATTCTTCAGTTGATTGACCGCATGGACCTGGACGAGGAAGAGCGCTTGATGCGCGAGATGATTGACGCCAAGGACGGCCGCAAGCCGCTCTCGGCGCAGCGTCACGCCAAGTTCTTGAAGCGCCTCGCCATCGTGCAGTCCTTCAACCGCCGTGACGCGCACGGTCACCGCCTCAACGACCCGCGCGCCATGATCCTCGAGGCCGTGCCCGTCATCCCGCCGGACCTTCGCCCGATGGTCCAGCTCGACGGTGGCCGCTTCGCGACCTCGGACCTCAACGACCTCTNNGTGGACGCGCTCTTCGACAACGGTCGTCGTGGACGCCCGGTGGCCGGCCAGAGCGGCCGTCCCCTCAAGTCCCTCTCGGACATGTTGAAGGGTAAGCAGGGTCGTTTCCGCCAGAACTTGTTGGGCAAGCGCGTGGACTACTCGGGCCGTTCGGTCATCGTGGTGGGCCCGCAGCTCAAGTTGCACCAGTGCGGTCTGCCCAAGATGATGGC
>PLEI01000036.1 GCA_003136415.1 Acidimicrobiaceae bacterium | reverse complement strand
CCGGCGCGCCACGAGGCGCGCGCCCGACGAAGTTCCGAGGTCTGGGGAAACGAACCGATGGTGGTGGTCGGCAGGACAGGGAGCCTCAATTCATCGCGCTGGGTCGCGGCCCGTTCAGCGGCCCCCACCCGGCGGGGATTAACGGTGGCAAACGACGCGACCCGCTGACGGATTGCGTGGTCGGTGACGCGCGCTGAGTTGCGTCGGGTCGCCAAGCGGGCTCGATTGTCGTCGAGCGCTTCGCTGATCGATCCACGACCCTCACTCGCCCCGCGGGCCAGCATCGCCAACTCGCCGAGTTTGTCGTCGGCGAACGCGAGCCAGGGGCGGACCTCTTCGTCGACGTTCTCGTCGTCGGCAAAACCCAAAGGCACGTGCATCAGCGAGCACGATGTTGAGACGACGATCTCCGTGGCGAGTTCGGTGAGCTCATCGAGCAGGTCGAGACTGGCGTGCAGATCATTGGACCAGATATTGCGCCCGTCCACTAGTCCCGCAAAGAGGACCTTCTCCCCGAGGCCACCGCAGGACCGCAGCAGATGAAGATTCTCGCGCCCCCGACAGAAGTCGAGGCCCACCGCTTCGACCGGCAGATCTCGCACCACTCCCATCGCCGGCCCCAGATGACCGAAGTACGTCGACAGCGCGATCTTCGGTCGATCGGCGTGGTCGCCGAGTCGCCGGTAGACCCGACGCAGTGCGTCGAGTTCTCCGGGACTGCGCTCTTCGACGAGAGCGGGTTCGTCAAGACGCACCCAGGCGGCGCCACTGCGTTCAAGCTGGGCCAAGACCTCGATGTACGCGTCAACCAGGGGATCGAGTAGCTCCAACACGTCAACGTCGTCGAGCGGGGAGGCACCGCGCAGTACCAGGGTCATCGGGCCGATGAGCACGGGGGTGGTGAGGATTCCGAGTGTGTTGGCTTCGGCGAACTCGCTACTTGCCTTGGTGGCATCGGGGACGAACGCTGCGTTGGAGCCGAATTCGGGCACCAGATGGTGATAGTTGGTGTCGAACCACTTGGTCAGGTCGAGGGGAGCGACGGTTCTCCCGTCGACTTCGCCCCCACGGGCCATCGCGAAGTATCGTGCCCGGTCAATTGTCCCACCGGCGCTGGCGAAACGCGGCGCGATAGCCCCGACCATGACCGCGGCGTCGAGCACGTGGTCGTAAAGGGAGAAGTCGTTCGAAGGCACAAAGTCGACCTCGGCGGCGGCCATACCCATCCAGTTACGCCGGCGAATCGACGACGCGACCTCGTCGAGTTGCGCGTCGCTCACCGTTCCGGCCCAGTAGCCTTCAAGCGCCCACTTAAGGGCGCGGTTGGGTCCGATGCGCGGCATTCCGTGAACAGCGGTTCTCATCTGGTCTCCCTTGGGATCTTGAAACTGCAGTGGTCGGTCCGGACTGGGGAACTTCCCGGCACGAATCGGATTGGAGCTCCGCGTGGGCTGGACGAGCTACGAGTCACTGGCAGCTTCGATCACCTCGCGCAGCACCGTGGCGGCGGAATGTTCAACGTCGTGAGTCGCCGTCAAGAGCACCAGTCGTTGTGACTTGCGCACTTCGCGGAGCCTACGAAGGACCTCAGCTCCTGGCTCGAGCGCGAGTTCGGCCCGGTAGCGATGGGCGAACTCGGTGAAGTGCTCGGGGTCATGCCCATACCACCGTCGCAATTCGGTGCTCGGCGCAGCGTCCTTGGGCCATTCGTCGATGTCCACCGCATCCTTCGTCTGGCCACGGGGCCACAGCCGATCCACGAGTACCCGATAGTCGTCATCCCGGCGCCCCGAGTCACCGTAGACGCGGGTGATGTTGACGGTGTGTCTGGTCACCAGCGGGACGCAGTCAACTTGGAATGGGTGTCGGCGAGGGACAACCACGAAGCACTCGCTCCGGGAGTCGGCGTAACAAACCCGTCATCACCGAACTCGAAATCCGAGCGCCGCCGCCGCCTCGGCGTCGATCATCTCCGGGCCCCAGGGCGGGTCCCACACGAGACGCACGTCAACGGGAGTCGAACCGCCCACTACCTGGACGATTGCGGCCCGAGTCATTTCGCTGAGACTCTCCGACGCCGGGCAACCGGGCGTGGTGAGGGTCATGTCGACCACGATGGTTCCGTCCTCCTCACGAACGTCGTAGATGAGACCCAGGGACACCACGTCGAGGTAGAGCTCGGGGTCATAGACCGTCTCCAGCGCGCGCCAAGCCGCACCAATTACGTCGCTCGCTGGAATCGCTGCGCGGACGGGAACTATCGAAACCGGATCGCGCGTCTCGTCACTGGACGTCATGACGGCCTGCGAAAAGTGACTTGCCAGTCCCCGCCACCGAGCTCGACCGCTTCGAAGGAGAACCCCTGCGCACCGAGGACGCCTTCGAGCGGCACCGGCTCGAACGGCGCCAGGACCACGAGTTCCTCGTGGGGGTCGAGGGCCCCAACTGCGGCCATGATGAGGTCGAACGGCTCGTCACCCGCGGCGATGATCGGACGCGCATCAATGGTTGCCACGCGGAACCTCCTCTTTCGGTCATGTTTTGACCGACATAGTTATTCTACTCTGAACTAGAGTTATAGCATGAGTTGCTTCTGGGCCAATCACCGAACGAAGGATACTCACGTGCCCGGCGAGACGATCCACCACGGTGGCGTCACCGACGTCGCCACTCGCGGGGTGTCGTCGGATCGCCGCATCGTGGGTGGAGAGCACCGTGGCCTCTGAGACCACACCGTCGCCGGGAGCGGGCGGGTGGCAGGGACGTCCCCCCGGACTGCCGAGCGCCGTCCCCCCTCCATCGGTGCCGTTGAGTTTTCTCGCCGCCGCGTCGCTCGGTTTGGTCGGGTGCGGAGTCACGTTGATCTGGTTTCGTTCGGTCGGCATTGTCGATCCGACCGACGACCGGGTGGTCGCCGCCGCGCACCTGGCCATGCTGGCGACTCTTTCGATGGGGGTACTCGGCGCCGTCCACCAGTTCACCCCGGTGATCACCCAACGGCCCTTGCGTTCGGTGCGGCTTTCGCGCGCGACGTTTCTGAGCTGGCTGGCCGGAGCGTGGTTGCTCCCTCTGGGCTTTGCCACCAAGCAGGAGTCCGTCGTCCAGGCTGGAGGGATGTTCGCTGGCCTGGCCGTCGCGCTGCTGGTGGTGAATATCTTCGCGGCGTTGTCGGTGAGGGGCAAGGGGGTACCGGTGATGGGGCTGCGCTTCGCCGTCGGCGGATTTGTGGTGACCGCCTGCTACGGAGTTGTCTACGTCATTGATCGCCGCGGGCACTGGTTTGATCTGAACGCTCACGTAGTTCTGGCTCACGCGGTCGTCGGGTTGTTCGCCTGGCTGGGGCTTACTTACGTCAGTGTGGCCGAGAAGCTCTGGCCGATGTTCCTGCTCGCCCACGTTCCGGGTCGCCACCGATCATCGTGGCTCGCGGTGTGGGCGATTCCCTGCGGAGTGCTCCTGCTCTCACCGGGGCTGCTTTTTGGAGTGGTGTGGCTCGCGTGGTGCGGGGCGGCGACCGTGTCCATTGGTCTGGGTGCGCACCTCTTCTCGTTGATGCTGCACATTCGCCATCGCCGACGTAAGGCTGATCTGCATCTGCTCTTCGTGATCACCGCAGCGGC
Organism: Acidimicrobiaceae bacterium; assembly: GCA_003136415.1. Taxonomy (GTDB): domain Bacteria; phylum Actinomycetota; class Acidimicrobiia; order Acidimicrobiales; family RAAP-2; genus RAAP-2. The sequence goes on along the minus strand of PLEI01000036.1, from coordinate 8,463 downwards.
CTGGCTGGTCGTTGGCGTCGGCCTCGCACTCGCGGCGCAATTGACGCTCGACCATCACCACCACCTGGGCATAGCCCTCGTGGCGGCATCGATCGTGGCGATTAGTGGGTGGCTGTTGATGGCGCTGGTGGGCCACGCGCACAAGGTCGTTCCCTTCATTTTGTGGTCGGCGCTGCGGGGGCGCGGTGTCAAGGAAAAGGCGGACGGCACCCAACTCATGTTCGCCGACCTCTTTAACCACCGTTGGTCGGCCATCGTCTACGGACTCGTCACCACCGGCGTTGGCGCAGTGTGCCTTGGGTTCGCCGCCTCAATTTCCGTCGCCATCGCCATTGGCGGCGCTCTCTTCATCGCGACCGGACTTAGCGTGACGGCGAACCTCTCCTTGGCGACGCTGCGGCTGACATCTGGACCGACCGTTGGGCAGCTCGTCGGCGAAGACGCACCGATGGCTTCCTGATCCAGCGACGGTCTCGCGAGTCGCGGGGTTTTCCGTTGTAGCGAGAGGTCGTGAACTAGGGCGAGCCGGTGGCCAGCGGAGCGTCGACGCTCACTACTCCCGCGACCCAGGTCCGGCCACTGGAGAGACGACGTAACGTCCAGGAACCTGTATCCGCCTTCGGGTCAGATCCCCGCTCTCACGCGGAGTTCGAAACGGGCGCTCGGCCGACGCGTACCCGCCACATCTTCGGCCCGGATTCCAGGTAGTCCCACGTGAACTCACCGGCGTGCTGGGCCTCGAACTGGTAGCGCAGCGGTGTCGGGTCATGGTCGTTGACGATCACGAATCCGTCTCCGGGAATGAGATGGTCGTAGGTGGAGAAGATGACTTCGTGGCGTTGTCCGTGGGGGAGGACTCGCACGTCGAGTTCTTGAACATTCGCACCCACGTGGCCCCCGCCTTCCGCCGAGTCCGCCGAGTCGGGGAACGGTCTGGCGATGTTCACCCGCCACACTTCGGGTCCCGACTCAATAGCGTCCCAGGTGAATTCGCCAGGGTGTTCGGCCTCGAACTGATAGCGCAGGGGCTTGGGATCGTGGTCGTTGACGAGTACGTAGCCGCTCCCCGGGGCGAGGGCGTGGTACTCGGCGAAGATTGTCTCGTGGCGCTGGGCTGGCGCCAAATGACGCACGTCAAGTTCACGAAACGGGGCCGTCGCAGCATCCCTCACCCGCGAACGCAGCGCGATTGGTTCGCTCGCTAGCGTCCGGGCGAGTCGGTGCAGGCTGGCCGTGGTCTTGACCGCGAGCGCGGGCCTCGAGGACCGCAGGGCGGCCCACGCCGAGGCGACCAACTTGCACGCCCGGTCACCGTGGCCGGCATTCGCGAGTTCCGTCGCCGCCTCGAGGAGCAACGACAATACGACCGCTTCGGCGTCGGTAATCGCTGCGTCCTCGGGCGGCGGGCCGCTGGGGGGCGCGGTCAGGTGGTGCATCTGCTCCAAGAGCTGCACGAGATCCACGTCGTCGTCTTCGAGCAGTGCCGGAAGCAGTTGCTCGTTCTCCTTGACGACGTGGGTGGTGAAGAACGCGCCGATCTGCTTGGCCTGCGTGAGTGCCGCCGGAGCACTCCTCGCATTGGCCAGGGATTCGACGGCCGCGGTCAGCACGCGGTGTTCGGCGATCATCTCGTTCACCGTGCGGGCTAGGTTCGCACGGGTTGCGGCGGTACGGTAAATGGAGAGTTCCTCGGCCACCGCGTGGGGAATCACCTCCTCGGCGAGGTAGGTGATCAGCTCGGCCACCGCGGGCTCGTAGGCGATTCCTGAGTCAACGGCCTCGGCGAGTGCGGTGATCCGGTCGCCGACGTCCCCAACGAGCGTTCGGTGGTGCTGCAGCATTGCTTCGAGGGCTTCGACTTGAGTGATGGTCATGGCATCTAACTCCTTCTTCGAGTCACTGCGCGATCGCAAACACGACGAGGATTACGCTGACCCGATATTCTAGTTTAAACTAGAATTACATTATCACCAGACTTTTGGAGTAGCAAGAAATTGCCATCGAGTGCGCTACTGGTCGCCATCGAGGTGATGGCCGTGTCCATCTGGGTGGGCGGCATGGTCTGCATCGCGATCGTCGCCCGGGTAGCTCGCGACGCCCTCGACGAGGTCGTGCGGCCGGCGTTCTTTCGTTCCCTGGGCCGTCGGTACGCCATGGGGGGCACCACGTCACTGCTCGTGGTCATCGCTGCGGGTCTGGCGCCGTCTTGGCCGTCACTGTCGTCGTCGGGAACGATCGATGCCCCCCCTCGCTCACGGAGGTCCTGCTCGTCGCGACGAGTTTTGGCATGCGTCAGGTCCGGGCGATGACGACACTTCGCCAGATCATGATTGCGAACCCGGCTGATAGTTCAGTGGCGAACTCGCTGCACCGCGGTCAGCGGTTGGCCAACGGTATCCGCAGGCTGATGGCGTTGTCCACGCTCGCCATCGTCATTCGGGGAGCGTGGATCGTGACTCGCTGACTCACGGATCAATTCGAGTTGCCGTGCGCCACGCGGTGCGTCGAAGCTCGCCCCTCGAGCCTGACGATGACGGCGCAGGCGATCAATCAACTCCGACCGGCCGTGCGCGATGACCGACTTCGCCGCTGAGAGGCGGAGCGTCATTCGGTGCTCGCCAGACACTACGGCGGCTTCACGCGATAGCCCGATGGCCGATACCGAGGTCGGCGAGCTGCTGCAGGGTGTCCAGTCCGTACGACACGGTGCCGTCGGGCTGGACCATCATCGGCACGTGCGCTCGGTCGAAGCCGAGCCACTCGCTACGCCACCGGTCCATGGTATCCGATGGCGGCGAAGGAGGGCTTCCCAGCTCGCGCAGGGTGGACTCGTCGCCGATATTGAGGTCATGCAGCCAGAGAGCGTCAAGGAGTGCGGCTCGAAGCCGATCGGCGTCAACACCCGTCAACACTGAGAACCCCGTCACGGCTGATGTGGTGTTGGGCGGGGTGGTCGGCCGCGTGATCTCGAACATTTCTGCGCCGAGTAGGAGGACCAGAATCTCTTAGAGTTCTCGGTCGAAGAGTACCGAGAGTGCCCCGGTTACCGGCTCGCCCGAGGCCGCCACACCGGGGTCGTGGACGACAGCGCGCCACTCGACGTCGGGGGTGCCCGACGCCACCAGTCGGTCCACTCGTCTGCTGGCGAGCAGGCTATAGGGACAGTTGAACGATCCGTAGACCACCAGGTTCACGTTGGGTCTCCGATTCGCCGTTGAATCCGTCCGCGCTTACGCTTGTTCCGAGGCGAGATCGCGCTCGAGAACGAGACGACAACCCGCCCGGTGTGGCTCTCTGGCGGTGAGACGGTCCACCGTTACGCCGCCGAGGCTTTCGGCGAGACCCTCGGCGAGACCGAGGTGGAGTTGGCAGACCGTGTCGGGGTCGTCCGCGGCCACCTCTTCGAACGGACAGCGCCCCAGGACGAAGGCCACCCGACGGCCTCGCTCGCTCCGGGTCGGGCGAAAGCCATTCTCAGTCAACTCGTGCTCCATAGCCTCGACGGAATCGCCCTGCCCGGAACGTCGGCGTCCTCGTTCGAGGCCGACTTGACGCCCGACCTCGTGTGGACTCAGGTCGTCCTTCAGGGCCCTACTGAGAAGTCCGGCCAGCCACGCGTACGGCCCCGGCGTCGCCCACTTGCCGGCTGCCTCGGGGTGCAGGCAGTAGAGCAGGCGCGGACGTCCCGCAACGTCCCGCTTCTCCACCTCTTCAATGACGAGGTCGGCTTCCTTCAATACGGCGAGATGCTGGCGCACCGCGTTGTGATTCAGCCCGACGTACTCGGTGAGTTCCGCCACTCCAACCGGTCGGCCGGCGTCGACGATGTAGCGGAACAGGCGGTAGCGCGTCGGGTCGCCGAGGGCCCGGGCCTCGAGTTGGATGTCGTTCGCGTCCACGAATCTCCTCGCAAGGTCACTGGTGCGGTACTTAGATTTCTAGTGTATACCAGAATAAACGATTCCCGACTGCATGCTTCTTTGTGGCCACTTCGCTTTTCGACGCCGGTCCGGCGTCGTCACGCCGGGTCCGTGGGACACGTTCCGGCGACGAGGACGCTACGCCGTCGCGGCTCCGCCAGCGTCGTTCTCGGGGCGTGCGGGAGAATTGGCCGCCCACCGTCCCAGCAAGTCGGCGGCGCCGTCGGTGAAGCTTTGGACGATCTCTTCGGCGTTACGTGTGCTCGAGAGCAGACCAACACCCTGGCCTGCGTCTATCTCCGCGAGATCAAAGTCACCCTCGTCGCGAGCCCGCGAAAGTGCTGTTCGCGCCCTAACGTCTTCGATCAAGCTCTCTTCATCACCCGACCATCGTTCCGTGAAGCGATTGCGCAGTACCCGCTCGCCGAACTGCGTCGGCCAGGGGAAGCCCATGGCCGCGTCAATGCTGCGGGTATAGACGGTATCGGTCTCATTGGCGCCAATGATCCGAGAATGGGTCGCCGCTGGCGTGAGCGCTTCGGGACAAAGGAGGAACGCGGTGCCGATCCACGCCCCGGATGCGCCTGCGGCCAAGACTGCGGCTAGGCCTCTCGCGGAGCCGATGCCCCCGGCCGCGAGGACTGGGATCGCCACTTCCTCAAGGACGGCTTGGAGCAGCGGAAGGGTGGCAACGTTGTTGAGTCCGTGCCCACCGCCTTCGCCACCACGGGCAATAATGACGTCGACTCCAGCGGTCTGCGCATCTCGTGCTCCCTGGGCGTCGTACACCTGCGTGGCGAGCAAGATGCCGGCATCGTGCACACGCTGCACCCAAGGGCTGACGTCGGCGAATCCAAGGGAGATGAGGATTGGCTGGGCATCGAGCGCCGCGTCAAGTAGTAATGGTTCTTGATCGACGGCCCATCCGAGAAGGCCGATACCAAAGGGCTGGCGGGCTTGTCGAGGAATGGCCGATTCTCGCTCGATCAGTTCGACGGATCCCGCGGTGCCGGCACCGATCATCCCCAGCCCTCCGGCAATAGAGACGGCCGCGGCTAGTTTCCCGCCCGCGACGCCGCCCATGGGGGCGTTGATGATGGGGGTGCGAAGGTTGAGCGAGGATGACCATGGCGTGGAGAGCATTGCAGTGTCCCGATCGTCGTTCGTCGCTTCTCGGTTCGAGGAGACCACGCGACAGTTCTAGCCAAATGTCTAGCGCACGACGGAGTCGACGGTCTTGGCGGGATTTCAATTCCCAGACGACGCTACGAACTGGAGGTTCCCCTCGAATCACTCGGCCGCACCGGAACGCTGGCCCGATGGAGCGGAGAATTACCGGTTTCCACTGTGATGACGAGGGCGACTTGATCGCCGAGGTCGCTTGCGGTCACGGCCAGTACGTCCGTCACCGGCCGCCTTTCCAGCTTCGAGCGTGGGCGTTGGAGGAGGAGGGACGGAAGACCCGGCTGGGGACAGTTCTCGGCGGTCCGCTTTGCGACCGATGCGAGTTGCCGGAGGATAAGCAGGTCGTCGGGTCAAGTCCTGTGGGGATGAGCGCGACAGGCCATTGGAACTGCGACGTTCTCACCGCGTTGCGTGTGGCACTTGGGGGAGACTGCCGGTTCACGAGGGACGACTGCGTTTCACGGCACAAACCAAGCCGCCGGTCGGTGTGGTTCTCGAGACCCACTCAACCCAAGTAATACCGCCGGAGCTCACACACAACATTGAACCACTCGGTGCCGTGCGCTTCTCCATTGGATGGCTCGTGCCTCGAACCAATGGTGGATCGAATCCTAGGGCCTGCGAACGGGACCAAGAGAGGAAATCAGAAGAGGCAGATCCGTCGCGAACGGAGAATCAAGGTGGTGATCCCGCCTGCTGGGCCCACTTGCTCTGTCCGGAATGCGGATGCGTACTTGATCGAGGATCGCATCTTGGAAACTGCCGTTTTGATCTCGAACAAGGGGCCCTTGGATCTGGGAGATTTCAGTAGCGGCGTCCCTCGGATCACGGGGAGGTCGGACTCGGCTATTGGTTGATTCACTAACTTCGTCACTCATGCGTCCCGCCCGTCTCTTCATTGGATGTGCCAGTCGAATGCGGCTGAGGATCAACTTGGTCATGCCTCCATGAACGTCGCAAGGGGCGTCTGGGTTCGTTTGCAGCCAGACGTCAGGGCGCAGGCGCCGAATACCGTGGAGCGCGTGCCTGACGAGGCTCATGGGCAAGTGAATTCATTAGTTGAGGTTCATTGAACCCGATGTGAGAGGTATTCTGTACACAGTTCACGAGTGGGCCTGTGCAGGGCCACCAGGGTCTCGATCCCGGCACCTTGGGAGTGTTTCCAGAACGTCCAGGGACGTCCATCAACGTCCAGATTTGCTGGCCGGACGAAGTGGGATGTCCCCCAACGTCCACTGAGGTTCTCTCACGTTTGACCTCGTGGCTAGACAGTTGGCTAGACCCAGGCTCGTTTCAAGGTCAAGTCACTATTCAATTTCGAGGGTCTGAAGGTGAGGGGTTTGAATTGCGACTGGGGGAGGAGTAGATATTCTCTCAGACGATCTTGTGGCCAACAATCGCGGTGTGACTCAGCAGAACCTTTTGATCTAAGTCTGATCTGCGATGCCATGAGGTCAATAGGCACATTTTTTGAGTCATTTCGTACCAACACAATGATCTTGGCTTCAAGGGGTCACGCGTCAACAGTAGGCAAGTAGTTCCGGCGGACCATCGCGGACCGATCCTTTCAGCTCGCAGCTCGAACCGACTAGATGGGCAAGATTCCCTTCGACAACGCGCTCAGACCCGCGCGAAGTCTTCGATGTCCTGTTGGAACTCCTCGATGATCCGCGGGCTCAGCGTCGGACGCGTGTCGTGGATGCAATTGAGGATGAGCTCGGTGGTCGCTGATTCTGCGCCCTTCTCTAGAAGCGCTTCCTCGAAGACGGCCTGAGCGGCGCGCCGTGCGGCGAACTCGATGTCGGCTGGGGTGAAGAGCGATGAGGCAGACACGATTGCGTCGAGGTCGAGGTCGATGTCGTCACTCGGAATCGAGGAGAGGTAGCGGATCCAAATCGCACGCCGAGCATCGGGGTCAGGCGGCCCCACGGGGATGACGTAGTCGAATCGGCCGTGGCGCAAGAACGCAGAGTCGATCGCGCGCACCGAGTTAGTGGCGCACACGAGCAGACGGCGATCCTTTTCGCGGAAACTCGGAATCAACTTCAGCATCTCGTTGGTGACGCCGTGCGCCGCAGACAAGGTGCGCTGTTCACGCGCGCTCGCGATTTCCTCCACCTCGTCGATGAAGACTACGACTTGATCAAGTTCTCCAACGAGACCGAATGTTTCGCGCAGCGCGCTTGCGAGCCCTGCTGACGATTCTCCGGCGAGCCTGCTCGGGAAGAGTTCGACAAACGGCCACCCGAGCCGTGACGCCACGCCCTTTGCGAACGAGGTTTTGCCGGTCCCCGGCGGACCGAAAAGCATGATGCCCCTGGGCGGGAAGAGTCCCACGCGCCCGGCAAGTTCCTCGTTGGCCAGCGGTAAAATCACTCGGCGCTCGATGAGCTCTTTCTCACGGACCATGCCGCCGAGTTCCTCCCAGAGGCCCGAACCGAGCATGCGGCCACCAACTTCACTGAGGATGCCAATGTCTGATGTGGCGACAGACTCGACCTTTTCGTAGAGCAAGAGTCCTTGTCGGACGTTGAAACCCCGGTGCTCGAGCGCCGCCGCGCCGACTTCCTCGCTGTCGGCGAAGAGACATGAGATCCGGCGCACTCCCTGAGTCACGAGACGGTTCTCGAGCGTCTCAAGGAGTGCGCTACCTACGCCTTGCTTACGCCAGGAGCCCGCCAAGCTGATCCGCATTATCCAAGCGTGGTCGCGGTCGACCATCGCCACAGCGCTGCCGACGAGCTCACTTCCGACGAAAGCGACAACCGCTGGCTGGCCCGCGCGGATAGCGGCGATGATCTCGGAAGGTCCGAACGCGGCCGCGGCGCCCGCCGTGGTGGGGTCACCCCATAAGGGAATTGCCATGTCGAGGTCGTCATCGTGGAAGTCTCTGATCCGCCAACTCGTCACGACCACCACCTCCCAAGCACAGGCTACCGAGTAGGCCCACATCGACGCTAAACCGCTTTGTGCATCGCTGTCGAAGATTCTTGCAAAGTCCTGCCGCACCTTTGATGGCCCGTCTAACGAGAGGTCATTGATTCATGTGGAATTCGCAAGCAGAGAACGCGGGTTCGATTCTCGTCGCCAGCTCCAAGGTTCTTCGTCGAAAGTGCAATATTTTCGGGCATGGCGTTCTTAACCGGTCGGCCCCAAAGGCGACGGATTTAACCAATGAGGTCGAACTGACTGCATCTTCTGCAGTAGTCGCTGATTATCCGGCACTCCCGAATCACGGAAGAAGAGATCGCCTGATTTCAAGAGGCGGATTCAAGGGATCAACGCAACACTTGGTGAGTGACTCTGTTCATGACTACTCACCAAGGAGATCTCAACGGCTGCCCACCTGACCAAGGAA
>PLEI01000111.1 GCA_003136415.1 Acidimicrobiaceae bacterium | reverse complement strand
GCCCGTATCGCCATGCGTTCGGACGGGGCCTCGACGACGGCTATGCCCGCAAGGGGCCACGTCTCGAGCCACTCGGCAGACGACGCCTGGGGGTCGGCGTCGATGAGTGTTACGGGGTCGTAACCCCGCTCTACGGCAGCGGCGGACAGGTAGATCGAGGACGTTGTCTTCCCGACACCGCCCTTCAATGAGGTGACGATGATGTTCATGGACGGCATGTTACGACACAGTTTCCGGATCATGGCCAGTTCGACTTCCGAATCGTGTCGCCACCTCTTTCAGTGAAGGCGCTATCTCCATCCGGGTCCTACTGGTTAAATCGAGAATTCAATGTCGATCGTGTGGCGCTGACTCCCTGATCGCACCGCACGATTGTTGGTCACAATGGTGTGCCCCCGAAATCGTGGAGTCAGATCTCCTGACTCACGCCGATCGAAGTTCTGATTCACCATCGACGGTGTCGTGCGTGGCAATGGTTTGTCATTAGCGACAGACCCGTCGCGATTCACTTCGAGGCGGGCCACCGTCACTGCTGCGAACGCGTTATGGGCGACCTGTCGAGACGCCAATTGCGGGGAACGGGCGCGCTCTTTTTTCGTCGCCACCGCCGGCATGGGCGGATTCCACCCAGCAATCTGTGCGCCCGCCACGATTAGGCACGACGCCACAAGGAGGCCGCCGCAGACTCGGCGAAGGCACGGTTCGATAACCAGCAGAGTCTTAGGACCGGTGAGGTCGGCGATCACCACCAAAACTTCACCACTGGCGCTCGCCGTCACGAGGGCCATTGATCGCACGTCCCCCACGACGGCGGCTGGATTCGAACCCCCCGCGAAGATCCAATTCCCTTCGATATCTCATCTCTATCAAGTGATACCTGTCAGTTCACTACGACGTAGCAGTCCGTTTACCTTCATTTGTTACGTTGCCCGTGTCACAGACTTTCCACCCTCGCGGCGGTAGACCATAGAAGGATCCGGCGCAACCAAAGGAGAAGACCTACGTGCGAATCGTCGAGATTGCACACTCACTGGGATCCACCTCACTCGGGGCGGTGCTTGGCCGGGCCGTGCTCCAAATGGAGAGACGATGAACAATCGCATTTCCACCGCAGACTGGGCGAAGGAGGGGTCGATAACCAGCAGAGTCTTAGCACCGGTGAGGTCCTCCTTCCGGGTAACCGGTCGTGCGGCAAGAGGAGGTGTCCGTTTCCTTTGCCGAATGCGCTGCCGTGCGAGGAGTGGCCTTCAACATCCACGAAACGCAAGTGACCGCGCTCATCGGTCCGTCGAGTTCTGGCACGACGTTGCTACGGGCGCTCTACGGCAGACACGGTGAAGTGCCAAGGGCGCCAGTCACTGGCAAAGTGCTGATGGGCGAGTTGAAGGACCGTGTGACGATTATGATCGTGACCCTCCACCTGCAACAGCCCTCCCCGGTGTCCGACCCTTGTGCCTCACTCTTCGTGGCCGACGACAAGTGCAGCGAGTCCATCGAATATGACGTAACCGCCAAACCCTTCAAGGATCCGACGAATCCGCGTACGCTGGAGAGCGTGAATGGTCACTCCGGTTGAAAGAGGCTCGCGGTCCCCTTTTCGATGTGGACGTCGACCGAGCTTCGATCATTGCCGAACTCGTTGGGCTGGAGGACGCGATGCGTCGACTGGAGAAGCTTCGCGAAGCGGACATCACGGCGTCGGGCCCCGCCCATCGTCGTGATGCCATAAATCTCGTGCATTATCTGGCGCTGCGGCAAGGCGACGTCCGCCGCCTACAACGCTGGTTGAGTGCACGCGGCCTCTCGTCGCTCGGTAGCTGCGAGTCACACGTGCTGGCCACCGTCGAGAGCGTACGTGCAGCCCTCGATGGGACGGCACCGCCATTCGGACCGGCGATCCAGAGCTTCGAAGAAGGCCGGGCCGCCCTGGACCGTAACACTGACGCCCTGTTTGGTCCCCGCCCTCCGGGCCGGGTTCCTCGGATCATGGTCACTCTTCCCACCGAAGCGGCCGACGAGTACCCACTCGTACGACACCTTGTGTCTCTGGGCATGGACGTCGCGCGAATCAACGGCGCCCACGACGACCCCGATAAGTGGGAGCGCATGGCGCTCCACGTCCGTAGAGCGTCCTCCGAGGTCGGCCGATCTTGCCGAGTTTCAATGGAGCTCCCTGGACCAAAATTACGGACCGGGCCACTTGCCGAGGGACCCCAAGTCCTGAAGCTGCGACCCGAGCGCGACCTGCGAGGCGTGCCAGTCACACCAGCCGTCGCGACGCTCACCGACGGTTCTGGATCTGGCACCGACGCCACTGAGTTGCCCGTGGACCCGTCGTGGATCAAGCGCCGCCACTCGGGAGACGTGGTCGATTTGATCGACGCGCGCGGGTCCCGACGCCAGCTACGGATCCTCGAGACGGCCCCTGGAATCTGCAAGGCGGAAGTGTGGGACACCGCTTATGTGGAAACCGGCACTGCTCTGTCCTGCCACGGTGACGTGACCCGAGTAGGTGAATTGGTGAGAATTCCCCAATATCACCTGCTCCGTGCTGGGGATACGCTCGTGCTGACCCGCGAACTCGATCCGGCCGTGCCGTGGCGCCACGGGCAACCGGGGTGCGCCCGGATAGGTTGCACGTTCGCAGCCGCATTTGATACGGCCAAAGTCGGCGAGCGGGTGAACCTCGACGATGGGAAGTTGACTGGCGTCATCGACGACGTCGCACACAACGAGATCCACGTGCGGATCGTTTCCTCCGCAGCGAGTGGTTCACGGCTCCGGGCGGAGAAGGGAATCAACTTGCCCGACACCGATCTTGCTGCTAGTGCCGTCGGTGTTGCCGACCTTCCCATGCTCGAAGTCGCCGCGGCGCACGCCGACATGCTGGGGGTGTCCTTTCTGCGCCACGAAGACGACGTCGATGACATCCATAGGTACCTCAATCGAGTCGGAGGCGAGCACATAGGGCTAATCCTGAAAATCGAGACCAGCGCGGCGTTCACGCGACTTCCCGAGATCTTGCTGCACGCCATGCGTTCGCCTCTCGTTGGGGTCATGATCGCCCGAGGAGACTTGGCCGTCGAAGTTGGCTACGAGCGCCTCGCCGAAGTACAAGAAGAGATCCTCTGGCTGTGTGAAGCGGCACACGTCCCGGTCATCTGGGCCACCGAGGTTCTGGACCAACTTGCTCGCACCGGCCGCCCGTCACGCGCCGAAGTCACCGACGCCGCGATGGGTCAACGGGCCGAGTGTGTCATGCTCAACAAGGGGCCCCACGTCGAAGACGCAATCGTCGTGCTCGACGGCATCCTCCGACGCATGTCGCGCCATCAACGCAAAAAGACCTCTCTGCTTCGGCCCCTTCGCAGTTGGAACTGAGCCACCTAGATATTGGATGTGCCGAGTCGCCTCGGGGGCCGAGCAACCACACGTTGCTGTTGTCGATGTGCGTTCACGAGGTCCGGAATATTCGATTTAGCAATTCGTGATGCCGTGGTCGTCGACGAAAGTGAGCAATCTATCGCGGTCTTTCATTGGTCTGCTTCGACTTCGCACAACCATTATCTAAGGGGCCGCATTCTCTCCAGCGAGTCACGATGGTCTCTAGTGAACGTCGCGACTCAAACACTCGAGTGTTCATCAACATCCCGCGAAAGCGTTGGACGGGCCGGCAGCGGGGCGAGGCGAGGGCGCCGAATCGGTACAGCTCTCCTTCCCGACGGTACGACCCGCGACCCGGGTGTCACCGAGGAACCATGCAGACGAGCCTCACCACGGCACTGCTCCCGGCACGCATTTGGAGGGGACAAGTCACAGTGCGGCGTGGCTGACGGTAAAGGACTATCGACCCTGGCTATCGCGTCGTCCAAGCGGCCACAGTTTTGTTGTGGAGCGCCCGCGATGAAGGGCGACCGGGTCTACCGGTCAATAAAGGGGTTCCCATGAAGCGCAGTGACTCGAAGGGAATGCCACCTCCCGTGACGATCAGGGGAAAGGATCAGCAATGACTACAGCCAATTCGGACGCAATCATCCCAAAGCCCCGTCACTCACTTGAGGCAAGCGTGACTGAGGCGGCGGGCGCTGTGAGGGCGATCTACCGGCGCCGCGCCGTTCGGGTCTACGGCAACAAGCCGGTGAGCCGCGAAGACGTCGAACTACTGGTGGACGCAGCCATCCATGCCCCCAGTGCCGTCAATTGTCAGCCGTGGGCATTCGTGGTCGTCCAGCAGAGAGAAGTGCTGGCCCGCTACGCCAAGGAGGGCAAGCAACTCCTGCTCAACGAGCCACCCGTCGTCGAGGTCGTCGAGAGCGCGCTGCCGGACATGGATCGGCTCCGTGAGATGACCTCCAGCCCAGACTTCGAGTTGTTCCACGGCGCTCCCGCGCTGGTCGTGATCTACGCCACCAGTGCCGAGGGCGTGCCGGACTGCTTTCTCGCGGCGCAGAACTTGATGCTGGCGGCGTGGTCACTCGGCCTCGGAACCTGTCCGATCGGCTTGGCCCGCCCCCTGTTCAACCGAGCCGACGTGAAGGAGGAGTTGGGGGTGTCACCTGAGTGGACCTGCGCACTACCGATCGCCGTCGGGTGGCCCGATGGCGAGGCCGCGCCGACCTCCCGGCACCCCGCGAAGATCGTCGCCTGGAGATGAGCCCGTCAACGAATCCGAGCAAGAAGAGTCGGACTCGCGTTACCGGCTCGAACAGCTCCTCATCAATGGAGGAACTTCCGCTCTCAGAGGTCTATCAACTCCTCGAACCCGGGCCTGTCGTTCTTTTGACCACGGCCCAGGGCGGCCGGTCCAATGTCATGACGATGTCCTGGCACATGATGGTCGAGTTCGAGCCGCCGCTGGTGGCTTGCGTCGTGAGCAGCGGAGACTATAGCTTCGCGGTATTGGAGAGCGAACACGAGTGCGTGATCGCGATTCCGGCCGTGGAATTGGCGCCCGTCGTGGTCAAAGTGGGGAATTCATCGGGCCGCACCGTGGACAAGTTCAAAAAGTTCGGACTCACGCCACGGCCAGCCGAGCTCGTGGCAGCGCCGCTCATCGCCGAATGCTTCGCCAACTTCGAATGCAGGGTTGTCGACACGAGCTTGGCGGACAAGTACAACCTCTTTGTCCTCGAAGTAGTCAAAGCCTGGAAGGATCCCCAGCAGAAGCAACCAAAGACCATCCACCATCACGGGTACGGAAACTTCGTGGTCGACGGCAAGACCATCACGCTGAAGTCAAAGATGCGGTAGACCAAAAACCTTCGTAATCCCGCTGGAACCAATGGATGCGACACAACCCGCAGAAGACATCATGCACGCCATCTTGACAAATATCGATGCGAGACCCGGCGTTGGAACTCGCTCGATGTATTTTCGCTAGCCCGGCGTTGCCGGACGAATCCGGGTCAAGAGGACAAGCATTCCCACGAATCCTGATTCCTGAAGAATCGAGTCCGTGCTCCGCGTGGAGCTCGGCACCATCGGGGCACGCGAAGGCCGTCCGGCCCCCGCCGCCGTCTGACGGGGACGCCTGACTCTACCCTTCCTCCTTCCAGAATCCGGGCGAGTTGGATGGATTTAGATACGCGAGAGAGCCGGGGTCCAATCACTGGCTTGACTTTCATATATTTGAGCGTATACTTTGAGCAACTACTCAATTTAGAGAGACGGGTGAAATGGCCAAATCAGGTTCCCCCAGCAAGGTCGCGTCGGGCAGTACGGAACGATCGGCCAATACTCGCCGATTGCTCGTAGATGCCGCGATTGAGACCCTCAAAGATCACGGTTTCTCAGGTGCTAGCGCTCGAGCGATTTCTGAGCGTGCCGGGCTGAACCAAGGGCTCGTCTTCTACCATTTCGGCTCCGTGGCCAATCTCCTCTTGGCCGCCCTCGATGCGGTTAGCGATGACCGGATGCTCAGGTTCAGTGCCGCAATCGAGAACGTGTCGTCGCCCAGCGAACTCATGGACGTCGCTGCGAAAATATTTCGAGAAGACCTCGATACTGGACACGTGACCGTCTTGGTGGAGATGATCGCCGGTGCGTCTTCGTCACCGGGACTCGGTGCTGAAGTCGCCACTCGCATTGGTCCGTGGTTCACCTTCACGAAGGACGCCATTGACAAGACCTTCGGTGCCTCCCCGTTCGCCTCGATACTGCCCTCCAGCGACGTTGCCTTCACCATCGTGGCGCTCTTTCTCGGACTCGAAATGCTTACCCATCTCGATGGTGATCGTGAGCGCGTGCTGAGTCTGTTCGGTCACGCCCAGCAACTCGTCACGCTGCTCGGAGCATTCAGCGCATTTGCACCTCCAAAGGAGACATCATGACTCTTTATCCAGCCGGCGGGCTTGAACCCACTCACGTGTGCGACACCGGTCTCGACGCGGTGACCGGGGCCTTCAGCTACTCGGGCCGAGCCATCGCCAGCGCACTCACCAACTCGGGTCGCCAAGTCCGCACCCTGACCGGACACCCCAGCCGGGCAAATGGCGGGAATGACATCGAGATTCGACCACTCGACTTTGATGACCAGATTGGCTTGGTCCGGTCACTCGAGGGTGTCACCACGCTCTACAACACCTACTGGGTTCGATTCGCGCACCAAAGGATTGACCACCACCAGGCCGTCGAGAACTCTCGTGCACTATTTCAAGCGGCACGGCGCGCCGGAGTCGAGCGCATCATCCACGTCAGCATCACGCACCCGAGCATCGACTCCCCGCTGCCATATTTCCGAGGTAAGGCCCTCGTCGAACGCGCACTCGCCGAAACCGGCGTCTCGTACGCCGTGGTGCGTCCGGCCATTCTGTTTGGCGGCGACGGCGTACTCCTCAATAACATCGCCTGGCTGCTCCGCCATTTGCCAGTGTTCGCCATCGGCGGCACAGGCGACTACCGAATCCGAGGGATCCACGTCGACGATCTCGCCCAGTTCTGTCTCCAAAAGGGTGCGGAGAGCTTCGACAGCGTGAGTGACGCGGTGGGTCCAGAACGGCCGACGTTTGTCGAGTTGGTCAACTCAATCAAGGACACCGTCAAGAGCCGCTCACTCCTGGTCCACGTTCCCGCAGCCGTATTGCCTCTCTTCTCTCGGGTGGTCAGAGCCGTCGTCGGCGACGTGCTCTTGACCCGTGACGAGTACCGAGCAATGGCCAATGGACTCGCTGACACCGAGGGCCCGGCGACCGGATCGACGTTGCTCTCGGACTGGTTGGTCGAACACGCACCCATCCTTGGGCTCACCTACGCTAACGAACTCAAGCGTCACTTTGGTACCTCGAGTGATCGATGATGAAGAGGGACCAGGGGTTGACTCGTAACCGAAGCCATCGACTGAGCCGATCCGCCATTACCGTGCGCGGCATTCTTGCCCCGCAAGTCACTTCCGGCAGTCGGGGCTCCGTCGAAAGTCATTCTTCGCGTGGCGAGCCTCAGCCAAGAGATTTCCACGAAAGCTGAGTACTCCGCGTGACCGTCGTCCTCATCGTGCTCCTGGTCGTGTTCCTTTGTATTTCAATCTGGGCCATTAGCGATGCGGCTCTGAGGCCTTCGAAGGCCTTTGTCGCCGTCAGCGAATCTAAGTCACTGTGGATGACCCTGATCGCGGGGGGCACTCTCTTCCTCGGCATCGTCGGACCGATCTTGGCGCTCATCTATCTGTTTTCCATACGACCAAGGGTCAAAAACGGGGAGCGTGCACCGTTGACCAAGTCGCCTATCGTCGCTTCGCGGAGACCATGGAACTACTTCGCTATCTGGATGCTCGTCGGCGGTGCGTACGCCATGGTCATTGCCGGAGCTTTTACGATCGGTATCTTCTTTATCCCGCCAGCGGTCATCGCCACC
>PLEI01000104.1 GCA_003136415.1 Acidimicrobiaceae bacterium | reverse complement strand
AGGTACTGCTCGAGCATGCGCAGCACTGATCCGCCCTTTTGGTACGTGAGGATGTCGAACATACCCCGCGTGTCGTCGGGGGAGACGACCTCGTACTCAATGGGACGCGTCGAATGCAGGCCGTCGATCTGCAGGGCGGCGTCGCGGTCGATACCGAAGTCGACCCACATCCGCCACTCGGGCTTGTAGGCGTCGGAACACAGGACCGCCATAAAGGTCGCGAAGGCTTCGTTGAGCCAGATGCCCTCCCACCACTCCATGGTGACCAGGTCGCCGAACCACATGTGGGCGATTTCGTGGGCAATGACTTCGGCGACCCGCTGGCGCTCGACGAGCGACGCGACGTCGGGGTCGATCAGTAGTGCGGACTCGCGGTACGTCACCAGCCCCAGGTTCTCCATTGCCCCGAAGGAGAAGTCGGGGACGGCCACCATGTCGAGCTTGTCGCCGGGGTAGGGAATGTCGAAATAGTCGGCGAAGAAGTGCAGGGCGAAGGCGCCGGCGTCCAGCGCCATGTCGGTCAGGTGTCCCTTGCCCAATGGATAGATGATGCGCATCGGGACCCCGTCGACGTCGATCGTCGGCGTCTCTTCGAAGGGGCCGACGACGAAGGCGACCAGGTACGACGACATGATCATGGTGGGCGAGAAGGTGACGGTACGCCACCCATTGCCCAGATCCGTCGAGGAGGTCTCGGGCGAGTTGCTGTAGGCCGCGAGGTGCGTGGGCACCGTCAAGTTGACCTGCCAGGTGGCTTTGAAGGAGGGTTCGTCCCAGCACGGGAATGCCCGGCGCGCGTCGGAGTGCTCAAATTGCGTGGTGGCAATGGTGTGGTTCTGACCGTCGGCGTCGGTGAATGTGGAGCGATAGAAGCCCACGAGCAGGTCATTCAAGACTCCGGTGAAGGCGATTTCCAGCGTTGCCTCGCCCACGGGCAGCGCCTCGTCGAAGGAGAAGGTCGCCGTATTGAACTCCTCGTCGTAGGTCGCCTCGCTCGAGCGGTACGAGACCGCCGGCGCCGAGAGGCTGGCGGCTCCCAGGACCAAGTCGAGAGCGTGCAGGGTGATCTGCGACGTGGACTGCGCGACAGTGACGTCGATTTCGACCCGTCCCGCGAACGTGGCGGCGTCGAGATCCGGGGTCAAAAAGATGCGGTACGCCGACGGAATGACGTGTCGGGAAAGGCGATACGGGTTGGAGGGCAAAGTCATAGGCCTCCAGCCTAGGGCGAAAAGTTCTACCATCGCTAAGTGACAAATTCTCCCACGTCCGTTTCCCTGCGCGTCAAGCCCGGCCCCAATCGCCTCGCCGTGACCGGTATAGGTAACGCGATGCTCGACATCATTACCCAGGATTCGCGCGAGGTGTATCGCGAACTCGGACTCACCAAGGCGGCGATGTCGCTGATCGACGAGCATCAGCTCGAGACCTTCTACAACGCGATGGGACCGACGATTCAGATGTCCGGTGGCTCGGTCGCCAACTCCATTGCGGGCGTCGCCGCACTCGGGGGAACGTGCGGGTATATCGGCAAGGTCGCCGCCGATGAGTTCGGCCGGCGCTTCACCCACGACCTGCGCTCGATGGGCGTCGCACTCGACTTGGCGATCGCCGCCGAGGACGAGGGCGCGACCGGTCGCTGCCACGTGTTCATCACCGACGACGCGCAGCGCACCATGGCCACGTACCTCGGAGCCTCGAACCAACTACGGGTGAGCGACGTCAAAGAGGACTTGATTGCGCGCTCGGAGATCACCTACGTCGAGGGCTACCTCTTCGACTTACCGCCCGCCAAGGAGGCCATCGCCAAAGTGGTGCAATTCGCCCACCAGCACGACTCCATGGTGGCCCTGTCGCTCTCGGACATGTTCTGCGTCAATCGACACCGCCGCGACTTCCTCGAACTCGTCACCAACGAGGTCGACGTCCTGCTCGCCAACGAGACCGAGATACTGTCGCTCTTCCAGGTCGAGTCCCTCGAAGCGGCCTTCGCGGCGATTGACGACCTTGGCTTGCTCGCCGTCGTGACGCGCGGTCCCCGCGGCGCCGACGTGGCCTTCGGCTCCGGTGTCGTCAGCGTGCCCGCCAAGGAGGTGGAACACGTCGTGGACCAGAACGGCGCGGGCGACATGTTCGCGTCCGGTTTCCTCTACGGTCTGGCTCTGGGAGCGGACCCGGTGGAGTCGGCCGAACTCGGCTCGCTGTGTGCGGGCGAGATCATCTCGCACTTGGGTGCGCGTCCCGAGAGCGACCTCGAGGAGCTCGCCATCGAAGCGGGCCTGCTCTAACGATGGTGCGACCGGTGCGACCTCGCCGAGTAACTTTGCGTCAGCTGATCATCGAGAGGGCGGACAGCGCCGACTCGCGATCGTCGAACCCACGAACCTCGACGATCAGCTCATTGCGGACCACGTACACCTGATAGGCGGTCTGCTTGGCCGCGCGCGAATGCGCCGCCGGCCATCGCACCGAGAGAACGGCGAGAATCCCCTGAGGTCCGGTGATGAACTCGGTGACGGCGCCGCTCACGCCCTGGTCGCGTCGGCGCGCAAAGGTCGCCAGGACGTCGCGACGATTGCGGCAACCGCGAGGGTCATTGACGTCGCCCCACGTCACGTGGTCGTCCATCAATTCGCCCGAGGCGTCCAGATTGGCGTCGCTCAACGCCTGGCGAAGGCGTTGAGCGAATGGCAGGCGGATATCTTCCCCTGAGGTCATCACTCGAGTGTGACACGGGGTTGACGTGACTACAACCCCAGCTTGTCCAGTTCGGCGTCGAGCACCTTGGTGCGAGCGGTCTCCCACATGACCCACGCCGCCGTGATGGGAATGCACGCGAGCAGCATGAGCGCGTCGCCGCCAATCCACATGATGGCGCCCCCTAAGTGGACGTTGGAGAGCAGCCACTCCTTCGACGAGTGGGCCGGAGCCATCGCCGCGTAGGCGGGGAAGGGCAGGTTCGTCGACATCAACAGCGCCAGACCGGTGAAGGTGTCGACCGGCACCGCGGCCATCACGTACACCAGGCGCAGGCCCGGGTGAATGGTGCGTCCGCGTTCGAGACCGAAGGCCGCGCGAAAAAAAAGGTAGCCGGTCACCAGGAAGCCAATCTGTTCGGCGTGGTGCACCCACTCGTGTTGCATCATCAGGTTTGCGACGCCCGAGAGGTGCGTGACTGGAATGACCACGAAGTACACCGCAAAGCCAAAGAGTGGGTGGGTGAGGACCATCATGATCCGTCCGTCGAAGAACGCCCGGGTGCGTTGTCCGCTGGCGTGGTACCAGAGGTCGAGGGGAGCGGCGAGGGCGAAGAGCGGTGCGGCCACCATGATGAGCGCCAAGTGCTGAATCATGTGGGCGCTGAAGTAGACCATGTCGTACACGCCCAACACCGTCTGCGTGGCGAGGAACGTGACGGCGAGGCCCGCCACGAAACTCGCGCTACGCGCTCGCGACCATCCCGGTACCTGGGCGACGCCGCGCGTGTAGAGGGCGAGGGCCACGGCCATCAAGAACAGGGGTAGTACGCCGAGGTGCCACTGATTGAGGTGATGCCACGAGAAGCCGGGCGTCGTCATTGGCATACGCCCTCATTCTACGGCCCGTACGCGAGGGGCCTTCGAGGCCGCGGAGTAAGGTGGCGTCCGTGCGTTCGAAGTATTTCAGTGGTCGCGCCCTCGTGGTGCACGTCGCTCTGGCGGCCTGGTTGACGATGTGCGTGCTCGCCGCCTGGTGGCAGGTGGGCCGCGCGTTCGGGGGTAATTCGTTGAGTTTCCTTTACGCCATTGAGTGGCCGTGCTTCGCGGTATTGGGATTCTTTGGATGGTGGGCGCTGCTGCACGTCGAAAAGCCGACCGAGGACGAGGAAGTGGCCCGGCGCGGGTACGAAGATCGAATGCGCGCTGAAGCCTTGGCCGCCCGCGAGGCGGAGGCGACCCACGGTGGAGAGGATCCCCAGCTCGCCGCCTACAACGACCACCTGGCGGAGCTCTCGAGCGCACCGAAGAAGAAGCTCTGGGGACACTAGGTGGACGCAGCGTTTCGTCGCTATCGACTGATGTCCTTTATCACCGGAACGACATTGCTGTCACTTTTTCTGACCCTCGCCCTGCATCAGTGGGACCTGAGTCTCTGGAAGAGCATCAAGCCACTCGTCGTCGTCGACGGCGTGGTCCACGGCACGATTCTCTACCCGATCTACTTGATTTTGTCGTTTCAGTTCGTGCTGAAGGCTCGATTGAATCTCGGGTACCTGCTAGCGATGCTGTTGGCCGGCTTCGTGCCCGGGGTTGCCTTCGGCGTTGAGTACTACCTCGCGAAGAAGTTCTATCCCCAGGGCATACCGCCGCGCGTCAGGGCCTGAGGCGTCGCAATGAGGGAGTTGGGGTAGGTCAAGGCATCCCGCGGCTCGCGCCCGGGTGGTGAAAATCACGACACGAATCAGCGACGTTCCCGATAGTGCGGTCAGGTCAGCGATTATGTGCCGAACAGCGTCAACGGCTCAGCCGCGACCGCAGTTCGGCTTCTTGCCGTGATTGGCCTTCTTTTTCGCGCGTAGCTTGCGCTTATTAGTCCGCTTCGACATAGGTGACAATGTTAGTAGGTTCGATCCACGTCGAGCCAAACGAGGAGAGCCGAGTGATGAACGACGACCCCGCGCCCCGGGGGCAGTTGATGGTGGTCGCCACGCCCATTGGCAACCTGGGCGACCTGTCGCCACGGGCCTTGGCCCTCCTCGAGAACGCCGACGTCGTCTACTGCGAGGACACGCGCCACTCGCGCACGCTCTTCAGCGCCCACGGGATCACTCCGCGACACCGTCTCCACGCCCTGCACGAACACAACGAGGTGGCGACCAGCGTCGAAATCGTCGAGCGAATCGCGAGGGGGGAATTGGTGGTGCTGATTTGCGACGCGGGCACCCCGGGCATCTCGGACCCGGGGGCCAAAGTCGTGGCGGCGGTCGTGCAGGCCGGACTCGTCGTGTCGACGGCGCCGGGACCGACCGCAATCATCGGGGCCCTCAGCGTCAGCGGGCTGGCGACCGATCGATTCGTGATGGAGGGTTTCCTCGGTCGCAAGGCGGGTGAACGGGCCAAGAGCTACGAGACCTGGCAGCGCGAGGAGCGCACCATCGTCTTTTATGAGTCTCCCCAGCGCCTCGCCACGACGCTCACTGAGCTCGCCGAGGTGTTCGGTGAACGTCGAGTGGCCGTGGTACGCGAACTGACCAAACTGCACGAGGAGGTACTGCGCGGCAGCGTCGCCGATGTGGCGAGCGCGGTCGCTCGACGCGAGATCCTCGGCGAGATTGTGGTGGTCCTCGAGGGTGCCCCCCCTCAGGAACCGGTTAGCGCTGCCGTCGTCGCGGCGGCCCTGGGGGAGAACCTCTCGAGGGGGATGACGCTGCGCGACGCCGTGGCCGACGTGGTGGAGGAACTCGGAGTGGCGCGCCGCGAAACCTACGCATTGGCACTACGGTTGCGAGCAGACCCGGGCGCGTGAGTTAGTACCCTTGCAAGATGGCGAATTACTACATCACCACCCCCATTTACTACGTGAATGACGCCCCGCACGTCGGCCACGCCTACTGCACGGTGAACGCCGATGCCATGGCGCGCTGGCACCGGCTCCAGGGTGACGACACCAAATTCCTAACCGGGACCGACGAGCACGGCCAGAAAATCGCCGACGCCGCGGCGAAGAACGGCGTGAGTCCGCGCGAATGGACCGACCGGACATCGGCGCGCTTTCGTGAGGCCTGGGACGCGCTCAATATCAGTTACGACGACTTCATCCGCACCACCGAACCGCGCCACTACGAGACGGTCCAGAAGTTCCTCACCGCCGTCTACGAGAACGGTTATATCTACAAGGACGTCTACCAGGGCCTGTACTGCGTCAGCTGCGAGGACTACTACACGCTGGAATCGAGCAACGAGGGCAAGTGCCCGATCCACGGGAGCGAACTCACCGAGATGCAAGAGGAGAACTGGTTCTTCCGCTTGAGCGCCTTCGAGGAGCCGCTGGCGAAGTACTACGAGGAGCACCCCGAATTCGTGACCCCCGAGACCAAGCGCAACGAGGCGTTGGCCTTCATCAAGGGCGGGCTACGCGACATTTCGATCACGCGTACGTCCATTGCCTGGGGCATTCCCGTGCCCTGGGACGAAAAGCATGTCTTCTACGTCTGGTACGACGCGCTCATCAATTACCTCACCGCGATTGGCTACGGCCGCGACGACGATGAGACGTCGATCTGGTGGCCCGCCTCGCATCACTTGATTGGCAAGGAGATCCTGCGCTTTCACTGCGTGTGGTGGCCGGCGATGTGCATGGCCGCCGGCCTCGAACCCGTCAGCCACGTGCAGGTGCACGGCTGGCTGCTGGTGGGCGGGCAGAAGCTCTCCAAGACCATGGCCGCGGAGGGTGGCGTCAAGCTGACGGACATCGCGCCCGTGATGCTGACCGATGAATTCGGCGTGGACCCCATTCGCTACTACCTACTGCGTGAGACGTCGCTGGGCAACGACGGCGACTTCTCTCACGAAGGCATCACCGCGCGCTACAACACCGACCTGGCCAACAATCTGGGCAACCTGGTGGCGCGAGTGACCACGATCATCGCGACGAAGTGCGACGGTGTCGGGCCCGCTCCCCAAGAGAACAGTGAACTCGCCGTCGCGGCGCAGACCGCCATTGGCGACGCACAAGCGGCGTGGAACCGCTTCGCGCCCAATTTCGCGCTCGAGGCGACGTGGGGCCTCATCGGCGCGACCAACGCCTACCTCGAACAGCGCGCGCCCTGGAAGATGGAGCCCGGTGAAGAACTCAACGCGGTCATGGGCAACGCACTTGAAGCCATTCGATTGGTGAGCATCCTCGCGACGCCGGCGATTCCTCAAGTGTGTGCGTTGATCTGGTCGCGCATTGGTCTCGAGGGCGCGCCCACCGACGAGGTCTTCTCGACGAGCGCCCGGTGGGGCCGCTACCGGGCGGTGTACCCCATCACCAAGGGTGAGCCGCTCTTCCCGCGCATCAAGGCCAGCGTTGAGTAGCTGGACCGACGCCCACTGCCATCTTCAGGACCGCTACCTGGGAGAGAGGGAGATCCCCGTGTCGGCGCCCCAGGCGCTCGAGCGCGCTCTCGCCGCCGGGGTCAACCGGGTGGTGGTGATCGGTACCGATGCCACGTCGTCCGCCGAGGCGCTGGCCATCACGGATTTGACCGCTGACGTGGAGCTTTACGCGACCGTGGGACTGCATCCGCACGACGCTCTCCAGGACATCGAGGAGATTGTGGCTCTGGCGCGCCAGGGACATCCGCGATTGGTGGGAATCGGCGAATGCGGTCTCGATTATTTCTACGAGCACTCGCCGCGAGCCGCCCAGCGCGCCGCCTTCGTGGTGCAGCTCCGACTGGCGCGCGAACTCGATCTCGCGCTCGTGATCCACTGCCGCGACGCCTTCGATGATCTCTTCGACGTCTTCGACGTCGAGGGTGTGCCGGCGCGCACCATGATCCACTGCTTCACGGGTACGCCCGAGGAGGCCACGGAGTGCCTGGCGCGCGGGACGGACATTTCGATCTCGGGCGTGGTGACGTTTAAGAACGCCGAGTCGTTGCGCGAAGCAGCTCGTCTCGTGCCGCTCGATCGTCTCCACGTCGAGACCGACAGCCCCTTTCTCGCTCCCGTGCCGCACCGTGGCCAACCCAACGAGCCGGCACTGGTCAGTGTGGTGGGCGAATTCCTCGCCGAATTACGCGGCGAGGACGTTGAACAAGTGCGTCGTGAAACGTCGAAAAACAGCGCGCGCCTGTTTAAGATTGATCACTCATAAAGTATTTTTGATCAGTAGTTAGCCAACTTTGTGGCGTTTGGAGTTGCCATTCACGCGCCCCTCCCCTAGCGTTGAAGAACTGGTCGCGGAGAACGACTGGTGGTCCTGGTGGAGGGTGGAGAATCTGAGGACGCAACCCCGCTGGGCGCGCGTGCGCCTGGCGCCGCTGGTTACCGCCGCTATTGCACTCGTAATGGCTGCGACGGTCACACTGCCTGCCCCCGCGGAGGCGTCGACGAGCCACGCCTACGAAGCGATGCCCAACTTCCTCGGCATGGGTCGCTCGGGCGTCTACTCCGAGATGTACGTCGCGCAGCTCTACTTCAAGACCACCGGTCTCGGCGCGAACACGTCGCGCTGGGTGCGCGTGGTGGGCGAGTTGCCGGCCGCCGGCACGCAGATTCAGAGGTTCTCGACGGTAATACTTCACGTCACCTCGGTCGCGCCCCCCGCTCCGGTGACGCGCACCGTGGTCAAGAAGCCGGTCGTCAAGAAGACGGTCGTCAAGAAGACGGTCGTCAAGAAGCCGGTCGTCAAGAAGCCGGTCGGCACGAGGCACGTGGTCAAGAAGCCGGTCATCAAAGTTCTCTCCGTGACCCGCAAGGACATCAAAACCCCGACGCACAAGAAGAGGCGAGCCGGTAAACACGCCGTGGAGGACTTCCGGGTGGGGGTCGCGACCTGGTATTCCTACACTCCGGGCCAGTGCGCCACGTGGTACTTGCCCCGGGGCACCCGTATCAACGTGGAAAACATCAAGACCGGTAAGGTCATCAGTTGTGTCGCCACCGACCGAGAGGGCGCTCGCGGCAATCGGGTCGTGGACCTCTCAGAGACCCAGTTCGCCGAACTGGCTCCCCTGGGGGTGGGGGTGTTGCCCGTCCGAGTTACCTGGTGACCCACACCCGCGCTGAGCTCGTCGCGCTGCTCGATCAACACGGTCTCAAACCTTCGCGCGCCCTGGGCCAGAATTTCGTCGTCGACGCCAATACGGTGCGTCGCATCGCGCGCCTGGCCGAGGTCGGCCAAGGCGATGAGGTTCTCGAGATCGGCGCCGGACTGGGCTCGCTCACCCTGGCGCTCGTGGAGACCGGCGCGCACGTCACGGCCATGGAAGTCGACCGGTACTTGCTCGCTCCCCTCAAGTCCGTCGTCGAGCCCCTGGGCGTCGTCGTGCATCACGCCGACGCGTTGAACGCCGACTACTCGCAGATCCTTTCGGGTCCCACGACCGTGGTGGCCAATCTGCCCTACAACGTCGCCACGCCACTGGTACTTCACCTGCTCGAGACCCAGCCGCTCATCACGCGGATGCTCGTCATGGTCCAAAAGGAAGTGGGCGAGCGCTTCGCGGCCTACGCCGGCGACGAGGCGTACGGCGCGGTGTCGCTGCGGGTCCAGTACTACGCCGACGCCACCGTCGTGGGCAAGGTGGGGCCCAATGTCTTCGTCCCCAAGCCGAACGTGGATTCGGCGCTCGTCAAGTTCGTCCGGCGCGAGAGAGTGCGCGTGGACCCCGCGCTCGTCGGCGAAGACGAGCTCTTCGCGGTCATCCGGACCTCCTTCGGGCAACGGCGCAAAATGCTGCGCCGCTCGCTGCACGACTGGGCGAGCGAGGGCGTCTTCGAGCGCGCCGGCGTCGACGAGACGCGTCGTCCCGAGGAGTTGACTCTCGAGGAGTTCGCGCGATTGGCGGCGGCCAAGTGATCCAGCTCTTCGCCCCGGCCAAATTGACGTGGTTCCTCGAAGTCACCGGCGTGCGCGAGGACGGGTATCACCTGCTGCGCAGCGAGATGCTCTCCGTCGGCCTCATGGACCAATTGGTTCTCGACGACGCTGCGGACTACCTGCGCGTCGTTGGTTCCGCCGTAGCGCCCACGGACGACTCCAATTTGATTCGCCGCGCCCTGGCCCTCGTGAGGCGCAGTGCGGGGGTGACCCTCGACAAGCAGATTCCCACGGGAGGAGGACTCGGCGGGGGAAGTTCCGACGCGGCGGCGATTTTGCGCTGGGCGGGCGGCGTGACGCCGGAGATGGCCCTTCGTCTCGGAGGCGACGTACCCTTTTGCCAGATGGGCGGACGTGCGTTGGTCGAAGGCGTCGGCGAACTCTTAACGCCGCTGCCCTTCGTCGAGCGTCAGGTCACGCTGTTTTTGCCAGAGTTTGAGGTGTCGACGACCAAGGTGTATCAGGCCTACGACGAAATGCTCAGCGGCGCGAAGCGTCCTCAGGGGGTCAATCACCTCGAGGCGCCCGCGTGTCGGGTACAGGCACGCCTCGCCACGTTGTTGGACTGGGCACGTGCCGAGTTCGGCGAGGTGCAGTTGGCGGGATCGGGTTCGACGGTGTTCCTCAAGGGTCACGTCTTTGATACGCCCTACGGCGACGTGGCGAGTCCCGCCGGAACAGTGAAGTGGTGTCAGACGGTCGCTACGCCAGCGGCGTAGCGGCGACTATTTACCGGCAGCGCGACGCTGGAAGCGAGTCCGCTTCAGCATCTTCTTGTGCTTCTTCTTACGCATGCGCTTGCGGCGCTTCTTAATTAACGATCCCATGGCTTAGAGAACACTACTAGAGAGGACGTCGCTTGCGCGAAACGGACGACGGTAGCGGCATCGCGACGTTGGTAATCGGCGCCGGCGCGTTGACCTTGGCGACGTGCAGGGCTTGGCGTGGACAGCCGCGCTCGGCGTAGCGGGCGGACTCGTAGGAGCCGATGTCGGCCAGGGGCACGGGGTCGTGCGAAATGATCGGGTAGCCCCACTCGTCGAGGTGCACGAGCTCGGGTGCGAGTTCCGCACAGTGGCCAAATCCGTCACAGAGGATGGGGTTGACCTGCAAGATGAACATTCCCGCGCGGCGAATTACTCCCATATGAGGTCCTCTTCGTGTTCCAGGGCCGGCACCGTGAGATAGCGCTGACTCGAGCGCGCCCCGGCGCAGGGAGCGCCGCGTAAGTGGTTGTCGATGTCCGCCGCGAAGACGTCGATGCTCGAGCGAACGAAGCGCACGACGCCGTCGGGGTGGCGGCACGCGCCGCGTCCCTCGATGACGTTGCAGCGATCCTGTAGGCGAGCAATCGCCGCCACACCGTCGCGTCCCCCGCGCACCACGGCGAGCAGGTCCTCGGCGAGTGCCGGCAGGCCGAAGGCGCAGGGTCCGCACTGGCGCGCACTCTCGTGGGCCATCCAACGCACCACGCGGTGTGCCTCGATGATGCCGCAGGCCTGACGCGGCAATACCGCCGCGACGCCGGCGCCCACGGAGAGACTCAGGGGCGCGAGCGCCTCGTTGCAATAGGGCGTGTTGATCTGGTCGCCGCGTAGCCACGCGCCGCCATAACCACCGAGCAGAACGGCCTGGGGCGCGGGGTCCGCGCCGGCGGACGCCAGGAGGGAACTGATCGGAGTGCCGAGGTTGACCTCGAGCACGTTGGGGCGCGTCACGGCACCGGTCACCGACACGACGACGCTACCCGGATGGTCGTGAGTGCCCAGGGCACGAAACCATTGTGCGCCGTAGCGACCAATCAGCCCCACGTTGGCGCAGGTCTCCGCGTTGTCCACCATGGCGGGTCCGCGCCCGATACGCAAGATGTGTGGTCGGTCCGGTCGGTACTGGGGGAGCGACTCGTTGTCGTCGAGCCAGTGCACCAGTGCGGACTCTTCACCCGCGACGTAGCGCCACGGCGGCGTGTGCAGGTCGATGCCGGGTCCGCGCAGATTGCGACGGGCGCGCTCGTGAATCGCTTGCTCGACGTGGTGCACGACCGTCGGGTTGTCGCGCGCGACGCAGATGGCGATGCGGCTGGCGCCAATCATCGTCGCCAGCATTTCGGCGCCGTCCAGCACCAGGTGCGGGTTGGTCGAGAGCAAGCGGTTGTCCTTGTGCGCGGCGGGTTCACCCTCCATGCCGTTGACGACGACGTACTTGTGCCCGCGCTGGTTGCGCAGCAGCTGCACCTTGCGGGTCGTGGGGAAGGCGGCGCCGCCGCGGCCCACTAGGCCTGAGGCGTCGAGTTCGTCGAGCAGGCTCGCCACGTTGCCGGCGGGTCTGAACATTTCCTCGTGAGCCTCGAGCGACAGCGGACGGTTGGTGGCTCCGGCGAAGAGACGCGGTAACGTTCGCGCTTCGATCACCGTGGTCTCCGTGATGACGGCGGACGTGGGGGAGTCTTGGGGAAGGACTCGTTCATGCGCGAACGCGGCGGTATCGGCGGCGTGGCCAGAGGTGACAAGGCCGTGCGTCCGGCGGCGCGCGTGGGCCGCCCGAGGAATCGCCAGACCGCGGCCAGGGCGACCACGCCCGCGCAACCAATCACCACCAGCATGCCGATGCCCTTGTGTACGTCGGTCCCGGTGAGGTAGCCGTGCACCAAGGAGATGGCGAAGGCCAGCCAACTGAACCAGTGGATGAAGCGCCAGGTCTGGTTCTTGATGCGCAGTTTGAGCAGACTTGATATCCACACCGCCAAGATGAGGTCGAAGGCGACCGCGCCCAGGGCGACGGGCACGCGTTTGTACGCCGAGGTCATGGGGATCACCGCCGAGATCAGCCCGGTCGAGACGAAACTGTCGAGGACGGTGGTGATGATGTGTATCACTAGGAAGACGACCGCGACCATGGAGAGGGAACGGTGCACCTCATTGACTTCGAAGCGGCCGATGAACGTGCCGCCGACGCGGTTGGCCACCAGTGTGCCGAGCGCCACGACGGCGGTGAAGAGCAGCATGGCGACGATGCCCGTCGCGCGTGTGGTGTACCAGAGATAGGCCGTGGTCAAGGCAATCACGCCGTCTCCTCTCGGGGCCAAGCTCCGACGAACTCAATAGTGCCGTCGTGGCGCACTAGACGAGCGGAACGGCCCGCCTGGGCGATGTGCCAACCAGCGTCCTCACCCCAGAGTAACGCGGCGGTAGCGAAGGCATTAGCCCCGACGCAGTCGGCGTCGATGACGGTGGCGGTCACGTAGGGGCTCTGAGCGCTGTCTCCGGTGCGCGGGTCGATGATGTGACCAATGACCTTTCCTCCGCGCGTCCACGTGCGTACGTCATTGGACGAGGTGGCGATCGCGCCGTTCTCGAGACCGATCCGCGGCTCGTCACCGACGATCTGTAATGTCTCGGCGATACCGACGACCCATGGTCCATCGCTCCCGCGTCCCTTGGCGCACACGTCGCCACCGATTTCGACGACGACGCCGCCCGTCGGAGCGACGTCGTCGGCGACCAGATCAGCCACGAGGGCCTTGGCGCTCGCGCCGAGGTCGATGCGCCAAGCGGGTGTCTTGAGAACGCGCCGGGTCGACTCCTCAAAGCCGAGGGCCGCGAAACCCGGGGCAGGATGCAGCTCGACGGGGGTGTCCTCGAGGAGACCAATTGTGGCGTAGTCGCGGTCGTAACCGAGCGCCTCGAGGGAGGTGAGCACGGTCGGGTCGCAGAGTCCGCCGGTGAGATCGCTGGCGCGCTGGGCGGCCTTGAGGGCCATCACGAGCGTGGTGCTCACGACCACCTCGCCCTCGGCGCGATTGAGTCGCGAAATCTCCGAATCGCTTCGGAAGCGGTTGCACGCCTGATCGATGGCGTCGATCCAGTGGTGCAGTCGGTCTTCGGCGAAGGGTAATTGATTGTCGCGTTCGGTGTGCAAAGAGCCCGACAGGCCCCAAATGGAGAAGTTCACCGGTGGCCTAATTGCAAGTAGTGGTGCCCGAGGGCGTCGTGTAACACGTCGTCGTCGTGGTGACCGGGACGGTCGTCGTCGTGGTGGCCGTGGGGTTCGTGGTGCCCGTCGTCGCGCCCGTCGTGGTGGTTGCCGGGGCAATCGTCGTGGTGGGGCGGTGCACGGTGGTGTGCAACTTCGTGGTGCTGGACAAATAGCCGACCATGCCCACGGAAAGAACGCTCGATCCCACGAAGATTGTCCTCGTCAGCATGCGCACGCGGGCGAAGCGGCGGTCACGCTGATGGGTGGTGCGAGGCGAGGGGGTCATGCAATCCAGTGTGCCAGCCGTGCATAAGCACTCGAATAGCGACATTTAAGAAAATGAGAAGGAAATGCACCGTGGAGCAGGTGCCTCGCGTGGCGATACGATCGACTCTTCCCTCGTCGTACGGTGTACGCCGCCGCGGCCTCGACGGTCGCGCACTCGTCTCACCACTCGGTTGGCGTGACCGAAGCGGACTCCAATTGATCCGGTCCCGAAGCATCCCCGCACCCGCCCAGTGGTGGAGGGGAGTTACGCCAACGGACTCGCCAACGTGCCGGCGAGACTCTTGGATCTGGTGCTCGGTGCGACTCTCACCGAAGGAGGCCTCGCTCGGCCCACGGCGCGAAATGGGCCGGCTGGTTGGTCTTCATCCTCAGTGTTGGCGAGATTGATCAGATTCTTCTCTAACGTCGCCACTGGCTTGGCTCTCATGGGAACAAGTTGATATCGACGTACCTCGGCGAAGCCTTGGACTGGGGTGTGAAATTTGCGACCTGCGCCTCCTTCGCCCTCATCTTCAATGTCGGGATTTTCCTCATGCGGGTGTACGGCATGTGGCGCGACGGACCCACGTGGGCGAAGTGAGTCTGGTGCCAGCATTCGCGGGACTCAGCGATGGGCACAACGCCACGCCTCGACCAACTACGGAGATCTCGTGAAAGGTGAGACCCTAGACGGTTGGCAGCGTGATCGAGAATCGCGCGCCGCCCAAGATGGGATCGCGGTCGACTTCGACGTTGCCGTCGAGTTCAGCGACGACTTGATCGACAATGGACAGCCCGAGCCCCGACCCCGGCAGACCGCGCGACAACGGCGAACGCCAAAACCGGTTGAAGATCAAGGGGATGTCCTCGGGAGCGACACCGGGACCGGAGTCGGACACGGTGATGACGCCCGCGGTGGTGGTGACACGAATTTCGCTGCCCGCCGGGGTGAACTTGATGGCGTTGGTGAGCAAGTTGGAGACCGCACGCACCAAGCGGTCGCGCCGTCCCACGAACATCGACGTCTCGAGATCGACCTCGATGATCACGTTCTTGATGCGCGCGTAGGTGCGCGCCGTCTCGACGCATTCTTCGACCACGTCGTCGAGGCGTAATTGCGCGACGGGACCTTCGGAACGCTCACCGCGGGCCAGTTCGGCCAGGTCGCCCACCAACGCCGCCAACTCGTCGACCTGGGCGACCATGTCGTGGGTGAGCTGCTCGAGGTCCTCGGGCGCGAGCTGCTGGGCGCGCGAGAGTACTTGGGCGTTGGTGCGCAGGCTGGTCAGCGGAGTGCGCAATTCGTGCGACGCGTCGAGCACCAGTTGACGCTGTAGCAACTGGCTGTCCTCGACGGTGCCGAGTAACCGGTTGAAGGTTCGACGTAACCGACCGAGTTCGTCGACGTCACCCTCCTCGAGTCGACGCGACATGTCGCTCGTCTCGGCGATGTCTTCGATGTCGTCGGTCACGTCTTCCAAGGGGTGTAGTGCCGCGCGAGCCAAGAGAACGCCGAGCGAGAGCGCCATCAGCAATACTCCTGCCGAGACCAATAGCAAGGTCCGCACCAAGTTGCGCAGTTCGGCGATCTGACCCGAGAACGGGACGGTGAACACTTCGGCGGCCGTAGTTGGGAGTTGACAGTCTCCGCTACTAGTGGGGCACGGGATGGTGTCGCCGGGGTTCAGACCGATAACGAGTTCGCGCACCGCCTGGTTGCCGATCTCGATGGTGCGAAAGGTGTACCCCTTTAGCTGTCCGTTGGCGTATTTCTTCACGGTGGTGTCAATGACACCCTTCGGCGGTGTGTTAGCCGCATATACCCTCCCGTTCGCCAACACGAGGGCTGAGGGGGAACTTTCAAAGCCCTCGCCGCCGCCGCGGTTGTATGCCTGAAGTAACGATTCATCCACCGAGTGCGTCAGGGCGTTGCGGGTCGTTAGGAACGAGGCCAGACTCGCCAACACGACGGCCAGGGTCGCCGCGATGACGGTCGCGGCAATGACGCGTCCGCGAAAGGTCATGCAATGCGCAGCGCGTATCCTACGCCACGAACCGTCTGGATGAGGCGGGCCTCGTTGCTCTCTTCGAGCTTGCGGCGCAGGTAGCCGATGTAGACGGCCAACGAGTTGGTGCCCGAGTCAAAGGTGTAGCCCCACACCAGGTCCAGTATCTGGTCGCGGGTGAGTACTTGGCGCGGGTGCTGCAAGAAAAGTTCGAGCAGGTCGAACTCGATCTTGGTGAGTTCAATGACGCGGTCCCCGCGGCGAACTTCGCGGGTGCCAGGATTCAAGGTGAGGTCTTCGAAGCGCAGAACCGTGTCGTCGCCGTCGGCGACCTGGCGCCGGCGCAGTAACGCGCGGAGGCGCGCCAGCAATTCGGCCAGGTCAAAGGGTTTGACCAGGTAATCATCGGCCCCCACGTCGAGGCCTTCGACGCGGTCGTTGACGGCGTCGCGGGCGGTCAGCATGAGAATCGGCGTGGCGTCCCCGGCGCGGCGGATGCGCCGGCACACTTCGAGCCCGTCAATGTCGGGTAATTGGAGGTCGAGGACAATGGCGTCGGGCGCGCGCAACTGAACCGCGCGCAGCGCACTCGAGCCGTCCTCGAAGAGCTCGACATCGTAATTCTCCATCCGCAGGGCGCGCCCCAGCGCCGTTCGAATCGCGGCGTCGTCGTCAACAATTGCGATGTAGGCATTGTTGGTGGGTAGGTTGGTCACGGGCTTTCCTTTGGAATGCAATCAGGCTCTAGTGTTGCGTGTTGGTATTAACGGTCTTTCGTCTTTCACTAAGAATCTAGAAAGATTGTTAGCACCCTAGATGGCGGGTAGTTCAATTGGCAGAACGACGGACTTTGAATCCGTAGGTTGGAGGTTCGAGCCCTCCCCCGCCAGCTCGAGACGTTTTCACTTCAGGCACCCGAAATACCTGATGAATACGATTGGTAGTTACCGAGAGTGCTCGGCTTTACCGGCCAGCACTGCCTGGGCTGCCGCGAGGCGCGCTACCGGAATCCGATACGGTGAGCAACTCACGTAATCCACGCCGCAGCCGTAGAGAATGGCAATGGACGCCGGATCGCCGCCGTGTTCGCCGCAGATGCCGACTTTCAACCGCGGATTCGTGCTGCGGCCACGGCTGATGCCGAGGCGGACCAACTCCGCCACGCCCTGGTCGTCGAGCACGTCAAAGGGGTTGTGTTCCAGAAGTCCCTGGGCCAAATACGGCGCCATGAGCTTGCCTTCGACGTCGTCGCGGCTGAAGCCGAAGGTCATTTGCGTCAAGTCATTGGTGCCAAACGAGAAAAAGTCGGCGTGGGTGGCAATTTCATTCGCGAGGAGCGCGGCGCGTGGTGTCTCGATCATCGTGCCGATCGAGAATTGCAATGGCGCGAGGTACTTGCTCGCCACGTACTCGCCGGCCTCGATGACCCACGAACGCGCCAGCGCCAATTCCGGTGCCGAAATGGTCAGGGGGATCATGATCTCGACACGCGGGTCGCCACCCGCCTCCAGGCGCAACTGGGCCGCCTCCAACAGTGCGCGCACCTGCATGGCGTAGAGGCCGGGCTTGAGGACCCCGAGTCGCACGCCGCGCACGCCGAGCATCGGGTTCTGTTCGTGCCAGTAACGCGCCGCGGCGAGGAGCCGCGTCTCGTCATCGTTCAGTCCCTCCTTCGCCTCCTTGATGAGGAGCGCCTCGAGATCGGGCAAGAACTCGTGCAAGGGCGGGTCGAGGAGCCGCACGGTGACCGGCAACGCGTCCATCACCTCGAGAATGGCGACGAAGTCGGCACGCTGCACCTCGAGCAGGCGCTCGAGGGCGTCGCGGTACTCCTCATCGTTATCCGCCAGAATCATCGCGCGCACCACCGGCAGTCGTTCGGGACCGAGGAACATGTGCTCGGTGCGGCACAGTCCGATGCCCTCAGCCCCTCGGTCGCGGGCCGCCGCGGCGTCGGCGGCGGTGTCGGCGTTCGCGCGAACGCCTAAGTGTCCCGCACGAATCTCGTCGGCCCAGCGCAAGATCACCTCGAGCTGAGCGGGCGCGGCGCTCGAGGCGAGCTCCACTTCGCCGAGCACGACAATTCCGGCGGTGCCGTCCAGCGAGAGCCAGTCGCCCTCGTGGATGACGACGTCACCCACCCGCGCGCTGTTCACCTCGACGAGTAGGTTGCTGACGCCCACGACCGCGGGCTTGCCCCAACCACGCGCGACGACGGCGGCGTGAGAGACCAGTCCGCCCCGGGCCGTCACCACGCCTTGCGCCGCGAGCATGCCCGCGACGTCGTCGGGGCTCGTCTCGGCGCGCACGAGAATGACCCGCTCGCCGCGCTTCGAGGCCGTGACCGCCGACTCCGCGTCGAAGTAGGCCCGACCGACCGCCGCGCCCGGGGACGCCGCCAGACCCCGGGCGAGTACGGTGAGCGGCGACGAGGACGAGAAGGTCGGGTGCAGAACCTGGTCCAGGTGGTCGCCGGTGATGCGCGAAATGGCCTCGGCGCGCGTCAGGTGGATCGCGGGATCGTTGACCATGTCGACCGCCATGCGCAGCGCCGCCGCCCCCGTGCGCATGCCCGGGCGGGTCTGGAGCATCCAGAGCCGGCCCTGTTCAACGGTGAACTCGATGTCGCACATATCGCCAAAGTGCGCCTCGAGGCGGGCGAATACTTGGCGCAATTGATTGGCCACATCGGGGAAGAGATAGTCAAGGTCGCTCAAGGGCCGGGTGATTGAAGTTCCCGCAACGACGTCTTCGCCCTGGGCGTTGACCATGAAGTCACCGAAGGCGACGGGCTCGCCGTTCGAGGGGTTGCGGGTGAAGGCGACGCCGGTCCCCGACGAGGCGTCGCGGTTGCCAAAGACCATCGCTTGCACGTTGGCCGCGGTGCCCAAATCATGGTCGATGCCCTCGCGGTCGCGAAAGGCGCGGGCGCGTGCGCCGTTCCACGACGAGAAGATCGCTTCGATGGCCTCGCGCATCTGGACGCGAGGCTCCTGGGGGAATGGTCGGCCGCTCTGCTCCTCGACGACGGCGCGGTAGCGAAGCGCCAGCTCGGCGTTCGCCTCGGCGCTGAGTCCGCTCTCGGTCACCACGCCGGCGGCATCCATGGCCCTGCGCAGGTGCTCGTCGAAGAGAGTGGCGTCAATGTCGAGAACGATGCGCCCGTACATCGCGATGAAGCGGGCGTAGGAGTCGTAGGCGAAGCGCGCGTCGCCAGTGCGCTCGACGATTGCCTTCACCGACGCATCGTTGAGACCTAGGTTGAGGACGGTGTCCATCATGCCGGGCATCGAGAACTGCGCCCCCGAGCGCACCGAGACCAACAAGGGATCGACGTCGTCGCCCAGGCGACGCCCCATTCGCGCTTCGAGGCGCGCAATGGCGTCGTCAATCTCCAGGTCGAGGGCGACGGGCCAGCCGTGGCGCAGGTACGCGCGGCACCCGGAGGTGGAGATGGTGAAACCATGGGGCACGGGCAGGCCGAGCACCGAAGTCATTTCGGCGAGGTTCGCGCCCTTGCCACCGAGCAGCGCCTTGAGGGTCATGGGTTCGACGCCGTGGTCGTGGTCGAAGTCGTAGACGAAGCGACGTTGAGGTTCGCCAGACACGGCGTCGACTGCGGGATTCGTGCGGGACATGTTTTCTCCAGTGCTCGACAGACGCAGGTTCCGGGCCACTTTAGTGGTGCGGACGCACCAAATGGGTACATTGGTTGCAAAACGTCGACCAATATTTGTCGTTGAAATTTCTGGACATTGTGACAAATCTCTGGAGTCGGAGTCTCCATTTTTTGACCAATGTGACCAATCAGCCACCACTGGGGTTTTCCTGAGATCGAAGCACAGGAGTGACGCGAATGTCGATGTCCCCGCTACGCGCCCGTCGGGGGCGCTAGAGGCGACGGCCAAGAATCTCGGCCAGCTCGAGCGGATGAGAGCCCTGAATCGAGTGGCTCGCGCCGGGGATTTCGATGACTTCGTCGAGGGGCCGTCGTCGACGAAACTCGTCCACGTCCTCGTCGCTCACCACCGACGAGGGTCCCATCGCGCGCACCAGCGTGACCGGTAGGGCAATCTCTTCGAGCCACTGCCAGAGGTCGATATGCGACTGCGGTTGTCGTGGGGCACGACCGTGTTGCTGGTGTCGCCAGACCCACGTACCGTCGGGCCGCTCGATCGCGTTGTGCATGATGCCCCGGCGTAGCGACGCCTCGGATCGCCCGGGGTTAAAGGCAACGGTGCGTTGCAGGATCTCGTCGAAGTCGGCGAATGATCCGGGACCGTCGATGAAGTCGAGGATGCGACTCGCCCGGGCGGCACTCACTCCCGGCGTGATGTCGATGAGGACGAGTCGGCTCACCAACTGAGGGTGAGAATAGGTCAGAGCAATGGCCACGAGCCCGCCGTAGGACATGGCCGCGAGCGGCAACGGGGGAGTGGTCAACGCGGCAATCGTCGTGGCCACGTCTGACGCGTGCTCGAGGACCGCGCGAGGGCCGTAGAACGAGGCGTCGGAATGTCCGTGGTGGGGCAGGTCAATTGCTACTAAGGGTCGCTCGAGGGCCAGGGCCAGTGTGTCGTAGGTGTGGGCGTTTTGAGCGCTGCCGTGGATCAGTACCAATTCCGGTGGCCCGTCGCCCCATACCAGGGCGCTGACGTGGCGTAGACCCTCCACGGCCACGAAGGCGCGTCGCACGTGGGGCGCGGGTCCGCGGAGGTCCCACTCGGCCATGTTCTGGTCGAAATACCCGAACTCGTCGTAGTCGCTCACGAACGCATCGTACGAGAAGTGGGTACCGACGGCACCTTGTACGATTGCGGCGTGGAGTCATTGTCAAAGCGTCGTCTCGTTATCGTCACGGGGCGTTGCCACCCCGCCCTCGCGAAGGACATCGCGGACAAACTCGGGGTAGTACTCACCGAGGCGAATCTGCGCGAGTTCGCCAACGGCGAGATCCACTGCCGCTTCGACGAATCGATCCGCGGCGCGCACGTCTTCATCATCCAGACGCACTCCTCACCGGTCAACGACGCGGTCATGGAGCAACTCATCATGANNTCGCCGACATGCTCCAGACCGCGGGAGCGAACCGCGTGCTCTCGGTGGACTTCCACTCCGGCCAGATCCAGGGCTTCTTCGACATCCCCGTCGACCACCTGGTCGCCGCCCCCGTGCTCGAGCACTACTTAAAGACCCACGCCGACACCAATACCCTCGTCGTCGTCGCTCCCGATGCCGGGCGCGTCAAGGTCGCTGAACGTTACGCCCAGCACCTGGGCTGTGACCTCGCGCTGGTGCACAAGACCCGTCCCCGCGGCACGGCCAACGTGGCCGAAGCCCGCCACATCGTGGGTGACGTCGCCGGACGCCACTGCGTCCTCATCGACGACATGATCGACACCGCCGGCACCATCGTGGCCGCGTGCGACCTCTTGAAAGCCCAGGGAGCGGGAGAAATATGGGTCATGGCGACCCACGCATTGTTCTCGCCGCCGGCGGTCGACCGCCTGTTCAACGCGCCGGTGAGCCGGGTGATCGTCACCGACACCCTGCCCCTCGGACCCGAACGACGCTTTGAGAAGCTCGAGATCCTTTCGGTCGCGACTATTGTGGCCAACGCCATCTCGGCGATTTTCGAGGACTCCTCAGTGTCCGACATCTTCGGTGGCGAAAACCTGCTCTAGACCCGCCAGTTGCGGGTCAGCGCGACGGCTAGACTATTCACCCTGTGCGCGACTTATAGTTGTGCGCGCCGAATTCGCACAAGGAGTTGTCATGTCAGAGACTACGTTGCACGCGTCCACGGACCGGGCCCAGGGAAGTCGCAACTCGCGCCGTCTGCGAACTGCCGGCTCCATTCCCGCCGTCGTCTACGGCGAGGGCGTCTCTCCGCTGCCCGTGTCGGTCGACGCCAAGAGTTTTCGCACCGCGGTCTCGGGTGACCAGGGCCTGAACACGCTGATCGACCTCGACGCCGACGGACAGAAGTTCGTCGTGATGGCCAGGGAGATTCAGCGCCACCCGGTGCGCGGCACCGTGTCGCACATCGACTTTCATGTCGTCGACCCCCACAAGCCCGTCGCCGCAGTGGTGCCGCTGCACATGATCGGTGACGCCGTTGAAGTTCGTCACGCCGACTGGGAGATCGACCAGCAGCTCTTCAACCTGGAAGTCTTCACCCGTCCGGACAAGATTCCCACCCACATCGACGTCGACATCTCGCACTTGATCCCCGGCATGGCTATTCGTGTCGTTGACGTCAAACTGCCCGAGGGCGTCGTGCCCGCTGGTGACCTCGCCATTTCGGTCGTGAACACCCACGCGGGCCGAGCGGCCAAGACGGCCGACGCGAAGTCGTAGTCTGCCGTGGCGCTGCGGCGCTCGGTGCAAGGTGGCCGGCGCGGTAGTGCCAGCACACTCGTCATTTTGGGCCTCGCCAATCCCGGCGACGAATTCGCCGGTTCGCGCCACAACGTCGGCGGCGACGCCGTGCGCCTCCTGGCGCAGCGCCGCGGCGCACGCCTGGTGCTTGAACGTCGCCAGCGTGCCCTCACGGTGACGATTCCCACCCCACGCGGACCCGTCACGCTGGCCGTGCCCACCTCCTACATGAACGAATCCGGCGCGGCGTTGCCGCCACTGCTCACGCGCACCTCGCTCGACGACCTCACGCGCCTCATCGTCGCGCACGACGACCTCGACCTCGAATCCGGCCGACTCCAGCTCAAGTTCGGCGGTGGACTTGCGGGCCACAACGGCCTGCGATCGGTCGCCCAGGTCCTCTCCACCCACGACTTCGGACGATTGCGCATCGGCATCGGTCGGCCCGTGAACAAGGAGCAGGTCACCGATTACGTGCTCAAACGTCCGACGGGCGCACGCAAGGCCGCGCTCCTCGTGGACGTCGAACGCGCGGCCGACGCGCTCGAACTCCTCGTCGACTCGGACTTCGACGCCGCCCAGCGCCGGATCAACGCCGGACGTGACTGAGTCCGCCGGGCTGCGGCGGGTTCTCGAACTCGTCGCTCCCACCCTGCGCGGCGCCAACGCGGCGGGATCGTTCATCCCCAGTGGCTTCGCGACGCCCCTGGCCGTTGCCTCCTACGTCCTCGAGCACCCGGGTCTGGTCGTCGTCACCGCCACGTCCACTGAGGCGGAGCAACTCACTAACGCGCTGCGAGCGTTGCTGGGTCCCGGTGCGCAGGTGGCGTTCTTTGGCGCGTGGGACACCCATCCGCTCGAGCGAGTGAGCCCCGATAACTCGGTGATGGCCGAACGGGTGCTGCTGCGGTGGCGTCTGAGCCAGGGCGAACGCCCCGACGTGGTCGTGGCGCCGATTCGCGCCCTGGCACAGATCCTGCCGCCCGAGGAGCCCATCGCGGCGATGCGCGTCACGCGCGGTGACGACCGCGACCGCGACGAGTTCGTCGCCGAGTTGGTGCGCTTTGGCTACCGGCGCGAGAGCCTGGTCGAGCACCGCGCGGAGTTCGCCGTGCGCGGCGGCATCGTCGACGTGTGGCCCGCTCACGCGCACGAGCCCGTTCGTCTCGACTTCTTCGGTGACGAGATCGAACGGATCACCACGTTTGATATCGCCTCGCAGCGCTCCACGGTGGACCTGGACGTCGTGGAGGTGGGTCCGGCACGCGAGTGGCTGCTGTCGAGCGCGTCGCGCGAACGCGCCGAAGCCCTCACCCGCAGCGAACCATGGGGACGAGAAGTCTTCGACCGTCTCGCCCAGGGCCAGCTCTTCGACGGCATGGAGGGATGGATGCCGCTCTTCGGCGACGAGCGACGTACTTTGCTCGACGAGGTAGCGGACCTGACGTGCCTGGTGGTGGAGCCCGAGCGCGTGCGCCGTCGCCTGGCCGACCTGCTCGACGAGGAACGCGAGCTCACGTTGGCGGTCGCCACCACGTGGCGAGCGACCGCTGACGTGCCGTTGCTGCACAACACCTACGACGAAGTACTCGAGGGTCGCGTCGATGTCACGGTTGATCGCGGTTTCGCCGCGGTCGACGGGGGGATCACGCTGACCTCGCCGCCGATCGTCCAGGGCGACCCCGCGCGCATTGCCGCGCACGTACGCACCTGGAGCGGCGATCGGCGTGGGGTGGTGCTCACTTCGAATGCTGCCGCTGTCTCGCGCATGGCCGAGCAATTGCGCGCAGAGGGTCTCGACGTCTCCACGGACCCCGCCACGGTGCTCGACGTGCGACTGAGCGTGCTCGAGAGTACGTTGCCCGCGGGGTTCTCTCTCGAGTCGCCCGAGGTGGTGGTCTGGTCCGAGAGTGATCTGACTGGACGTCGCGCGGTACATCGCGCCGCGCGCACCCGCACGCGCAACGTTGATGGCTTCTTCGACGACTTGGCGGTGGGCAGCTACGTCGTGCACCGCATGCACGGGGTCGCCAAGTTCTCGGGTACCACGACGCGCGCCATCAACGGCACGACGCGTGACTACCTCATCCTTGAATTCAAGGACGGCCGCAGTTACTGGCCCACCGAGCAGATCGATGCCCTCACCCCGTACTCCGGCGGTGACGCGCCGTCGCTGTCGCGCATGGGCGGCGCCGAGTGGCAAAAGACCCGGGCCAAGGCCCGTGCGGCGGCCTATCTCGTCGCCCAGGACCTCGTCGATCTCTATCGTCAGCGATCGGTTGCCGTGGGTCACGCCTTCAGCAGTGACTCGGCGTGGCAGCGCGAGATGGAGGACCTGTTTCCCTATACGTTGACCCCCGACCAGGCCGAGGCCATCGACGCGGTCAAGGCCGACATGGAGCTCAGCCGTCCCATGGACCGCCTCGTGGTGGCCGACGTCGGATTCGGCAAGACCGAGATCGCCGTGCGCGCCATCTTCAAGGCGGTGCAGGACAACAAGCAGGCCGCCGTCTTGGTGCCCACCACATTGCTCGCGAGTCAACACTTCGCGACGTTCAGCGAGCGCTTCGGCGGCTTCCCCGTCAAGGTCGCCATGCTGAGTCGCTTCGTCGACGACGCCGAAACCGCTCAGACCATCCAGGGTCTCACCGATGGCTCCGTCGACGTGGTGGTCGGAACGCACCGTCTCTTGTCCGACACGGTGGCCTTCAAGGATCTGGGACTGCTGGTGGTGGACGAAGAGCAACGCTTCGGCGTGAATCACAAGGAGGCCATCAAGGCGCGCTCGGTGGGCGTCGACGTACTGACGTTGTCGGCCAGTCCGATTCCGCGCACGCTCGAGATGGCCTTCGCCGGCATCCGCGATCTTTCGATGGTCACGACGCCGCCGGCCGATCGCCGACCGATCCTCACCCACGTCGGTGAGTACGACGAGGCCGCGGTCGTCGAGGCGATCAGACGAGAACTTCTGCGCGAGGGACAGGTCTTCTTCGTGCACAATCGCGTCGCCGATATCGACCAGGTGGCGCGACGTATCGGCCAGTTGGTGCCCGACGCGCGCGTCGCCGTGGCGCACGGTCAGATGGACGAGGGGACGCTCGAGCGAGCGATGATCGACTTCTGGGAACGGCGCTTCGACGTGCTGGTGTGCACCACCATCGTGGAGTCGGGTATTGACTTGCCGTCGGTGAACACCTTGATCGTGGACCGCGCCGAACGTCTGGGCCTGGGCCAGATGCACCAGTTGCGCGGCCGCGTGGGACGCAGCGGCCAGCGCGCCTACGCCTATCTCTTTCACGGCGCGAACCAGGTGCTCTCGGAGACCGCCTTCGAACGCCTGCGCACCATTGGCGACAACACGGCCCTGGGCAGCGGATTCAAGATCGCCATGCGCGACCTCGAAATCCGCGGGGCGGGCAACCTACTCGGCCACGACCAGTCTGGTCCGGTGGCGGCGGTGGGTTACGACCTCTACGTCCAACTCGTGGCCGAAGCGGTCGCCGACGCCAAGGGCATCGTCGTGCCCGAGGCGGCTCGGATCACCATCGACGTGCCGGGCGAAGCGCACCTGCCCAAGGACTACGTCGAGGCCGACGATGCGCGCCTCGAGGCGTATCGTCGCCTCGCCACGGTCGCCAGTGGCGACGAGCTCGAGGACCTGCGCAGTGAATGGATCGACCGCTACGGCGCGCTGCCCGCTCCCGCGCGGGGACTACTCGAACTAGCCGATCTTCGCTTGCGCTGCCTCGAGCACGGCGTCACTCACCTGCAGGTGCTACCGGCCAAGGTGGGCGTGCGCGGCCAACCAGTCGTTCGCCTGAGCCCGCTGGACCTGAGTCTCTCGACCCAGATGCGCGTGCGCCGCCGCTTCGGCTCGCGGGCCTACAGCGAAGAGACCAAGGAATTCCGCTGTGAATTGCCCGGGGGGACCAGCGCGTCGGCCCTCGTGGCGTTGGTGAACGAGCTCTTCGCCGACGTGAGCCCCTCGTCGTGACTCGCTAGCATCAGAAGGGTGCGTCGCGTCATCCTCCTCCTCATTCTCGCCGTCATCGGCGCGGGCTGGTACGGATTTTCGGGCTCCTCGGTTGCGGTGGCGGTCAACGGTACGTCGGTGAGCGAGTCGGCCCTGCAAGCCGAACTTCACGCCTTCATCGCCAATCCCGGCCTCTATTGCTACATGAGTTCCCTCGCCAATACCGCCATGAGTAAGCAGGGCGCCGGTAACGATACGGTCACCGTCGCCGGTGAGACTGCCTGGGCCAATCTTCGTGTCGAGGGGATTGCCATTGACCAGTACGTCGCGACGACCTTGAAGCATCACCCCAGCGCAGCGGAACTGGCGAGTGCGACCAATTCCTTGGAAGGTGAACTCGCCCAGGCCGCGGCGCAGACTTCCAATTCGTGTCCGGGCACCCCCGCGCAGGCCCTCGCCGAGATGCCCGCCGAGATGCGCGCCGCGCAGATCGAGGATCAGGCGTCCTCGGTCTATTTGGTGAGTCGGCTCAATAAGACGATCGCGCTCACTGCCGCGAACATCAAGAAGTACTACCAGACGCACCTAGCGCGCTACGACACCCTGTGCGTGTCGGTCGCCGTCGTCGCGCCGACCAGTCTGAGCGCCTTTACGGCCTCCCAGGCGCAGGGCCTCTCGGTCGCGGCGCTCGCGAAGAAGTTCTCCGCGGACAAGTCCGGCGCCTCGGGCGGCGCCTTCGGCTGCTACCCGCCCGCTTCGTCGTCCTTCGCCAGCGTGCGCAATGACGTGGGCACGACGCCCGTCGGGCATTTCCCGGCATCACCTCTCTCGATCTCCTACAACGGTGGGACCTACGCGCTCTTCGTGGCGGCGACCTCCAAGACGCCCACCCCCTTCGCCAAGGCTGAGGGTGTGGTCATCAGCGACATTCAGGCCAGCAATTCGAGCGCCGCCAACAACGTGAAGGCGAGCATCCTCTACGCCGCCGCGGTGGCGCTGGACCCGGCGTATGGTCGCTGGGGCCTGGGTTCGAGCGGACCCTCGATCTTCGTGCCGGGGCTACCTACGCAGTCCGGACCCGCCTCCACGGGGCAACTGACCACTGCGTCAACAACGCCCTACCAGTGAGCCGACCGCGAATTCGCGTCGTCGGACTCGGACCCGGCGACGCACGATACGTCACCGCCGGTACCGCTCAAGCGTTGCGTGACGCTCCCGTCGCTCGATTGCGGACCAGCGTGCACCCCGCGGCGAAGGATTTCAACGTCGAGAGTTACGACGACTGGTACGAGAGTGCGAATTCTTTCGAGGAGCTCTACGCGCGCATCGTCGACGATTTGGTGCTGCTCGCGCACACCTCACCGAACCTCGAGGTCGTCTACGCGGTGCCCGGCTCTCCGGTGGTCGCTGAGCACACCGTCGAATTGCTGCGCGAGCGCAGCGACGTCGACGTCGTGTGCGAGCCGGCGGTTTCGATCATCGACGTGGCCTGCGCCGCGTTGAAGATCGATCCCATGGCCCGGGGGCTGCGCGTCGTGGACGCCCTGGATTCAACCGAGCCATTTCGCGGACCCGGACCGTTACTCATCCTGCAGACCTACGCGCCCGAAGTCCTCGCGACCGTCGCCGATCGTCTGCCCGCGCACACGCCAGTTGATGTCCTGCATCACCTCGGACTGGAGGATGAACGCATCGTGCGCCTTGAAGCGCGCGACCTGGCGCGCTTCGCTAGCGCCGACCACTTGACGTCGCTCTACGTGACGGGGTTGCGCACCGCGGGTGAGGCAATGGACGACCTCGTGAGCTTCA
The DNA here is from genome assembly GCA_003136415.1 of Acidimicrobiaceae bacterium. Taxonomy (GTDB): domain Bacteria; phylum Actinomycetota; class Acidimicrobiia; order Acidimicrobiales; family RAAP-2; genus RAAP-2. Next base: position 8,725 of record PLEI01000104.1, on the reverse strand, counting down.
CCCGACGTCTGCGCGCCGAGTGCCCCTGGGACCAGGAGCAAACCCACGCGTCACTGACGCGTCACTTGCTCGAAGAGTCGTACGAAGCCCTCGACGCCCTCGGAGCACTGGCGACGATGATCGAATCGGGCGAAGAGGACGAAACGGTGGTGGCGCACGCCGAAGAAGAGCTGGGCGATCTGCTCTTCCAAGTCGTCTTCCACGCCGAACTCGGTGACGAAGAAGGCCGATTTAGTTTCGCCACCATCGCCGACGCCGAACGCGACAAGTTGACTTTTCGCCACCCTCACGTTTTTGGCGACGTCGTGGTGGACAGCGCTGAGGACGTCGCGCAACGTTGGGAAATGCTGAAGCAAGCCGAGAAGGGCCGCACCAGCGTCCTCGACGGCATCGCGTGGCAACTGCCGTCGCTGTCGCTGCACGCGAAGGTTCTGAAGAAGGCCGACTCACTTGGCGCGGCGCCCACCTCGTCGGAGAACGTCGCGCGGTGGCGCTCGGCGGTGTCCTCCCTCATTGTTTCCACCCACGACGACGAGGTCGCGAACAGTGTGACATTCTCGGCAACCCCCGAAAGTCTGAGCGACGCCCTCAGCGCTCTCAGTGCGCTCGCATCATCGGCTCACTTCGATCTGGAGTCACTGCTGCGTGAACAGATCCTCACGCTGCGCGACCAGATACGTGGTATCGAGGCCGACCAATCGGACCCATCGCGAGGCGCCGAGTAGCCTTAAAGGCGACGATTCGAAGGAGAAACGCCATGAGCGCGATTGAAGTAGTCCTGGGCCGCCAAATCTTGGATTCGCGTGGCAACCCGACGGTGGAGGCCGAGGTTCACCTCGAGTCCGGTGCCTTTGGACGCGCCGTGTCGCCCTCGGGAGCCTCGACGGGTATCCACGAAGCGGTCGAGTTGCGCGACGGTGGCAGCGAATGGGGTGGCAAGGGCGTGCGCCAGGCCGTCTCGTTCGTCAATACCGAGATCAACGACGCGCTCGAGGGTTACGACGCCGAGGATCAGCGCGCCGTCGACTACGCCATGATCGATCTCGACGGCACGCCCAACAAGGGCCGATTGGGCGCCAACGCCATCCTCGCCGTGTCTCTCGCGACCGCCAAGGCCGCCGCGATGGAGAGCGAACTGCCCCTCTACAGCTACCTGGGGGGCGTCAACGCCCACGTGCTGCCCGTGCCGATGTTCAACGTCATCAATGGCGGAGTGCACGCCAAGAACTCGATCGACTTCCAGGAGTTCATGGTGATGCCGATTGGTGCCGCGACGTTCTCCGAGGCCCTGCAGTGGGGGGCCGAGACCTATCACGCACTCAAGTCGGTGCTGGCCCAGCGTGGACTCTCGACCGCCGTCGGCGACGAGGGCGGCTTCGCGCCCGACCTGCCCGACAACGAGACCGCGGTCAAGGTGTTGATCGAGGCGATCGAGTCGACGGGGCGCACCCCCGGGCGCGACATCGCCATCGCCCTCGACCCGGCCAGCAGCGAGTTCTTCCGCGATGGTGCCTATCACCTCGACGGCGAGGGTCGCGTTCTCTCGAGCCTCGAGATTGTGGACTACTGGGCTGACCTGTGCGACCGCTACCCGATCGTGTCGATCGAGGACGGCATGGCCGAAGAGGACTGGGACGGCTGGAAGGCGTTGACCGACAAGCTGGGCCAACGCATCCAGCTGGTCGGCGATGACAACTTCGTCACCAACGTGGAACTGCTGCAAAAGGGCATCGACCTCGGCGTGGCCAACTCGATTCTCATCAAGCTCAACCAGATCGGCACTCTCACCGAGACCCTCGACACCGTGCGAATGGCTAATCTGCACCGCTACAGCGCCGTGATTTCGCATCGCTCGGGCGAAACTGAGGACGTGACCATTGCCGATCTCGCGGTGGCGACGAACGCCGGCCAGATTAAAACCGGCGCACCGGCGCGTTCTGACCGGGTCGCGAAGTACAATCAACTACTGAGACTGGAAGAACAGCTCGGAGAATCGGCTCGCTTTCTCGGGGCCACGTCGTTGTCGGGGGCGGCAGGTGTCAGCTACACGAAGTAATCAGACGCGGTATCCACGGTGGGTCCTCCCGCTGGCGGTACTCGCGGCGATCGCCATCGTGGCCGTGTCTTTCCCTTTCAAGACCCTCTGGCGCCAACAAATCGCGCTCAACAGCGCCTCTAGCCAAATCGCCCAGACCAACCGCCAGGCCGCCGCGCTGACCCAGCAGGCCAAGGCCGTCTCGACCGAGGCCGCGGCTATTGCCCTGGCGCGCGAGGACTATCAGCTCGTCCAGCCCGGTCAACGTCTCATCCAGGTCTTGCCCGGCAATGGCGCGGGGTACGTCGCGCAGAACTCCACCGACCCCGGGTTCCAGCCGCTGGTGAATCCCGCCTCGGGAGTCGTGCCCTCGAGTGGAACTTCCAACACCGCGAGCTCGTCATCGGGCCTGCACGGCTTCGTCTCGCGCTTCGTGCGGACCCTCGAGTTCTGGCGTTGACCTTTCGCGACGCGACGCCGGACGACCTCGTGAGCGTTGAAGCACTGGTCGGGCGGCCCCTCAACGGGCGATGCGCCGTGGTCGTGCGGCGCCGTGACGGGCGTCCGGTGGTGATCGAGAACGAGCCCCATCTGCGCGACGGCACGCCGATGCCCACGCTGTATTGGCTGATCGACGCCGAACTCAATGAGGCAGTGAGCCGTATCGAGGGAGCGAGCGGCGTGCATCGCTACGAGGACCTCGTCGACCCCGAGGACCTCGCGCGCGCCCACGAGGAGTACCGACGCCGTCGTGAGGCGGCCACCGTGCGCCGCGACGCCATCGAGGCCCGCGGGGGAGTGGGCGGAACCCGCGTGGGCGTCAAATGTCTGCACGCGCACCTCGCGAACTACCTCGCTGGCCACGACGACCCGGTGGGTCAGCTAGTGGCGAGTGAAGTGGTGTTGCCGGGTCTCGAGATAATTGACGTCCGTGACGACTAACGTCGCCGTCCTCGACTGCGGTTCGAACTCTACGCGACTGCTGATCGTCTCGGGCGAGGGTGACACCTTGGCGCGCGAGATGCGCATCACGCGCCTCTCCGCGGGCGTGGACTCCTCGGGCAATCTGTCGGCCGAGGCGCTCGAGCGCAGCTATCGCGTGCTCGAGCTCTATCGCGGGATGATGGATGCGCACGGCGTCGAGCGCGGTCTGCTGGTAGCGACCTCGGCAGTACGCGACGCCGCCAATGGTGATGAATTCTTGGCCCGCGCGACGCTGATCACTGGTGTCGAGGCACGGCTGCTCCGTGGCGACGAGGAGGCGGCCTTCTCCTACGCGGGCGCGACCCGCGGACTGAGCCCGGACCCGCGACCGACCCTCATTGTCGACATCGGCGGCGGCTCGACCGAGCTGGCGGTGCGCATCGACGGCGTCGTGCGGGCGTATTCGATGCAATTGGGGTGCGTGCGCGTGACCGAGCGCGCCCTGGGACCCGGCGTGGTCACCGCCGCCACGGCGACGGCCGCCAGCGCCATGATTGACGAGCAGCTCGACCGGGCGTTCGACGCGGTGCCGGCCCTGGCGTCCCTGGTGGGTGCGGTACGTCTGGTGGGACTCGCGGGCACGGTGGCGACCCTGGCGCAACTCGACGCGGGCTTGACGCACTACGACCGCAATGCCGTGCATCACCTTCGACTCTCGCGCGCGGACGTGCGTCGCTGGCGCGGTCGCCTCGGCGAATTGACCCCCACGCAGCGACTCGCCCTGCCCGGCATGATCGCGGGCCGTGAGGACGTGCTGGTGGCGGGTCTTTACATCCTCGACGCGGTGATGGGGCGCTTTGGGGCGGTGGAACTACTCACTTCCGAGGACGATATTTTGGACGGCGTCGCCGCATCGCTCATCTAACGTGCGCGTCGGCGACGAACCTGTAACGATGGAGTAGTGAGGATTCGCTCATAGTGACGACCCGTAGCAGTGTTCATTCGCCGATCAACTTGCACGGTCGGCGGGTCGTTCTGCGTACGCTGGGCGACGCCGACTACGACGGCTGGTTCGAAGTGCGCCGCCGCTGCCACGACTGGCTCGTGAAATGGGAGCCGCGTTCGGCGCACGCCGCGCACCTCGCCGAGGACGAGCGCAGCTTTTCGAGCCGCTGCGCCATTCGCGAACGCGAACGCCAGATGGGCACCGGCTTCGGCTTCGGCGTCTTCTTCGAGGGTCGCTTCGTCGGCGAGATCACGCTCTCGTCGATCCAACGAGGCCCGCTGCAGTCGGCCTTCGTGGGGTACTGGATTGACGAGGCGGTCGCCGGACTGGGTCTGATGCCCGAGTCGGTGGTGACGGTTCTGCAGTACGCCTTTGACACGCTGCGACTGCATCGCGTAGAGATCAACATCATTCCGCGCAACGCCGCGTCGCGCCGGGTGGTGGAGAAGCTGAGCCTGCGCTTCGAGGGCATCGCCGAGCGCTACCTCGAAATCGACGGCGCGTGGGAGGACCACGCCCACTACGCCATCACCGCCGAGGAATGGTCGGATCGAGCACCGCAACTGGTGGTCGACTGGCTGTTGCCGCGCAGTGACTGACGACTAAACCGCCTCGAGAGAACGGCCGCGCAGTTCGTCCAACGAGGCCGTGCGCAGCCTTCCCTGGAGCGACTCGGCGATTCCCATCGCGGCCACGGCACCGTCACGGGGCATCACCACTAACGCGCTCTCGCCGGCTCGCGCGACAATCAAGCCGGCGGCGCGCGCCTCGAGGGCCGCGCGCCTCACGTCATCGAGCGTGACCTTCGCGTCGAGTTCGACGACGGGGCACTGATACTTCGTGCGGGGAATGCTCCTCAGATCACTCAGGAGGGTGCGTTTGGCGTTGGCGAAGTGCACCGTCGAACCCGCGATGTCGTCCCACGTCACCGCGACCGGTTCGATTGAAAACTCGAGGTGGCGTGCGAGGTAGAAGAGCTCCACGTCGTAGGCGAAACCGGTGACGAAGCCCAATTGGGCCAATAGTCGGCCGGGGGCGAGTTGAAAGCCCTTGCAGCCGCACTGGGTATCGCGCAGGGTGGTCTGGGTGTAGTGGCGCACCAGGGCGTGAAATGCCGCGCCCGAGAGTGTCCGCGACCACGTCTCGTAACGGATCTTGCCGTCGAGGGCCCGCGAGCCGGGCGCCATGGATACGCGCTCGAGGGCGTCCAGGATATTGACGAAATGTTCGGGGCGAATCGACATGTCGGCGTCGGCGACGATGACCTTGTTGAAGCGCGCGTGGGCGAGTCCCGTGCGCACGGCCGCGCCCTTGCCCATGTTGTGGGCGTGCTGCACCAATCGAAAGTGCTCCAGGTGTCCGTAGACCTGGTGCGCGACGCGCATGGTGGCATCAGTCGAGCCGTCGTCGACCATGACGATCTCGGTGCGGTTCGCACCGATGATCTCGAGCGTGGGCCGCAGTCGTTCGAATCCCGCCGCCAGGCGCGCGGCTTCGTTGAAGGCCGGTATCACCAGCGACTGCGTGGGTACTGCCATGGACTTAGGGTCGAGCCGCGCCGCGGAGTCCAGCCGTGAAGATGGGGGCCAGGCTGATGTTCGTCCCGGTGTAGGCCGCCGCGATGATGGTGTTGGAGCCCCACGGTCCAGCACCCACGTACATCACCACGTGGTCGACCGCGTTGTCGCCGTCGAGGTTGTAGTAATAGAGCAAGTCGCCCGGGCGCAATTGGTTGAGCGGCACGTGCGGGAGGGCCGCCCATTGCTCTTCGGTGGTGCGCGGTATGGAGAATCCGACCTTGCCCCAGGCCCATTGGACCAGGCCCGAGCAGTCGAATCCGACGCCCGCGGGCGTGCCCGACACCAGGTTCGTCACGACGGGTGGCGTATTGGCCGCGATGGCGGCGAGGACCGTATTGGCGGCGGTCTGACCACCTACGAGCGAGGCCGCTTGGACTGCGGACGTTTCGGCACCCGTGTCGCCGACGCGCGCCGCGGCCGCACCGGCCGCTACTTCGTACTGGATGATCTGCGTCTTGAGCGCCCCGAGGGCGACGCCGAGCGTCGTGCGCGTCTGATCGGCGGCCGCGATGTTCGACGCGAGCAAGTTCTGCAGGTTCGCGGTGTCGACGTTGGCCTGGGCGCGCTTCGTCGACACCTGGGAGATGGCCGCGAAGACCTGCGCACGCTGAGCGTTCAGTTTGGCGCGCAGTGCGTTGAGGTTGTCCACTACCAGCGACTCGAAGACCGAGCGCGAGTCAGAGGAGGTGACGTCCTGGTTGAAGACCGCAATCGTCTGCGAGGTCGGGGTGCCAAAGACGTAGGACTGCACGACCGCCTTGACCATTGATTTGGTCGTGAGAGCCAACACGACGCGCTCTTCGCGCTCGCGGGTCTGGAGGGTGATGATGTTCCTGGTGAGGGTCTGGAGTTGGGATTTGGCGGCATCGTAGGCGTTGGCCGTTACTTCGCTCGACTTTTCCTGGCGTGAAAGTTGCGCCGAGAGGTTGGCGATTTCTGTCTTCGTCTGGGTGATGGACTGCGCTCCCGACACCGGAACGCCGAGGGGCACGAGCGTGGAGATGACCACGATGGTGGCGCTCGCCAGAAGAGCGCTGAGGGGAAACGTGCCCCGACGATGCACGGATTTCATTGTCCAATCCTAGTGACGCCCTTTGCGCAGACTGGGAGATTTGTGCGCGAATTGATGCATTAGCGTTAGGTCGTCACAGCCGCGCGTGGGGGCGTAGCCCAATTGGCAGAGGCAAGGCGCTTAAACCGCCTCCAGTGAGGGTTCGAGTCCCTCCGCCCCTACGCCGCGTGGCGTGGCATCGCGCCGCGCGATGAGATGCCAGAAGACTGTTCTGAAGGATTTCGCAGCTCGCGCGCACGCAACAATTGCACTGGAGTCACCACTCACGTGGATGAAGGTCGCGAAGGCCCGATGGACCGCGCGGTCGGATAGTGATGACGCGACACGCGACGCCCGCAAAGTGGTCACGTTGCTCGGACGCAACGACGACATCGTCCAAGGTCGACCTCCAACAACCCAGTCCTCGTGCGCGAACCGCATGTGTCGCCACGCCGTACGACAGGTTTCTCTCGCGTGTGTAGATTCCTCAGGAAATCTGGCCGCCGCGGACCTAGAGTCGCCATATATCGAGTCGAGGGGGCGAAAATGTCAGAGCGTGGGAGTGTGACCCAGGGTGCACCGTGTTGGATCGATCTGTGGACGAGCGACGTGCAGGCGAGTCGAAGGTTCTACGGCGAGCTCTTCGGCTGGGAGGCGCAAGAACCGAGCGAAGAGTTCGGCGGTTACTTCATGTTCACCCGTCAGGGAGTGCCGGTGGCCGGGGGCATGGGCGACATGGGCGACATGCCCGCCAACAACACGTGGAAGATCTACCTGAGCACCCTTGACATCAACGACACCGTGTCGCGCGGCGAAGAGCTGGGGGCGTCCTTCGTGTTTCCGCCGATGCCCGTTGGCGACATGGGCATCCAGACGGTGTTCACCGACGCCACCGGCGCCACGCTCGGGGCCTGGCAACCGCTGAGTTTCTCTGGTTTCACCACCTGGGAGGAACACTGAACACCGTGCTGGTTCGAGCTCAACGCGCGTGACTTTGAAGGCGCGGTCGACTTCTACCGCGACGTCTTTGGTTTGCGTACCAAGGTCATGTCGGACTCTCCTGAGTTCCGCTACACCTCGTTGGTGGCCGACGGCGCTGAAGTGGCGGGCATCGTGGACGCGTCGGGACTCCTGAGCGAGGGGGCCGCCTCGTACTGGGTCGTCTACTGGCAGGTGAACGACATCGATTCCGCCCTGGCGCGAGTGAAGGAATTGGGCGGTACGGTCCACGACGGACCCCTCGATTCGCCCTTTGGTCGTATCGCCACCGTGGCCGATACCTCGGGGTCAGTCCTCAAGTTGCGTAGTTCGCCCTCGGTCGAGCGACCTAGAGATCCAGCGTGATCGAGACCGGGCAGTGATCTGATCCCATGAGGTCGGCGTGAATTTCGGCCGCCTGCACCCGGCTCGCGAAGTCCGCCGACACCAAGAAGTAGTCGATGCGCCAGCCGACGTTGCGCTCGCGCGCCGCGGAGAAGTTGGACCACCACGTGTAGTGGCCGTTGCCCTGGGTGAAGAGTCGAAAGGTATCCACGAAGCCGCCGGCGAGCAGCTCCTCGAAGCGCTGACGCTCCTCGTTGGTGTAGCCGGCCTTTCCGACGTTGGCTTTGGGATTGGCGAGGTCGTCGGGCGTGTGTGCGACGTTGAGGTCGCCGCACAGGACGATGGGCTTGAGCTTCTGGAGCTTTTTCAGGTAGGCCAGAAACGCGGGGTCCCACTGCTCGTGGCGTTGGCGCAGCCGACTCAGGTCACCCTTGGCGTTGGGGGTGTAGACGTTGACGAGGTAGAAATCCTCGTACTCGACGGTCAGCGTACGGCCCTCATTGTTGGGGTTGCCGAAGACGTCCTCACCGAGCGAGTACTTCTTCACCAGCGTCGCGGGCAGTCCCGTGACGACACTCAGTGGCGTGGTGCGGCTGAATATTGCGGTGCCCGAGTAGCCCCTCTTCTCGGCCGAGTGCCAGTACTCCTCGTACCCGTCGATGACGTGGTCGGACTGGTGCTGTTCGGCCTTGGTTTCCTGCAGGCAGATCACGTCGGGCGAGAGCGATGTCACGAAGGGGCTGAAGAGCCCCTTGCGCTGCACGGCGCGGATTCCGTTGACATTCCAAGACACGAGGCGCATGCTC
>PLEI01000082.1 GCA_003136415.1 Acidimicrobiaceae bacterium | reverse complement strand
CGCCCCGCTTGGATGCCGCGCCCCATGCGGTACGCCAGGTTGCCGTCTCGCGTCCACACGCCAGCGCCCAGCCCGTAGAGAGTGTCGTTCGCCAGTTCGAGCGCTTCGGCTTCGTCCTTAAATGTCGTCACCGCCAACACTGGTCCAAAGATCTCCTCTTGGAAGACTCGCATCTTGTTGTGACCCTTGAGTACGGTGGGCTCGAAGTAATAGCCGCCCTCGAACCCTCCACCCACGTTCGTCGGTTCTCCACCAATGAGTACCTGCGCACCCTCCTCTTTGCCGATCTTGACGTAGGACTCGATCTTGTCCAACTGTTGGCTCGAGACTTGTGGTCCAATCATCGTCTTCGTGTCCAAGGGATTGCCCTGGGTGATCTTGGTGATCCGAGCGAGGCAACGCTCCATGAACTTGTCGTAAATCGACTCTTGAATCAGTGCCCTCGAGGGGCAGGTGCAGACCTCGCCCTTGTTAAAGGCGTACAGGACCAATCCCTCGACGGCCTTGTCAAGGAAATCGTCGTCGGCATTCATGACATCGGCGAAGAAAATATTGGGCGACTTGCCACCAAGTTCGACCGTGGAGGGAATCAGGTTTTCGGCGGCGTACTGCATAATGAGCCGGCCAGTGGTGGTTTCGCCGGTGAAGCCGATCTTGGCGATACGAGGACTGGTGGCGAGGGCCTTACCAATTTCGGCTCCGGGGCCGGTGACAACGTTGATGACCCCCGGTGGCACAATTCCGTCGAGCAACTCGGCGAACTTGAGGATCGACCACGGAGTGGGCGACGCTGGCTTGACGACCGTACAGTTTCCCGCCGCGAGAGCCGGTGCAATCTTCCATGCCGCCATGAGAAGAGGAAAGTTGAAGGGGATAATCTGACCCACTACGCCTAGCGGCTCGTGGAAGTGAAACGCTACCGTGTCCTTGTCAATCTCCGTCGAACGGCCCTCGAGCGATCGCGTGGCACCAGCAAAATAGCGGAAGTGGTCGACGGCCAGCGGAATGTCGGCCGCGAGGGTCTCGCGCACCGGCTTGCCGTTTTCCCAACTTTCGGCGACCGCCAACATAGTGAGGTTGGCCTCCAAGGCGTCGGCAATCGCGTTCAGCACTTTCGCACGATCGGCGAGCGACGTCTCAGCCCAGGCTTGACGAGCGCCGTGCGCCGCGTCCAGAGCCAATTCGACGTCTTCCTTCGTCGAACGCGCCACCTGACAAAAGACCTTGCCGTCGGCCGGCGCCACGTCATTCATGTACTCGCCCTTTACCGGTGGCACCCATTGTCCGCCGATGAAGTTCTCGTATCGGGGCTTGAGCGTTACAAGGCTTCCTTCGACTCCCGGAGCGATGAACACCGTTACGTTGTCGGCGGGGTCGGATTGTGAGTCCGAAGCAATCTCCATTAAATCAGTCATGGTGACCTCCAAATTTGTGGGTGACATTTGCCACCTTTTCGCAGTATGGCGCGCGCCCATTGAGATCATGAGGGTCCAAGGTCCCAAATGAGGTGAAGGGATGGAGGAAAGGGCTTTCGTCTCTGTTGGCGCACGAACGCGACATTCACAATTGAAGTGATCTACTTACGTAGCCAAAGAAGTTGACAATGACACCTACGATGCGTGCTTGGTCCGTCGCAATACCCGGACCGATTGACACAGAGCCACTCGTCCTGGGCGAACGTGACATACCGGTTCCGGGACCCGACCAGCTACGACTGCGCGTGGTCGCGTGCGGAGTCTGTCGAACCGACCTGCACGTGGTCGAAGGAGACCTCGCGCCGCACCGCGTGAACGTCGTGCCGGGTCACGAGATCGTCGGTGTCGTCGACGAATTGGGATCGGGTTCATCGCTATTTGAGCGTGGTGAACGCGTCGGCGCAGCGTGGTTGGCACGCACGTGCGGCAGTTGTCGCTTCTGTCTTGCCCACCAGGAGAATCTCTGCCTTAAGCCCACCTTCACCGGTTGGGATGTCGACGGTGGGTACGCCACGTTCGTCATCGTGGATCAGGATTACGTCTATCACCTCCCCGATGTTTTCGACGATGTCGCGGCGGCACCGTTGCTCTGCGCGGGCATCATTGGCTTCCGGGCCCTTCGTCGCACGGAATTACCTGAGGGCGGTCGACTGGGAATCTACGGATTTGGCGGCTCAGCGCACCTCACCGCGCAGATCGCGATAGCTGAAGGAGCACGGGTCCACGTGATGACCCGTTCACCCGAGTCGCGCAGACTTGCCCTGACTCTTGGGGCCTCCAGCGTTGGCGACACGAATGATTCTCCCCCTGAACTTTTAGACGGCGCAATTCTCTTCGCACCCGTAGGCGACATCGTCCCGGTCGCCCTCGCCTCGCTGGATCGTGGTGGTGTGCTCGCCGTGGCGGGAATCTATCTCACTGATATTCCCGCATTGAACTACGAGCGTCATCTTTTTCAAGAAAGGACCCTTCGTAGCGTCACTGCCAACACCAGGCAAGATGGCCAGGAATTCCTGGACATCGCAACGAGAATCGGAATCACCACAACCGTGCATACGTATCCATTCTCCCAAGCCCCTCATGCCCTCAGTGACCTCGCGAATGATCGAATCACGGGGGCTGCGGTATTGATCGGATTCGACAGCTAACTTCTCATCACGTGAGGCGGCCGCCCTCATCATTTTTCGCAAGTAAGTCCGATATCACTGACTCTGCTTCGGCAAACTCTGTTGGTGATGGCGCGCGGTAATTGTCACACCTGGTGACGAGACTGATCACATGACCATGGACGTCCTCGAGCGCACGTCGACCTTGACGACGACCATCAGCCAGTCCTACGTCTACGCGTTCGACCCCACCACCGACCAGGTCAACCTCCTGCGCAGCCACATCGGCGGCTCACGCTTCGCCTATAACGCATTGCTCGGTCTCGTGAAGGCCAACTGGGACGAGAACCGCAAGCGGAAGGACGCCGGCGAGGAGGTGCCTAGTGAGAACTATCTCGACACCGGCCATTTCGACCTGCTGTATCTCTGGGCCAAGCACCGCGATGAAATGGCGCCCTGGTGGGGTGAGAACGGTTCCTCCACCTACAACGACGCTACCCAACGTTTGAGCCGCGCCTTCGCCAACTGGCGCAAGGGCAACACCAAGTTCCCCACCTTCAAGAGACGAGGCCAGAGTGGCTCGGTGCGCTTCACGAACCAGGCGGTGAGCCTCACCGATTCGCACCACGTGCGCGTCAGTCGCATCGGTGAGATCAAGACCTACGAGTCGATGCGCAAACTCCACCGGCATGTGGAGCGCGGCACCGGACGGATCATGGCCGCCACGATCACCGAGCGCCGGGGCCAGTGGTCCGTATCCTTCAGTGTCGAAGTGCAGCGCGCCGTTCCGACAACCCGATCTCCCGAGAGGGTCATCGGCATCGACGTCGGACTCGCCACCTTGTATACCGGGGCCACGCCTGGTGGCGAGCACGTGCTCGAGGTAGCCAACCCCCGCCACCTCTTAAAGGCCGAGAAGAGACTGGTGCACGCCCAACGCATCGCTTCACGCCGCCAGGGACCCCGCAAGGGAGTCGCACCCTCGAAGCGCTGGCAGCGTGCCAATGGCCGAGTCCAGAAGGTCCACGCTAATGTCGCCAACTCGCGCAAGAACCTCATCCACGACACAACGACCAGGCTCGCTAAGAACTATGACCTCATCGTCGTAGAAGACTTGAATGTCAAGGGCATGGTGAAGAACCATTCTCTGGCCAAGCACATCTCTGACGCCAGCTGGAGTGAGTTCGTGCGTCAACTCGAGTACAAGACCCAGTGGTACGGCTCTGCGCTCGTGAAGGCCGGACGCCTCTACCCGTCATCAAAAACCTGCAGTCATTGCCAGACAGTCAAAGCCACGCTGTCCCTTGACGAACGGATGTTTCACTGCGAGGCCTGTGGTCTCGTGATCGACCGCGATCTCAACGCGGCGATCAACCTGGCCCGCAAGGGTCTGCCGGGGACAAGCTCCGGTA
>PLEI01000112.1 GCA_003136415.1 Acidimicrobiaceae bacterium | reverse complement strand
TCGTAGCACTGCAGGCGGATGAGCCGAGCACCCAGCGATTCGGCGACGGCTTTGGCAAGCGCGGTCTTGCCGGTGCCCGCGGGGCCCTCCACGAGGATGGGCTTCGCGAGACGATCCGCGAGAAACGTCACCGAGGAAATCGAGTCGGAACTCAAGTAGTCGTGTTCGGCTAGGCGCACGCGAAGGTCCTCGGGCGAGGAGAAGCGCACGGCGGGAACCTCGCTGAGTCCCAGACGCTCGGCGAGTTCCTCGCGGGGATCCAGCGCGCTCAACGGACCTGTCCTTCGCCGCGTAGCACCCACTTGAGACAGGTCAGCTCGCGGAGGCCCATCGGTCCGCGTGCGTGCAATTTCTGGGTCGAAATACCGACCTCAGCGCCCAAGCCCAACTCTCCGCCATCCACAAATCGCGTCGAGGCGTTCACCACGACCGCGGCGGCGTCGACCCGACGAACCCAGGCCTCGGCATTCTCCTCACTCTGCGTGAGAATCGCCTCGGAGTGGCCCGTTCCGTAGGTCGCGACGTGCTCGATGGCCTCGTCGAGTGAGTCCACCACTTTGACGGCCAAGATGAGGTCGAGGAACTCGCGCTCGTAGTCGTCGTTACTCGCCGGCGTCGCCTCGGGCAGTACGGCGAGCGTGCGCTCATCACCGCGCAATTCAACTTGGGGAACCGCGAAAGAAAACGCCCGCAAAAAGTCTTCCGCAACCGCCTGGTGCACCAGCACGGTCTCGGCGGCGTTGCACACGCCCGGACGCGACGTCTTGGCGTTGGCGACGATCTTGACGGCTCCGTCGATGTCGGCGCTCTGGTCAACATAGATGTGGCAGTTGCCGTCACCGTCCAACACGAAGGGAACCCGCGCATGCTCGCGCATCGCCGCAATCAGGCTCGGCCCCCCTCGCGGAATCAGGCAGTCGAGCACCGAGGTCATCTGCATGAAGGTCACCGCCGCCTCGTGCGAGGGGTCGGCGACGAGTGCGACGGCGTCCTCGGGTAACCCTTCGGCCCGCAGAGCTTCGCGCCAGAGATCGACGATGAACTGGTTCGAGCGCTGGGCCGATGAAGAGCCGCGCAGATACGCGGCATTGCCACTGCGTACGCACAGTCCGGCGACGTCGCTGGTGACGTTGGGGCGATTCTCGTAGACCACGCCGATGACCCCCAAGGGCACGCGCAGGCGCTCGACGTGAAGTCCATTGGGGCGAATGCTGTGATCGAGTGTCTCATGGAGGGGATCAGGCGCCGCGGCAATATCGCGCAGGGCGTCGCCCATCGAGGTAATGCGCTGGGACGTCAGGGTCAGACGGTCCCGTCCAGCCCCGGATTCGACGTAGGCGTCAACCTCTTCGGCGTTGATCGCCAATAGCTCGTCCTCGCGGTTCGTCAGGGCGTCGGCAACCCTTAACAGGACCGTCATTCGCTGCTCATTACTGGCCTGAGCCACGACCCGCGAAGCCTCTCGGACTTTGCGGCCTTGGGCCTCGAGTGGACTCGTCATGGAGAAATTCTACCGGAGGCGACTAGGGACGTCGCAGCAGCACCAAGTCGTCACGGTGCACGGCGACGTCGTCGCCCTCGAGAAATGACTCGGCGTTCACCCGTACCAGTCCCTTAGCGACCACTTCACCCTGCGGCCCGTGAATCTCGACGGCGTCACCCTCGAAAAACTCTCCGGAGAATGACTCCACCCCCACGCGCAACAGACTGCGTCCGTGGTGTTCGAGGGCTTGGAGGGCACCCTGATTGATGCGCAAGATTCCAGCCGACGCCACGGCGAAGGCGATCCAGGCCTTTCGCGCGGAGAGCCGCTCGGCACGGGGCTCAAAGGTAGTGCCGAAGTCGTGGGCGCCGCTCAGTGCGCGCACCAGCGGCGACGGCTCGTGGGCCGGCGCAATGACCGTGGTCACTCCCGACCAGGTGGCCATACGTGCGGCGGCGACTTTTGACGCCATGCCACCGCTGCCCACGCCCGAACGGCTGCGTCCCGCGACACTCTCGAGACTCGCGTCGATGGAGGTGACCACGTCGATCAGAGTTGCCGAGGGATCGAGCCGCGGATCGGCCGTCAGCAGTCCCTGGGTATCAGTGAGGAGAACCAGGTGGCTAGCGGTCACGAGATTGGCCACCAGCGCCGCCAGACGATCATTGTCGCCGAAACGGATCTCCTCGTCGGCCACGGCGTCGTTCTCATTCACAATGGCCACCACGTTGAGTGCGTCCAGCGCTTGCAACGTCGAGCGTGCGTGCAGGTACTGCCCGCGGTGCGAGAAGTCCAGGGGTGCCAACAACACTTGGCCCACCGAGGCCCCGTGCAGTGAAAATGCTCGGCGCCACGCGTCCATCAACAGCGGTTGGCCCACCGCCGACACGGCCTGCAGAGTCGTGGAGTCCGTGGGGCGCGCACGGCCCTCGCCCACGTCAGCCCAACCGGCGGTAATCGCCCCCGAGGTCACCACCACGACTGACCACCCCTCGTGACGCAACGCCACCACGTCAACGGCCACCGCGTCCAAGACGTCCTGGGCGACCCCGCCGTGGGCGTCGGTCACCGATGTCGTTCCAATCTTGACGACGACGCTAGGACTCGTCATCGTCGTCTCCCACGCCGTCGAGGCGTCCGTGGCGCGCCAGTCGTTCGCGGCGGGTAACGCGGTGGTGTTCGCCGCGATCGAGGCCGGCGCCGACTTCATCGCGCCACCATTCAAAGGACAGTGGCCCGATGGTCACGACGTCACCGTCACGCACGCCAGCGCGATTCAGCACGCGGTCCACGCCAATGGCCTTGAGTCGCTTGACAATCTCCGCCAGTGCCTGGTCGTCGGTGAGGTCCTGAAAGCGCACGGCGCGCTCGGCGGAACGCCCGCTCACCCGCCAGCTGGCGTCACCGATCCTCTCTAGGACGACCTCATCGGGGACCGGCCGATGAACCACGATCTGGTGCTCGTTGACCTGCGCGTCGTGGGCGCGCACTTCAACAACGAGTCCCGCCAACTTCGCACTGAGCGCATCGATGCCGGCGCCGGTGACCGCCGAAATCGTCGGTACCCCTTCGACTTCGTGGGCCGCGACGTCGCCCTTGGACCCCACGACGACGCGCGGGCGATCGAGCAGGTCCGCCTGGTAGTCGCCGAGCTCGCGCAACAGAATCTCCAGCTGCTCCTCGGGTCCCACCGGCGCGAAGTCCGAGAGATCGAGAAGCACGCACAGTACTCGTGCTCGCTCGACGTGGCGAAGGAAGTCGTGGCCGAGACCGCGACCCTCTGCGGCACCCTCGATGAGCCCGGGAATGTCGGCCATGACGTACTCAGTGGCATCCTGGGGCCGACCCGACCGCGCGCCGACGCGCACTACGCCCAGATTGGGCACCAGCGTGGTGAAGGGGTAGTCAGCGATCTTCGGACGCGCCGCCGATACCCGCGAGATGAGAGTCGACTTGCCCACATTGGGAAAACCAATTAAGGCCACGTCGGCCTGGAGTTTGAGTTCGAGGTTGTACCAACGCTCCTCGCCCACTTCGCCCTGCTCGGCGAAGGCTGGTGCGCGGCGCTGATTCGAGAGGAAACGGCTATTGCCCTGCCCGCCGAGTCCGCCCTCGGCGGCCCGCCAGCGGTCGCCGGGACCCGAGAGGTCCACCAACAACTCGCCCTCCTGGGAATACACGAGCGTTCCCACGGGCAGTGAAACGATCACGTCCTTGCCACTGGAGCCGTGCATCCGCTTGGATGTCCCGTGCTGACCGTCGGTGGCCCGACGAAAGGGATGATCGCGAAAACCTAGGAGCGAAGCCTGGTTGTGGTCAGCCTCCAGCCACACGCTACCGCCGTGGCCGCCGTCACCGCCGTCGGGGCCGCCCTTGGCCACGTGGGCCTCGCGTCGGAAACTGACGCACCCCGCGCCGCCGTCGCCGGCCTTGGCGTGAAGCTGGGCCGAATCGACGAAACTACTCACCGCTCCATCCTACGGCTCGCTCGGTCGACCTACCCAACGAGCTCCTCGAGCGCGTGGTCGAACACCCACTGGTGTCGCGCCACCTGCTCCGAGGTCGTCGCCGGACACATGAGGGCCATGTTGTGAAAGGGAGACAACAACACCC
Source organism: Acidimicrobiaceae bacterium (assembly GCA_003136415.1). Taxonomy (GTDB): domain Bacteria; phylum Actinomycetota; class Acidimicrobiia; order Acidimicrobiales; family RAAP-2; genus RAAP-2. The sequence goes on along the minus strand of PLEI01000112.1, from coordinate 17,332 downwards.
CGCGATTAATGCCGTAGAGGTGCAGGTAGTCCTCGAGCAGTTCGTCCGCACTCGCTGCTGATTCCCCACCGTTGCGCGGAGCAGGGTTCATGAATCGGTACTCACAGCGCGTGCCGAGCTGGCTGACCGACCAGGGCAGTTGGTGCTGCGCAATGGATGTGCGCAGGCCATCAGCGAAAGTCGTGGCGAGCACTTCCATCGATCCGAATGCCTCGTCGGTCAGGACTTCGCCGAGCACGGCGCGCATCGCTGCGAAACTCATGGCGTTGCCGGCCAACGTGCCGCCAACTCCCCCGACATCAACGATGTCCGCACCGCTCGCGAGCGACGACAACACGCGCTCGGCCAGTTCGGCGCTGAGCCCGTACGCCCCGCACGGCACGCCGCCACCGAGGGACTTGCCGATGGTCAAGGCGTCGGGGCGCAGGTCGTAGCGTCGAGTGGCTCCCCCGGGACCGGCGGAGAAGGTGTGGGTCTCGTCGAGGATCAAGAGCGTCCCGGTCTCATCGCATAACCGCCGCACGCCCTCGAAGAATCCGGGCTCGGGCAGGACGATGCCGATGTTGGTCAGTGCCGGCTCGGTCAGCACCGCCGCCACATCGCCGCAGCGCAACTCGCGTTCGAGGGCCTCGAGGTCATTGAACTCAACCACCCGCGTCGTCGTCGTGGGATTGACGGCCGGTGCGACGTTTCCCGGGCGCACTGCGGGGTGTCCATCATCATCGAGAACGACGAAGGTCTCGTCGACACTGCCGTGGTACGAATAAGAGAACACCAAGATCTTGGGTCGCTGGGTCACCAGTCGAACCAGTCGCAGCAGCCAGCGATTCGCGTCGGTCGCCGAAAGACTGAAGGACCACTTGGCCAGCCCGAAGCGCCGACTCAATTCGTGCGCCACCCACTCGGCGTCCTCGGTGGGCAACATTGTGGTTACGCCGCCCAAGTGGCCCACTCGCTCGTGGAGGGCGCGAACCAGTGGTCGGGGCGAGTGCCCCGCCATGGCCCCGGTATCGCCCAGCGCGAAGTCAATCAGCTCGTGTCCGTCGACGTCGGTAATCACGGCGCCGTGAGCCCGCGCGAAGGCCAGGGGAAAACCGCCGGCCCACTTGTTCATCCACGTCATTGGCACCCGGGCAAGGAGATGGTGCGCCGCCTCATGCACGGCCAACGACTTCGGATTCTCGCGTCGGTACTGGGCGTGCTCACGAAGGACGAGATTTGCCAAATGCTGACGTTTAAAGGCTTCCATGGCACCATGGTAGGTGAGCCAAGGTCCTCACACGGAACTCTCAGACACGCTATATGACCGCTGGTCAGGTATTATTGGATTTCCACCGGTTCGGGGAAACTAAATATATGCTCGAAATCCCTAAATTGCAGTGTTTTAGAGGTAAAGATGGCTCCGGTTCAGGGAACTCTCCCAGTCCGATTTAACGAAGAGTAAGGAGTCGACCGGTGAACAAGGCCGAGTTGGTAGATGCAATTGTTGCCGAGAGTGGAGCGACGAAGGCCGCAGCGGCGGAGTTCCTGCGGGCGTTCGAGGACGTCGTCGTAGAGAACGTCGCCAAGGGCGAAAAGATCGTGCTGTCGGGCTTTCTGTCCTTTGAGCGCGTAGAGCGCAAGGCTCGAACGGCCCGTAACCCCCAGACCGGCGAGGCGATTCAGGTCGCCGCGTCACGTGCCCCCAAGGTGTCGATCGGTTCGACATTCAAAAAGGCCGTCAAGGGATAAGTTCCCTCGGAACAACAAAGAGACCCCNNGTCAGTCAGGATGTCGACGAGCTTGCGGCCACGACGGAAACCGAACTTTACTTTGCCCTCGGTCAAGGCGAACAAGGTATCGTCCTTGCCGATGCCGACATTACGGCCGGGGTGAAACAAAGTGCCGCGCTGGCGGATGATGATGGAGCCGGTCTTGACCAGCGTGCCGTCAAACGCCTTCACGCCGAGGCGCTGGGCATTGGAATCGCGACCGTTACGGGTAGAACCGCCGCCTTTTGTCTTTGACATGGATGCTCCTTACGCTTCTACGGTCTCAACGGCCTTGGCCACTTTGGCAACTTTCGCGGCCTTGGTGGTGATCTTGTTGATCTCAACCGTGGTGTACCACTGGCGGTGTCCCCAGCGCTTGCGCTGGATCGACTTGGCCTTGTAGGTCAGGGCGCGAATCTTAGGGCCGCTCTCTACACCCACAATGGTGGCAGTAACTTTGGCACCCGCCAGTGCCGGACCAGCGATAACGCTGTCACCGTCCACTAGCAAAACGGGCTCGAACTCAATGACAGCACCATTCTCTTCGACGCGCTTGTCCACGCGGACCAACTGGCCCTCGGTGACGCGCTCTTGAGATGTGCCTACTCGGATGACGGCGTACATAGGGTTTCCATAGTAGTCGAAATCGCCGACACCTCGTGACTCACAGGCCGGTGGCGACGACAAAACCGCGTCCGTCACAGACCGCACACACTGTCGAGACCGACTCTAGAAGTCCCTCATTGACGCGCTTGCGGGTCATCTCGACCAGTCCCAGCTCGGAGATGTCAAAGACCTGGGTACGGGTCTTATCGCGGCTCAGGGCCTGACGAAGGGCGGAAGCGACCGCCTCGCGGTGCGCCTTGGTCTCCATGTCGATGAAGTCAATGACGATGATGCCGCCGATGTCACGCAGGCGCAATTGGCGCGCGACCTCCTCGGCCGCTTCAAGGTTGTTGCGAAACACCGTCTCTTCGAGATTGGTGGTGCCCACGTTTTTGCCGGTGTTGACGTCAATGACCGTCAGAGCTTCGGTTCGCTCAATGATGAGCGAACCGCCCGAGGGCAGGAATACCTTACGGTCGAGCGCCCGATGTAGTTGTTCGTGAACGAAGTAGCGCTCGAAGAGAGGTAACTCCTCGGCCGAACGGTCGTAGTATTCGATGCGATCGGCTAACTCGGGGTTGACCGCGAGAACGTAGTCGCGGACCTTGTTGTAGAGATCGGCGTCGTCAATGATTACACCGCGGAAATCGTCATTGAGTTCCTCGCGAAGAACACGAACCGCCAGGTCGAGGTCGCGGTAGACGAGACGAGGCTGGTTGGACTTGGCCACTTCGGCCTCGATAGCGTCCCACTTCTCGCACAGCGACGAGACGTCGCGGGCCAGGTCGTCAGCCACGACTCCCTCCGCGGCCGTGCGGATGATGATGCCGTGACGACTGGGCTTGACGTCGTCAATGATCTTGCGCAGTCGGCGTCGCTCACCGTCGGGCAGGCGCTTGGAGATACCGATCGTGCTCGAGTTGGGAACCAGCACCGCGAAGCGTCCCGGGAGAGACACTTCCTGGGTGAGTCGCGCGCCCTTGGCGCCGATGGCGTTCTTGGTGACTTGGCAGATGACGGTCTGACCCGACTTGATCATTTGTTCGATGCGCTTATCGTTGGACGTGGTGCCCTCGATGTCGTCATCACTCAGTGAGATGTCTCCGCGATAGAGAACGGCGTTCTTCGGGATGCCGATGTCGACGAAGGCCAGTTCCATGCCGGGCAGGACATTTTGGATGCGACCAACGTAGATGTTTCCGTCAATCTGATTGGTTTCGTTGGCCGCTTTGGCGACCGTGTACTCGACCATGGTGCGGCCCTCGAGGGTGGCGATGTGCGTCGCATCCTTGGCGGTGTGCACGCACATGAGGTAGCGGCCCTGGGCTCGGGTGTGGCGCTCTCCCCCGCGGCGTCGACCCTTGCGCGACCTTCCGGACTCGTCGCCGTCGTATTCGGGAGCGGAAGCCTCGACGGGCGCCTCGACGGGACGGGTGTTCTGGCGGCTCTGAGAGCCCTGGCCGCCGGGGTTCTGATTGTTCTGGCCTCGCTGACCCTGGTTGTTCTGACTGCCCGAGTTGTTCTGACCACCCTGGCCCCCACGGCCGCGACCGCCGCGACGACGTCGATTACCGACTTGAGCATTGCCCGAGGGTGACGCGGAAGGGGACGGCTCACGAGAAGGCGTGGCGCCCGGTCGGGTGTCGCCGATTTGGGGCGCCGGTCGGGTATCGCCGATTCTGGGACTAATTGGTGAAGAGGGGGTGGTGGTCTCGTCGCTCACGACGGGTACTCCTTGAGTTCTGGGTGAAGGGGGTGCACAACGCGCATCGCCCCACGGAAAGGTCGTCGTGCGCGAAAGGCGCGACCGCGACCAGTTGAAAAACTATGAATTGGGCCGGTGACAATGGGGCGCCAACGGTCCCACGGAACTGGGTTACCTCACTGGCGTGTACCACGTTGCGTCCTTACTGCGGGCAACGACGGAATGATGTCACTCGGTCGTCACCGCGATTTCATTGCGCCGCCGTCTGGTGTACGGCCGCGCCCAACGTCTCAAGGCTACTCGCAATACGCCCTATCCGGCCTTCTTTATCGTGGTCGTAGTGGTTGTCGTGGCCCCCGCCACGGTCGTGGTGGTGCTCGAGGTAGGCCGCGTAGTGGTTGTCGTGGCCCCCGCCACGGTCGTGGTGGTGCTCGAGGTAGGCCGCGTAGTGGTGGTGACGGGCGCCACTTGGGCCTTGGGGATGAGAACCACGGGCTTCACGGGGTGCTTATAGAGGTAATTGAAGGCCTGTGCGACCACCGGAGCGGCGGCGTCAGCTCCGTAGCCACCCTGGGCGATAACACACAGCACCACGTACTTGGGAGCGTTGGACGGCGCGAAGCCCACGAACCAAGAGGTCGGTTCCAACGGTGAGCCATTCGGCGCCGATCCGGTCGAAGCGGTACCGGTCTTACCGGCCACTGGAAAGACTGACTCCGAGAACTGGGCGTAGTGCTGGAAAGTCGCGTACGCGGTGCCGCGCGGGTTCTGGACCACGCCCTCGAGACCAGTGAGGATCGGGTCGCGCACGCCCACGGGAAGGCTGACGTGACCGAGGACTCGCGGACCGTAGCGAACTACGAGCTTGCCGCTCGGGCTGACGACCGCGGCGGCCACTTCGGGTGCGTAGCGAGTGCCGCCATTAGCGAAGGTGGCGTAGGCGTTGGCTTGGGCGATGGGGGTGATGGCCGTGGCGCCCTGGCCGAATGCCATTTCTACGTTGTCACCGGTGTACCACTGGTAGTTGGGAAAGGCCTTGGGGGCGGCCCGGTGCAGCGCGATGCGAACGGTCGGCGAGTCGACGCGCCCCTGCACCTCGTTGGGCAGGTCGATGTTCGAGTACTGGTCGAGTCCGTACTCGTGGGCCACGTTCTGGATGGGGGTCAGACCGTACCGGGACTGCTGGGACCAGAAGAGGTAGCCCAATTGGTAGAAGTAGTAGTCCGAGGAGACCGTGATCGCCGTCGGCAGGTCCACCTCACCGTCGCCATGGCCCTGGTCATCGGTGAAGACGCATTTGCCGTTGCCCACGTTCAAACAGCCCGGCACCGTGAAGGCCCCGGTGTCGTTCACCAACTGGTCCACCGGAAATATTCGCGTCTGGAGTTCGGCCGTGGCCGATTCCATTTTGAAGGTGCTGCCCGGCGTGTACTGGCCCTGGATGGGATAATTGGTAAATGATCCATTGGCCAGCAGACTCTTGAACGTCGCCTCCGAAAGCCCGTTGACAAAGGAACTGAGATTGAACGAGGGGTAACTCGACATTGCCAGTACCGCACCGGTGTTGACATTCATCACCAGTGCCGCGCCATTGATCGCCGGGGGCAGTTTGCCGTTGGTCGGATCGGGGGTATGGCGCACCGTGAGAACGTCGTTGGCCAAGTAGGTGTCGAGCGCCTTCTGCAGACCGGCGTCGACGTTCAAAATAACGCTGTCACCCTGTTGGGGCGCCTTCTTCTCGGTCGAGCCGATGATGTCACCGCGAGCGTTGACTTCAATCGTGCTGGTACCCGCCGCACCGCGCAGGTACTGCTCGTAGAAATTCTCAATCCCGGTCTTGCCGTAGGTCGACGTGGGGGTGTAACCCGCGGTGGGATTCGCGTTCATCTCCGCTCCCGTGATGGGACCGACGTAACCGAGCAATTGCGAGGCCGTGGCTCCCCCGAAGGGGTACGTGCGCCGCGCCACGCCCTGCACACTCACGCCGGGGAATTCGCCCGGGTGCAACTTGATGAACTGCACCACCGACGTGGATGCGTTCGTCAACACCGGCGCCGGCTGGAACTGGTCATACTGCTTGTTAGAGAGGTCACTTTGGATCTGTTTGACACTCTGATGAGTGACCGAGGCCAGCGCGCCGATGATCGACGGGTCGAGTGCGGCTTGTTGGCGCGAAAGAAGAATCTCGGTGGAGGTCACGTTCGTGACCATCGAGGACCCGGTGCGATCAACGATGAGGCCGCGTGACGCCGGAATCGAAGCCGTGTGCAAAGAATTCGAGTTCACCGACTCCACCGAAGCGGCGTGTTCGGGGACCTGGAGCATGAAGAGTCGCCCGAGGAGGACTATGAGAAGTATCGAGAAGAATCCGCCGATGACGCGCCAGCGTCGTTCGGGTCGCGAGTGCACCTCTTCGGGCGACGCCACGAGGTCGCGGATGCCCACGGACTTGGGCTCGTTAATTTGCAAACCGCGTCCGCGAAACGGATTCAGTGACACCCAGGGTCGCCACATTCGCTGGAACCACGACGCGATGGGCCGATCTCGCCACGAACTCCTCATCGGCGTACCCTCATCGCTGACGCGCTCACGGCGAAGGCCACGCGCGTCATTGGTCGCGCCAGAACGAAGAATGCTGCGGCGTTGACCAACATCGAATCGAGCAGACTGCCGTGCCAGAGCGAAAAGTCAAGCGCGAACACTCCGCTGATGACGTACAATAACGGCGCGACAAAGCCCGCCGCCGCGGCCAGCGCCGGCGTCACCCATAATGCCGCCGAGTCGAGGTCACCGACGCCCTCCTTACCGAGACGCGACGCGAAATACGCCAGTGCGAGTCCCACCAGAGCGCTCAGCCCAAACGGCGTGGCGCTTTGAGCGTCGAAGAGGATCCCCGAGAGAAGGCCGGTGAAGAGCGCGAGCGAGGTGAGCCCCGTGAGCCCCACGGCCACCGGCCAGAGCCACACCAGCATCACCACGACACCGGCGAATCTCAACTGTGTAAATACCGCGAGCTGCACTCCCACCACCATCAAGGTGATGAGCGTGATCAGGCCCCTGGCTTGACTCACGTGGACGGCTCCCATAACACGACGTCAACGTACGCCAGGGTGCTGAGATCGGCCGTGGGAGCGAGTGACACCGAATAACTCGATGCGCCGGGATTGATTAACAGTTTGGTGACGCGTCCGACTGGTAGGCCCGGCGGGAAAAGTCCACCCTGGAGCCCATTGGTCGAGAGCAGACTGTCGACCCCGAGTGACGCCGTCACGGGAATCTGCGAGACGCTGAGGGGGTTGTTGAGCCCCTCGCCCGAAATCAGCACCGGCGTAGCGCCATTACCGAAAGTGGCCCCAATTACCGATCCGGTGTCGGTGAGCAAGCGCACCGTCGCCGAATGTGACGTGGTGGCGATGACGCGACCGGCGAGGCCGCCGTCGGCGACCACCGGCATCCCCTCCATCACGCCGTCGTCTTGACCCTTGTCAATAGTGACCGAGGCCGAGAAGTTCGTCGGCGACAAGACCGTTACTTGGGCAATGAGGGTTCCCAACGACGACGCCACGTGAACGTGCAGCGCGTGGGTAAGTTGGCGCAGCTGCTCGGCGGCGATGGCGTTCTGATTCGCGCGGAGCGTCTCTTGTCCCAAGAGGTAGCGCAGTTGCTTGTTCTGAGCTTCTACGTCGGAGTAGTTCACCATGCCCGCCGCCATGTGACCAACGGGCTTGGCGACGAAGTCAGCGGCCCAACTGAACGGGAACACCACCGCGTGCGCTACGCCCTTGGCGCCCGCGACCACACCGCCGGTGACGTAAATCGTCACGATGATAAGTGTGCCGACGACTCCGGTTAGGAAGATCCGTCGCCGTGAACGGTCCGAGGCCACGGCTTAGCGCGAAGGTGACGTCTTGAGCATGCGAGCGAAGACGTCGAGTTCTTCGAGACACATGCCACTGCCCAACGCCACGCAATTGAGCGGGTCGTTGGCGACGATGATCGGCATGTTGGTCTCAACCTCGAGTCGAGTGGCCAGACCGTTCAACAAGGCGCCACCACCGGTCAGGACGATGCCCTGCTCCATCAGGTCCGATGAGAGTTCGGGCGGCGTACGGTCGAGTGTAACCTTGACGGCGTCGACAATGGCTTGCACCGGCTCTTCGATGGCTTGACGCACCTGTTCGGTCGAGATGACGACCGTCTTGGGCAGTCCGGTCACGAGGTCGCGTCCGCGAATCTGCGCCTGCATTTCCTGTTGGAGCGGGTAAGCCGAACCCATCTGAATCTTGATCTCCTCCGCCGTGCGCTCACCGAGGGCGAGCTGGAATTCCTTCTTGACGTAGGCGACAATCGCGTCGTCGAGCTCGTCGCCACCGACGCGGATCGACTGGCTGGTGACGATGCCACCGAGCGAGATGACGGCCACTTCGGTCGTGCCGCCGCCGATGTCNNCTTCCATGACGGCGCGCTGCTCGACGCCAGTGATACCCGAGGGGACGCAGATGACCATGCGCGGCTTCGCGAAGCGACGCTGGTGGACGCGGTGAATGAAGTAGCGCAGCATTTTCTCGCAGATCTCAAAGTCCGCGATGACACCGTCCTTCAGGGGACGGATGGCCTGGATGTTGCTCGGAGTACGGCCGATCATCAATTTGGCCTGGGCGCCGACCGCCAACGGCTTGCCATCTTTGATGTCGACGGCGACCACGGAGGGTTCGTTGAGGACAATGCCACGGCCGCGCACGTACACCAACGTGTTGGCAGTACCCAGGTCCACCGCCATATCGCGGCCCAGTAATGAAAAACGAGAATCAACCATAAGAACCCTTAATGAGAGCCCGAATGGTACTCTCTGACCCCTCTAAGGCTACGGCACAGGGGCGCCGGATACCAAACAGGTCTTTTTAGCCTAGGGCGGGGAAGAAAATCGCAATCTCGCGACGAGCCGATTCGGCTGAATCCGAGCCGTGGATGAGATTTTGCTGCATCTCAATGCCCAAGTCGCCGCGAATGGTGCCTGGAGCGGCTGTTGCGGGGTTCGTCGGTCCCATCATCGTGCGAACGACCTGCCAAGTGTCATCGGGTCCCTCGAGGACCATGGCCATCAATGGTCCGCGGGTGATGAAGCTCACGAGGCCGTCGTAGAAGGGCTTTCCCGCGTGTTCGGCGTAGTGGCGTTCGGCCGTCCCGCGGTCCAGCGTNNAATCTCTCCAATAAGACCGCGTTTGACGCCGTCGGGCTTGACTAGGACCAGGGTTCTTTCCACGACGGAGAAATCTACCAGTCCTTGTTCAGGTGGCGAGACGCCACGTGCAGCACGTCAGCGCGCACTTGGGCCACGAGATACAAACTCCCGGCTGCCACAATCAAATCGTCGTCGTTCGAGTGTTCGCGCGCGTACGCCAGGGCCGCCGACACACTCGAGTGTTCGTAAGCCACTCCGCCAGCTCGGCGAACGGCCTCGGCCACCGTGTGGGCGTCCATGGCGCGCGGCGAGTGGGGTGCGCAGCAGTGGAACTCCGTGAAGCCGAGCGCCACCAGCGGTGCCACCATGTCGTCGACCTCACGACCGGTCAGCATGCCCAACACGAAACGACGTTCACCCGATACGTGAAAAGCACCATCGAGTGCGGCACAGAGTGCTCGCATTCCCGCCGGGTTGTGCGCCCCGTCAACCACGATCATCGGGTGTCGAGTCAACAGTTCCATGCGTCCCGGCATGACGGCCCTGGCGAGAGTGGCGCGGACCACGTTGTCACCGAGCGCGCGGCCCAAGAAAGCTTCGGCCGCGACGATGGCTGTCGTGACGTTCACGCCCTGGTGAATCCCGTGCAGCGACACCAACACCTCGTCGTAGGTCGCGAAGGGTGTGCGCACAGTGATGGCGCGCCCCCCCACCGCCAGATCGTTGCGCTCGAGGGAAAAGGACTCTTCAATCGTCCACAGGGTCGCGCCGAGTTCACTGGCGCGCGACGAGGCGATCTCCACCACAATCGCGTCAGTAGTTGAGAGTACCGCGATCGCTTCGGGTCGAAAGATCCCGACCTTGTCGCGCGCGATAGCCCCAATGGTGTCACCCAGCACGGCGGTATGGTCGAGGTCGACGTTGGTCAGCACCGTGACGTCGCCGTCGACGACATTGGTCGAGTCCCACGTCCCGCCCAGGCCTGCCTCCACCACCGCCACGTCCACGCCCTCGTCAGAAAAGTGCAACAGCGCGCCGACCGTCAAGAGTTCGAATCGCGTGAGGACAATGCCGCTCACACTCTCGACGTCGTAGAGGCGCGCGAGGAGCGACGTGAAATCCTCGTCATCAATTTCTTCGCCGTTGACGGCAATGCGCTCATTGAGCGCGTGCAAGTCGGGACTGGTGAAGGTACCCACGCGCAATCCCGTCGCAGTGAGGAGCGCACTCGCCAAGGTCGTCGTGGTCCCCTTGCCGTTGGTGCCGGTGATGTGGACTATTGGGTAGTCACGATGCGGGTCGGCGAAGAGCGCGAGCGTGTCGGCAATTGGTTGCAGTGACGGCGTTTCTCGCCGACCCGGGGCGAGACGCTCGTAGTCAACATGAGATTCGAGCCACGCCAACGCGTCGTCGTACGTGGTGGGGCGCACGGCTAGCTGGCGCGGCGGGTGCGCGTCTTCCTAATTTCGTATGCCGGCTCAGCCTCATTGCGCACGACCGCCGCCGAAATCACACAACGCTCGACGTCGCCGCGCGATGGTACGTCGTACATCGGATTGAGCAACACGTTTTCGAGAATCGACCGGAGTCCTCGCGCACCCGTTTGACGTTCCATGGCCAACTCGGCAATAGCCTCGAGAGCGTCGTGTTCAATCACGAGTTCCACTCCGTCCAGGGCGAGCACCTGCTGGAACTGCTTGACCAATGAGTTCTTGGGCTCGGTCAGCACGCGAATGAGCATCTCGCGGTCGAGCTGCTGAACGGCACCCACAATCGGCAAGCGACCGATGAATTCAGGGATCAATCCGAACTTGACCAGGTCCTCGGGCAACGCGTGACGAAACAGCTCGAGGTCGCCGCGGCGCTTGGACTCAACAGGCTGGTTGAAGCCCATCGACTTCTTGCCGAGACGTCGCTCGATGATCTGCTCGAGGCCGGCGAAGGCGCCACCGCAGATGAAGAGAATATTGGCGGTGTCGATAGTGATGAACTCTTGGTGGGGATGCTTGCGCCCACCCTGCGGCGGCACACTCGCCACCGTGCCTTCGAGAATCTTGAGTAGCGCTTGTTGCACGCCCTCACCCGACACGTCGCGAGTGATGGAGGGGTTCTCCGCCTTGCGAGCGATCTTGTCGATCTCGTCGATGTAGATGATCCCGCGCTCGGCGCGCTTGACGTCGAAGTCCGCGGCAGTCAGGAGCTTCAAGAGGATGTTCTCGACGTCTTCGCCGACGTAACCCGCCTCGGTGAGCGCGGTGGCGTCGGCAATGGCGAAGGGGACGTTGAGCATACGCGCGAGAGTCTGGGCGAGGAATGTCTTGCCGCATCCCGTGGGTCCGAGCAGCAATACGTTGGACTTGCCGACTTCGACGTCGTCGTCGTGCAACGGTCCGGCCTGGATACGTTTGTAGTGGTTGTACACGGCGACGGCGAGAATCTTCTTGGCGTCGAGTTGGCCAATGACGAACTCGTCGAGGAATGAGGTGATCTCACGCGGCGTCGGCAGGTCCTCCAAGACGAACTCGGGACGGTCTCCGAACTCGTCGGCGATGATGTCATTGCACAGGTCGATGCACTCGTCGCAGATGTAAACGCTAGGTCCCGCGATGAGTTTCTTGACCTGCTTTTGACCCTTCGCACAGAAACTGCACTTAATCAGGTCGTTGGTTTCACCGAACTTCGCCATCGCTCACCTCCCTCGCTTGCAACATCCTACGGGGCGCGGCCCGGGAAATGGGGTACCTAGGGACGGGCCAGTAGAACTTCGTCGATCAGGCCGTATTCCACGGCTTCATCGGCGCCGATGATGTAATCGCGATCCGTATCCTTGGTGATGCGCTCGACGCTCTGACCGGTGTCGGTGGCCAACATGGAGTTGAGCATGTCCTTCATCCGCAGAATTTCACGAGCCTGAATCTCGATGTCCGACGCCTGCCCGCCCACCCCACCCCAGGGCTGGTGCAAGAGGACCCGCGCGTGCGGCAGGGCGAAGCGCTTGCCCTTGGTGCCCGCGGCCAGCAGCACCGCCGCGGCCGACGCGGCCTGCCCGAAGCAGAAGGTGGAGACGTCGGGCTTGATGTACTTGAGCGTGTCATAAATGGCCAACAAACCGGTGATGTCGCCGCCGGGAGAGTTGATGTAGAGGTTGATGTCCTTGTCGGGGTCCTCGGACTCGAGAAAGAGCATCTGCGCACAGATCAAGTTGGCGATGGTGTCGTCAATGGGCGTACCCAGGAAGATGATGCGCTCGCGCAGCAGACGACTGTAGAGGTCGTAGGCCCGCTCGCCACGATTGGAGGACTCGACCACGGTGGGTACGAGGTAGTTCTGGGCACGGAAATGTTCGTTCACGTTGCTACCTTATTCGTCAATCTCGGCGGACTGATCTTCACGAAGCAACTCGCGGTCGATGACGATTCCCAAGTGGTCGACAAAAGTGACGTGCTCGCTCAACCACTTGTTGGCCTTGATCTTGGCCACTTCAGCCTCGAACGCCACCACTCGTCCGGACTTGTACAAGTTGTCGTGGAGGGTATTGGAGGCGAGGCTCATCGCTTCGGCGGTCGTGACCAACTCCTCCTCAATCTCTTGCTCATTCGCCTCGAGACCTTCGGCCTTGACGAGGGCTCGCAGAGCCAAATCGATCTTTACCGCGCGCTGGGCGTCGGCACGTACCGCCGAAAGCAGTTGGTCGGGCGTCTGGCCCGTGGCCTGAAGGAATTGTTCGAGGTTCATCTGCTGCTGGGCGAGGCGGTGACCTAGGTCGTGCATGCGGTCATTCGCTTCGGCCTCGACGAGCACATCGGGCACGACGTCGTCAGTGACCAGGTCGCCTAACGCCACGAGCACGGCGTCGCGCTGGGACATCTGCGCCTCGACCACTTTCATCTTGCTCATCTGGGTCAAGACGGCATCGCGCATTTCGTCAACCGTGGGCCACTCGGTGTTCTCTTCGACCCACTCGTCGGTCAACTCCGGAAGAATCCGCTCCTTGACCTGCTTGAGCTGCATCGTATAGACGATGTTCTGGCCGCCACTGACGTTGGCGGTAACCACGAGCTCCTCGCCAGCGCGCAGACCCAGAATCAATTCGTCGACTTCGGGGGCGATCGATCCCGACCCCACGGTGTACATGAAGTCGCTCATCTCCAGGGGATCAGCGTCGGAACCGGTCTGTTCGGCACGGATGTCCATGTTGACGAGGTCGCCACCAATGATGGGGCGATCCACGTCCTCCAACACGGCGTCGGTCTCTCGGAAACGGTTGATCTGGGCTTCGATCTCGTCATCGCCCACCACCGGCGAAGGAATAGTCACGCGCAGCGCGTCGTATCCCGCGATGGTGACCTCGGGTCGAATCTCGACGTCGGCTTCGAAGACCAAGACACCTTCGTCCTCGCCGGCGGTAATCGTGACGTCGGGCTGACCAATGGGGTCAACCATGGTCTCGGAGATGGCGCGAGCGTAGAAATCGGGCAGGGATTCACGAATTGCCTCGGAGCGTAGGACGGCCGCACCGCCAATATTGGCGATCAGAACTTGCTTGGGCACCTTGCCCTTGCGAAATCCCTTGACGCTGACTTGCTGGGCCAGTGTCGCGGCTGCGGCATCGAGGGCCTCGTTCATTTCGGCGTCGTCGACTTCAACGACGAGCTTGATTCGGTTGTTATCCAGGGTGGAGGAAGTTGCACGCATAAGAAGTGCCAGCCTACTGCTCCTCACGTTCCCCCTTGTCCTGCCTAGGGCATCACGTTGAGGGCGTCGCCCAAACGCTGGGCCACCTCACGGTCCCCCCGCACGTCAGTCGCCGACGCCTTCAAAAACGCCTCGGCGTTGATTCGACCGGCCATTCTGCGCCAAAACAGCGCCACCACCGTCGTCAGTTCCACTGTCGGCATCTCGTCGGTGGACGGCACCGCCGCCCCCCGGCCATCGCGGACCACCACTTGCACGCTGCGCCCGAGGCGGCCCATCAGATTGACTCTCAGCAGGGCACCCTCCGGTGCCGCCGCACGCTTGGCCCAGACGTAAGGTAGCGCCGCCTCGAAGCGATTGATGACGATCTCCTCACCCAATCCGTGATCATCGGCCGGCTCGAGCAAAGCATCTCGAATGTCTTGAAGATGGATCCAACTGTCCAAGGCGCGCGTCTCTTGGAATTGGTGCAAGGGTCGCGGCCCCTCAGGGCTCCACGAGTCGCTCTCCCACTCTCTTGGACTGAGTGCACGCAGGCGAACCAGTGTCGCAGTGGTCGCTTCATGAAAGTCGGCGAGAACTTCGTCGACATTCAGGTGACGCCGGTTCGCGACAAAGGCTTCGTTGTTTTCACCCAGTGAGTTTCTGACGTGCGACGGCCACGGTCCGGTGACGTTGGGAATTGTCGCACCGGCGAGGAAAAGTTCGGTGCCGGTCAGGTGATTGATGACGTCACGCACATTCCATCCCGGGCAACTCGTTAACGCATCAAAATCACGCTCACTGCGACCTTCGATCGTTCGTTCCGTTAGCGACCACGTTTCGCCGAGCGCGTCGATGATCCAGTCGTAGGCCACGGTCCTCCTCGGTGGTTGCACATTGAGACTAGGAGGGAATGTGTGAAGATGGACGGACGGGAAGTAGCGCAGCTTGGTTAGCGCGCCTGGTTTGGGACCAGGAGGCCGCGGGTTCGAATCTTATCTGGAGTTTGGACGCAAAACTCCAGGTAGTAGCGTTTCCAACATGTAAGCAAGAAGTAGCGGGGCGTAGCGCAGCTTGGTTAGCGCGCCTGGTTTGGGACCAGGAGGTCCCCGGTTCGAATCCGGGCGCCCCGACGGAATGAGTTCCACAATGATCACAAAGACGTTGTGGAACTGTACGACCGACTTAACTCGCTGGCAACTCAGATGCGATTCTGTCGTTGACCCCAATGATCGAGTCCACCGAACAGACCCGTTCGGTTCTACTTGTCGTGACTTCCAGGTGGAATCACTAAACGCTTGAGAAACCTTCGGCCAATGTTCGTTCGAGGTCTGCGGGCAAAAAGGACGACACTTCGATCTGGAGGTGCGACGATAGCGCCCCCCGAAGGAGTCTTAATAACCAGCACTGGAAGGTTTGCTCCTTGAGGGAGAGAGCGGTAGCGCGAAACGGTGGTGGGAATGGAGTAGATGGCTTCAGGACCGTATTCGTCGGGATAAATGCGGAGTGCCGGCTCACCATTTGTCGTGCTGGAATAGGCGACTCTGTAGTCAGCGCGCCGGTTGACCCATACCTGCGACTTAAGGAGTCTTTCGATCTTCGCATTCCTCGTCAATCCTCCAATGCCTAACGCCATAACAAAGATGCCCGCGCCCACCGCCCAGGCGACGACGGTGGCAGACTGGTCCTGATTCTTAACGTGAGTGACGGCGCCAAGGAAAGCCGTAACCGCCAAAATAAGCAGTCCCAACCAGAACGCTCTCTTAGAATTCCTTCGATAGACCTGGACCGCTCTTTTTGTAGCGGGGTCGTCCCAGGCGAACCGGTCCGGGCTTGGAGCGTCCGACGCTTCACTCATTTCCCACTCCTCACTTGCGACAACTGTGTCAAGATCCGCTCATTGCCCGGGCTATTCAATTTGTGACTCACTCCAGGTCAACCGTCGTGTCGACCCTTAATGGAAACCAACCTCCGTCTCAGCGACAGTAGTTCGCCTCTCAGAACGGCGTTCTCTTGCCTCAGATTCCCCACTTCTTCACGCAACTTGGAGTTCGCTTCCTTGACCACCTGCAACTGAACGGCGGCGCCTGCTGAGGATAACTTCTCCCGAGGAGGTACATTCAATGAGGTTCCTTTCGACGACCGCTGTTGTTCGATCTTCAATCGAATGTCGGGTTGACTGTAGAGGAAGTCTTTTGATACTCCAGCAACCTGCGCGACTGTTCGAAAGTTGACAACTTCGCCTCGACTCTGCATCAACATAAGGGCGCGGTTCGCTCTAGCCACTGCGTTCTCATGTTTGAACGCTGCAGCCACTCTTAGTCGCTCTGTTCGATCCTCTCGGTTGGCAGAGCTCATCAAGCCCTGCTCGGTAATTCAACTGTGACTGGGGTGACTTCCTGCAACTCTTCGATGATGCGCTCCAGTTGGCTCAATTTCTTCTCGAGTCCTTCGGCAACACGCACGCGACCTTCCCCTTTTGCCCCTTCAAGGAGCTGGACAGTGGTATTTCGCTGGCGAATATGGACTGGAAGAAAAACTGGAGTTGTGACAAAGAACGAGCAAGTGAGACAAGGATTCGGCACCACATCACATGAAAGGCGATCGGGCAACTTACAGTACCCATTTGGTAGCGAAGTTCGAACCATCTGATCTCGAAGCATCTCGACTCGAGCAGTAGACGAAATCTCAGCATCGGACAAATTCTTTTCAGGGTTAGTGACAGTTCGCACGAACTCTTCGTACTTCTTTGACATCGTGTCATCGCTCAACTCCGCATATGCCTCGACCATCGTCGCTGACTTGTGCCCGAGGAACCGCTTGACCTCATGGGTGTCCCAATCATTTGCCAACATTTCTGTCGCGATCGTATGCCGAAAACGGTGAAGATGAGCTCCTGTGAGGACTTCACCTGTGATACTCGATCCGGTAATGCCATTGCGCTGATACGCCTCCCAGACCGCTGAAGTGAATGTGCTGTACGACCAAGAAATTGGTTTAGGCCTTATTCCCTTCATGAGAGTGTTACCCCGTGGCGAGGCCTTCGTATAGGGGAACAGCCACGGACAATCAGGCCCGTAGATAGATGCAACGTTTTCCGCTTGCACTGCAAGTTCCTTCCCAAGCGAATTGGAGATCGGGATGCGCCGCCAATCGTCCACCTTGGTCATGAAGTATTCAAGCGCGTAGCCCCGACTTTCAAGATAACTAAGACAGTCAAGGGGGAGCTGAAGAGCCTCGCTCGCACGCGGCCCAATGGCCCGAAACAGCTTCAATAAAAGGCGGACATCGTCGGCCAACTCCTCATCGTTGAGAATCATCGATTCAATCCGTCGAACGATATCGGCGGGAAACGGCTTTGGCTGGCGCACTCTAGCGATTGAGTTCTCGTGGCCGGATCCCCGTGAACTG
>PLEI01000115.1:208-35630 GCA_003136415.1 Acidimicrobiaceae bacterium | reverse complement strand
GCCGCATCGTTGGCGTACCAGTTCAAGTTGGACTGGGGGGTTGAACGATCAAAGGCCTTCCGATTCGTCGTCATCGATGAGGCGTTCAGTCGTGGTTCGGAAGTCTCGACTCGCTATGCCTTGCGTCTCTTTACCCGTCTCGGGCTGCAGCTCCTGATCGTGACCCCGCTCCAGAAGATCCACGTGATCGAGCCGCACGTGGCGGCCGTTGGCTTTGTCGACAATCCCAACGGAAACTACTCGCGACTCCAGTGCCTTTCGATTACTGAGTACCGGCGCCGTCGACTCGAGCGCGGCGTCGTAGCCGATGGCGCGGGTCCGGTTCCATCTGAGGGTGAGGGCGTTACCGACGACCCCAGCACATGACTTCCTGGACGAACGTCAATGACCTGATTGCCACCTTGCGCAAGCGTTGGGCAACGGGGCGTTACCTGAGTGACTACGCCAGGAACGTGCCGTGGACACCTATCGAACTCCCGGTGAAGGCACCTTCGGCGAGCGAGTTGCTCGATCAATTCGATGACGCGGTCCGCTGGGCCGAAGTATTCCAACGCGACAGCCATACCGGCGGGGGCGCGGCGCGCTTTGAGGTCACGTATCGCACCCTCAAGAGCAAGAACCTCGGTTCCAACTCAGTGCCCGCACAAGTGCGGATCGAGAGCTTCACACAACTCTGTGCGCTGATTGGAACGCAACGCGACGTTCGCTCCCTCGATGAGATTCTAAATCAAACAAATGCTACGATTCCCTCACTCGTTCCTTGGGTAGTCACCCATCCCTTGAGCGCGGTGGAGCATCAGGGCATCTGGCGCGACTTGTTGGCCACGGTCACTTGGATCGCGACTAACGACACCGAGGCCCTGTACCTGCGTCAAATCGACGTCGAGGGACTTGACACCAAATTCGTGGACCGGCATCGCAAGTTGCTCGACGAGCTCTTAACGACTGTGCTGCCCGAGCACCGAATTGACCCCGACTTCAGCGCCGCCGATTTCGCGCGCCGTTTCCGCTTTCGACCCAAGCCCGCCTATACGCGGCTCCGCTTACTCAACCCGCAACCGGCCTTCCCGAAGCATCTGAGCGAGATCACATTGCGCACTGAGGAGCTTGCCGCTCTCGAGCTCGACGCCGACACCGTTTTTGTTATCGAGAACGAGATCACCTATCTCGCCTTTCCCGCTGTGCTGAATTCAGTCGTCATCTTCGGATCCGGATTCAGCCTCGCTGCCTTGCGAGACATCCCCTGGATGGATAGCCGCGAGATTGTCTACTGGGGTGACATCGACACGCACGGTTTTGACATCTTGAACCGACTACGGGCGCGATTCGAATCCGTCCATTCGATAATGATGGATCATCACACACTTCTCGCCCATCCCCGGCAGTGGGTCACCGAGCCCAGCCCCACCAACCGGGCGCTGACCAACCTTAACGATGCCGAAGGGGCGCTGTACCACGACCTCATAGAAGACCGCTACGGCCACGCGGTGCGTCTTGAACAAGAGAGAGTCCGCTTCTCGTGGTTACAACAGGCCCTCGAGCCATGGCGTAAATGCGCATCGAAAATGGCGACACCCGACAGCCCTGACTGAACTCAATCCGTGTTGGTGGGTTTGCGCTCCCGACGGCAGCAATATTGAAAGGACTGCTGGTTGGGAAGCCACCGTTCATTCCAGTCCATTCGCGTGCAACGGCCGCAAGATTTGATCTCATTCTCTCGGCAGGCCTGAGAGTTACCGTCGAAGCCGAAACAATTCTCAGATGAGCTTTCGAGACCGAACTGCCTACTACTTTGACTTGACCCCTTGCTCGGGTGGTCGATTATTGGATGGGTTGTCGCTTTAGCGATGGCGGTGAAGTCCAAAACGCCACAAGTGGTGGTTGTCACCACCCCAACGCCCTTGCCGCCCTGCGGAAAATGTGGCGTCGGACTGATCCCCGGTCAACAGTTTTGTCCCAGTTGCGGGACTCCCCGCATGGCTACAAACTAACTTCAAAATACCAAAAAAATAGCTGCTAGAGATTTGGACATGGACCGCTTGCACCGTTCGGGCAAATCGTCGAGACGTTAGTAGTCGCAGTTGACATATTCGACTCTGAAAAACTCGCCCCGGTGAGATTGGCCCCTGCCAGATTCACATCAGTCATTTGAGAAATCCCAATGCTGGCGCTTGAAAGGTTCGCATCCGTCAGGTTCGCGTCGATCAAATTCATCTCCGACCAACTGATTCCCGAAAGGTTCGCATGGGCCAGATTCGCACCCTCTAGATCGTCGCCGAAGACGCCGCTGTTGCTGCCCGCCAAATTTGCCCCGGTCAAGTTAGCGCCCGGCCCAAGCAGGTACCCATCCATGAGGGACCAATCGTTCGGGAGTTTCACTGTGTACAGTCCTTGAACCCTTCCCGAAGAGACACCGGTCAATATCGCTCCTGACAAACTTGCATTTGTCAAGTCAGCGTCATTCAAGTTTCCATTCGTGAGATTCGCGTCGGTGAGCACTGCTCCATCTCCGATCAGATAACCATTCACGAGTAGCCAACCTTTGGGCAAGATTGGACGACCGGTAATGAACCCAGACGTCACGCCATCTAAGTTTCCACCATTCATCCGAGCTCCGGAAACCTTGGCCCCCGTGAAGACGGAATTCGACATGTTGGCTCCCGGGAGATTTGACGAAGTCAAATTTGCCTTGGTGAAATTGGCCCCGCTGACGTCGACCAACGCAAGATTGGCACTTTTGAGATTGGCGCTCGTAAGGTTCGCGCCCGGACCAACGAGATATCCATCAATCAATTTCCAATTGGTCGGAAGGATTGGATTCCCCGATACCGATCCCGACGAAACATCGGTCAGAGTTGCGTTGCCAAGTTGAGCATCGAACAAATCTGCACGAGCCAAATTGGCTGCCGTGAAGTCAGCATTGTTGAGATTCGCTCGAGGCCCGACCAAATAGCCATTGATCAATCTCCAACTCCCGGGGAGGAACGGCTTCCCGATGACCGAGCCTGAAGTCAAACCCGAGAGGATTGCACCTTGCAATCGAGTCTTCGAGAGGTCTGCCAGCTTGAGGCTCCCGTTCATCAAATTTGCCTTTGTCAAGTTGGCACGGACCAGTTCCACTCCACTGAGATTCGCACCTTTCAAATCGGCTCCCGAAAGGTTCACGCCATTGAGATTTCGACCACTCAGATTGCAGCCGGCGAGGTCGACATGCGGGTGAAGTCTGGCGTGGCAGTTAACATGCACCACGGTCCCAGCCACAGCCGATGAGACTACGACTTGAAAACCGACAAGAACCAGAAGTGCGGCGGCAACCACTTTCGGGCGCACAAAACCCAGATCCATTAGCGGGTGTCCTTTGGTCGGGATAGTCCAGTATCGCATCGTCACACGAGAATCACAAGGTGTGCCTCTGGAATCGCGCACTTCAATAATGGCCAGCGTTTCTCTGGTCATTCTTCACAGCAGATCCACCTTCGAGAGAAACGATTTAACACTGAAGTTCAATTCGATTTTTCGATCTTTGCCAGGAGTACCCTGCAATCATGAACAAACGCACGTTGTCCTTCGGATCAGTGGTTGTTATTGGTCTTTTGGTCATGCCCTTCGCCTTGGGAAACACCGCGTTCGCAGCCGGGGGGCACTTTCGGAGCAGCCATGGAGAACCACTCAATGATCTCCACGTAACGCCTGGCACAACTTTCAATGTATCTGCGGCCACCATTTGCCGATCCGGCTACGCAACAAGCGTTCGCAACGTACCACAGTCAGAAAAGAACCGTGTTTACGCAGAATATGGAATCATTCGCCATACAACAAACGAGTACGAGGTTGACCATCTAATCTCTCTCGAACTCGGAGGAAGCAACTCCATTGCGAACCTTTGGCCGGAGTTAAATGACCATCCACATGGTTACTTAAACAGCAAGGACATTCTGGAAAATCGCCTGCACTCTCTAGTGTGCTCTGGAGCGCTTGCTGTCCATTCTGCCCAAACGCAGATTTCAAGAGATTGGGTTGCGACGTACCACAAGTATCTGGGGTCATGGCCCCACGGCCAGACTTCGACCCCATTGCCGACCACGACGACTGGACCAGGCACTACACTTCCCTCGGCCTCTTCCGGCGTCAAAATAACTTCCGTGATTGCCTCAGTTGCGCCTGGAGGTAGCGAGAAGCTCGGTGCACATTCGAGTAAGCCCAACGACTCCTGCAATTTACTAGTGATCTTGCCAAGCGGAAGACAGAGCACAGAGGGAGGCCTCGGTACGACGTCAACTGACGCCCGCGGTGATGCAACGTGGACTTGGCAAGTCGGTTCAAGGACCGGGGCCGGCACCGCTAATGTCACGGTCACTTGCCGCTCAGGTGTCGCACATGGCACATTTGTGATCTCGTAGTCTCGACCATCCCGAATCGTGACGGGATGGTTGAAGATTGAATCCTCTGAGAAGAGCGTCCAACTTTCCCGTCGCGAATCAACCCTTTGCCCGGGGCGCATACATCCGGGTCCGTCGACTGCGGAGAGAAGGAATGAGGACTGTCGCCACGCATCGGGGCTCGGTCGAATTTGTAGGTCGTGCGACTAGAGATTCTTCGAGTCCATCGGGCTCTTGACGTTCGATCCTTGGTCAAATCTAGGATCGATGTCTGTTGCCATACTCACGATTGTTTCTTTCTGAGCGTGCTCGGATTCGCCAAACTTGGGTCGGCGCATCCAAATGTACGCACCGGCATAGATGGCACAAAACAAGAACATCATGACGATGGGAAAGATGATTGCCATTTGATACCCCTCTCTATTTATGCGTTCCACGCGACGCGCGGTCAAACTCTCGCATGTTGAAACGTTCACAGCGTCTTGTCAAATGGAATCCCCTGTGGCCTCCTCTGCGGAGTTCCATCACGCACGATTAGTTCGTCCACTAACTAATAGGATACACTCAAAAGATGAATCTCGCGGCGGTTGTTTACTTCGAGTTCCCTTGAATTACTCGTACCCCTTGAAGGATTCTCCGAGGCGACGCACTTGCCTTGTCGGCAATAAGGAATGAAACAGAGAGGAAGACGATGACTCGGACTCGAGATTCACATGGTTCCGAAGCGAAGAGTCGTGATGATGTTGCGGTGTCCCGCGACCCGTTGGCCCTCGAACGCCAAGTATGTTTCGCGCTGGTGGTCGCCTCTCGCAGCGTCCTGTCGATATATCGACCCCTGTTGGAACCCATGGGGCTCACTCATCCTCAGTACCTTGTGATGCTGGCCCTGTGGGACCAATCTTCACTATCGGTCCGCGAGATCGGCGACCTACTTGGACTCGACTCGCCCACACTCTCTCCGTTGCTCAAGCGACTCGCTGGAGCGGGTCTGGTGACGAGAACAAGAAGTAATGACGACGAAAGACGCCTCACCATTGAACTGACGGAGCGGGGTCGTGATCTTCGCCAAGAGGCCCTAAATATTCCACCAGCCGTCGTTGCTCGACTGGGCATCGAATTATCCGAACTCGAGTCGCTACACGCTGCCCTCATCAAAGTCATTGCGGCTGCTCGCGCTACAGGAGAACGGGACACACTCGTCCTGAACGGACGATCAATCGAACCAAGCGATGGTGTCGACACCAAGTAAGCCTGGCTCGTTGCGCGCGGATTCTCATGAGGTTCAGTCGCGGTCTCCCGTGTCGAATTAGCGAACCAAATTCGTCGTGTCGGGCTGGCGCGAGAATCAACGTAACGGCGATGACATCGTCGAACGCAACTCCAATACACTCACCTCGCGCACCTCGCGCACCTCGCAATCGTACGCCTGGTCGCCTGGCTCGAGGTCATGAACATGGCCGAAGCGGTGCGAACCGCAATAGGGAAGCGACGCGACTTTTTGCCACGCGCACGTATTCTCAAACAGTATTTAGCCGACCGCGCGGACCCCTTTGAACTCATTCAGCGCTAACAAGAGTCCTGATGCTCCGGAATGGAGCGAAGAGGACATCATGAAGAAGAAGCATCCAGCCCCTGAGCAACTCATCAGACAACTCGCTGAAGGGGACAAACCCTTGACCCCTTGCCCGGCGCGGAAAGGGTTATTTTTGAAAATGAAGATCAAAGTGACTCATCCAATCAACCGCCCGCCTTCCTTAGAGGTCATGGTTAGCTTCACCGCAGACAACTATCAATTAAATCATCGTGCTTCCTAATTGTTCTTTGGCCGATGACAGATCAACATTCGGTCTTTGATCTTGGAAATTGTCGCCTGTTTTCGAATATCGGATACAGAGACCTCAACTAATAAATGCAAAGCCATGATTGCTTCCAAGTCGTTCAATCCACAGCGCAACTTCACGATTCAATGGTGTTGATCCAGATACCAGATTCTCAATAACTGCTGATGTCGATGTTCGGCCCGTTTGAGACACGAGATTGGGTACGGAATGACCAGCAATCGAAAGCCCACACGCCAACTCTCCGACAGTTGCAGCGAGGTGATTCATTAGATCAGGACTCCTCCTGAGGCGACCGTAATATCGTGGGGCAAGAGTAATCTCACCATTCCTCCGGAGCGCATCAGCTCTAATTCCGTTTATCCAAGCACGACGCATCGGAGTAAGTACCCCAAGGCGGACTGCCTGAACCTCCAGCTTTCTCGCGGCCGCAAAAACCTTTCGGGATGAGCAGCCCTCAACATTCTGAATCTGCAAGTTTCGAACCTCTAGATCGACCCTGGCAAGTCGATGTGAACCATAAGCCCTTGCCAACTCGCGAGCGCGATTTAGATGCCGCTTCGCTTCGATTGCGTCTTCAGACCAAATTGAATGAGCACATTTCTCGTCTTCGAGCCACATTGACCAGTTGGCACCAACAATGGCCACATTTTCTGTGTCAAATCTATTTAGTAAGGATTGAGCCAATTGGATCTCACCAATCATTCGGAGGATTATTGCTCGCTCGTATATAAGTCGACCCGACCACGTCGCCGACAAGTCTTCGTCACGACTTCTTACCAAATCTTCTAAGGAATCCAACGTTTTCAATGCGTCATGCAAACGACCTCTCCGCCGCATCATCGAAATAGCCTTTGCAGTAACTTCTGTGTCGCTTCGACCAAGTCCTTCCATACCGTCACCAAAGTTTGACTGAAACAGTTGAATCAACCGGTCGTCATTTGCTCTTGACCCTCGACCTTCCGCCGCCGTCAGGACAACATTCCAACGGCTCCGACTTGGTCTCTGTGACAAGAGCGGTGTGACCGTACTTAGAGCCACTGCTTGGACAAGGCGAAAGTCGAACAAGTACGAACGAGATAGCTGCTTGACTGCAGATCGATCGCCCGAAACCAAAGCGAACCACCACGCGATTCGTCCTATCGTCGATCCACCGAGGTGGCTCAATGCTTGCGCTCTTGTGGCACTGCTCTGGATAGAGTAGGAATATTGCGGAGGTTCTTCCCGAGGTAGTTCAACGCGGTGAATGTCCACAGTTGCAAGTGGATCAAGCACTGAAGCAGCAATACGCCTGGACTCAAGGGTTTCAGAGTTTGCGCATACAACTTCAACGTTATTCAGGCTACCCACGACTTCGAAGACGCGCTGCGCATCACTTTGAGAAAAGGCAATCCAGGTGCACTGGTGAGCCAATTCAACACCTGCGCGCACAAGCGGCGCGAGATCTGGATCTGCACCGCGATATCCCCAGACGACCAAATGCGAGTCTTCGGCTCGACAATCGTTCAAGAAACGGTCCGCCCATGGTCCAGTGATCGAAAGCATTACTTCCTCTGCACTCACTATGATGTCCGGACATGATCCGTGCAACTTGAGATAGCGAGCGTCGCCGGGATCATCATCATTAGATCGACGAATTGCAGTGTCGATATTGGTTCCGGCAGCCTTCTCAATTAGTGTGTCGAAATTGGGTGTGTACACACAAGCACCGCGGCCAAGAGCCACCGCCAGAATCTCGTGCTCCGCAGAAGGCTGTGAGCACTGCAGTCGCTCACAAATGTATTGACGCGGCCTCCCTCCGTCGCCATCTAAGAGCGACACCGCATATTCGGGGGCCAACATTTCCAAACGGGTAATAAGGTGTCTTCGCGTCCACGGGAAAATGAGACGCCAGCTTACGACGTCGTGAAAGAGTTCCTTCCTAAGGTGTTCGAAGTCGGGAAGACCAGCGGGCACAGAAATCCCAGCACCAACGAAGGCTATGGTCGGTTCGCTCAAAGTAGACATTCTCCTACTCATCGACTTGCTTGCTATTCAGCATACGTAGCAATTGGATTTCGAAAGGAGGAAGGTTGCCAATTTGCCTCTTGATTCGGCGTCTTGCTTAAGCGACGTATCTTCAAAGACATACATAGATAACTGTCTCAATGGCCGCGGGCTTCGAGACGCACCTCCTCAGTCGCACCGAGTTTGGTTGACAACGTGGCCTGCACTAAGTAGTCCGGCCAATCCAACCCCTTGCCAGGCGCACAAGAGATTCATTGGTGCTCCTTGGCTGATGTTCGGCCTGTCGGCGATATCGCCGACAGGCCCCTCGCAAGCTCTGAAGATATATAGATTCGCAGAACCAAAGCCAGGGAAAGTTGTGCTTCTTTACTAAAGAAGTCTTGGCGCGACGCATGCAACAATCAGAACCAGACAGGACACAGCAAGCATGGCTGACATGGTCAGAAACCACACAGTGATTGATCTCACCCTCATGACGTGTGCGACACATCGATCAATTAGGAACCGTCTCCAAGGTAACTGACGTTGTGCGAGAACTAGTTCTTTACGTCGATCCCGCCAGGCGACTCCAAACATTCGGGGAAGTCCATTGTCCTCCTCGAATTTCTGGATTATTTGAGAGTCGGTGAGTTCGGAAAGGCGATGTCCTGACAAAGTGTGCAACGAGGACAACGAGATAAGGACCAGAAGTGACGCAGCGACAATTTTGCTGAACTGAGATCGTCCGCCCCCGAGGGCAATTGAGAACAAGAACGCTTGGCCTGTCAAAGCAAGTGTGGGCGCCTGCCAAAGCAACAAATCCCATTGCAAGCGGCGCGTTGCAACCAACTGTGTCTGGAATAGCTGATAGTCATAGCCTGCGACGCTGTTTTTCAACGGCGTACGATCTACTTCGGAATCTTCCTCGCCACGTCCAGACTCCATAAGGCCGACTCCGTATTCTTAACTGTCGATACACCATTTAACAGCCTCAGTCTCCAATTTCTGGCGATAGGGTCAGAACATGAAGATTCCAATCTTTGTCTCTGTCGGAACGAGGCTCAGCGATGAGCAGATTGAAGTTCGTAATCTCATTTACAAACTTCTCGATGATTTCAACTTAGAGCCCCGCACCATTGGGCGATCTGACTACGCAATGACTAATCCTCTTAGAGAGGTCGTCGTTCTTGCAAGACATTGCGCTGGCGCCTTGGTATTGGGTTTCGGTGAAACTTTCCTTCACGAAGGAACGAGGACTTCACGTGATGGGCAAATAGAAGCGCTGCATGGTTCCCCACAAGAAATTTGGACTACTCCGTGGGGCCAAATTGAGGCGGGACTAACTTCGGCATTGGGTCTACCTTTGCTAATTTTTCGAGACAAGGGCGTTTCCGGTGGCGTCTTCGACATCGGATCCAGTGGACTTTTCATCCAAGAGATCCCGACTTTGGCTGACTGGGATCTGAAGAAGGAAGCGATTCGGGAAGTACTCCAGAACTGGCGCTCAGAGGTCCATCGCCATTATTACGGTGCTTAAACAATCGCATTAACGAGACATAGATAGTCCGGGACCACTGACGTTCTTATTGACAGTTTGATGTGCCAACACTCGACCCCTCGCTTGCGGTGCTGGGGGTCATTGGCATATAGGAAATGACAAATTGAGCTTCTCTTCGGAATGGTGAATCTAAGCAAAGTAAGCAATAGTCGGTCACAAATCAGGGTCGGACGCGCTTTTCATATCTTCAACGAGGAAGATGATTTCATATAAGTTCCCGACCCATTCTCGAAGGCAACGAAGAAAATCACCCATTAGGTCATTCGACGGAGGGCCCCAAGACATCGCAAACTTTAGTGGCCGCTCGACTTCATAGACGAGACTCTTTAGTTGCATTAGCAATACATGAAGACGATCCTCCTGGGCATTACGTTTCTTACCCGTCAGACACTCGATCAAGAAAATGGATTGCTCTATGGAGGCAATTTGGCGAGCTCGGGCAAGTTGTATCCAGAGCATTTGATAACCTGCGCCATCAATACCCTCTAGCAATAATGCACGGCCAATCTGAAGTTCTCTTTCAATATCCTGTTCAGGACTCCACCAATTCTCTACTCCACACGCCGCTAGCACCTCGCGTGTCTCTTCGTAGTGAACGAGGACCTCGATATCTGTAAGAGGAACTTCCTTCTTCTCGATACATTCCGCCAAATAGCGGCTAGTTGCACCAAATATTGAAGCAATCGACATCTTCAAGTCCTCCGTTCTCACTAATCGTGCTTATTCACCGCGATGATTTGAAAAAGTACTGATTGCCACCAATCTTCGCACTCATTCTTGCATTCAATAGAACTCTGGCGAGATTGATGACCTCGTCATTCAAAGGGATCGGCAAGCTTTACAAATTCAAGTGGATGGGTTCACCAACGCCTGCGATTCCAACCGGTGACCCCTTGCCTGGCGCGATGAAGTCGAGCGACGTCACTACGCCGACTCTGGTGACTCGCAACTCGCCGATCTACTGGGATTGACTCTCCTCGACCCAAGATGCTCACGCTCTCGCGGGCGGATGGCCTAGATCGACGAGTGTGTCACACGTTGCACTTCCTTGCGTCATGCGACCGTTGGGTCAGCCGATGTTGCGGCAGTTGAGTCGAGGGGTCACGGTGGCGAAACGACGAGCGAACCACGAAGGTTCGATCTACCAAAGGAACTCTGACGGTCGATGGATCGGAGCAATCCGGATGGGCTACGGGCCCAATGGCAAGCCTCTTCGCAAGTACGTCTCAGCCAATAACCGTAGCAAGGTCGCCACCAAACTCAAGGTCCTCCAACGTCAATTTGACGATGGGCTCCTCCCCAAAGACGGCCACATCACCTTGTCCACCCTCTTCGAGCGGTGGTGCGAAGACGTCATGCGACACCAAGTCGAGGCGAGCACGTTGCGCAACTATATGAGCATCGCGAGGATCCATATCTTGCCCACCCTGGGTCACAAGAAGCTCATCGACCTCAACGTGAACGACGTCGACCGACTTCTCTCACTCAAAAGCGACAGTGGGCTCGCTTCTTCGACAGTGCGGCGTATTCGTATCGTCTTGGCACAGTGTTTAGATCAGGCGATTCGCTGGGGACTTCTCTTTCGCAACGTCGCCAATTTGTCGCGCTCACCCAAGGCGGTGCGCACCGAGGGTCGGACCCTCTCTCCTGATCAAGCGCGCCACTTTCTTGAGACACTCCAAGGGCACCGCAACGAAGCGCTCTTCGCGCTCATGCTGTCGACTGGACTACGACGAGGCGAAGGGTTGGGTCTGATGTGGACTGACCTCGACCGCGAAGCGGGCGTCATCCGGGTAGCGCGTCAACTAAAGCGTGAGGGCCGAGCGCTCGTCACGACCGATACCAAGACCTTTCGAAGTCGTCGCGCAGTCAATCTGCCCGAGAGGATGATGGTCTCTCTGCTCAAGCACGAAGAGGTCCAACGGGGCGAGCGTGAGCGACGTGGCACTCAGTGGATCGACACGGGCTTCATTTTCACGACGTCGAGAGGAACACCCATCGATCCAAGGAACTTCTACCGGGAATTTCGCAATATCTGCGACGAGGCCGGACTCGGA
Source organism: Acidimicrobiaceae bacterium (assembly GCA_003136415.1). Taxonomy (GTDB): domain Bacteria; phylum Actinomycetota; class Acidimicrobiia; order Acidimicrobiales; family RAAP-2; genus RAAP-2. The sequence goes on along the minus strand of PLEI01000115.1, from coordinate 23,812 downwards.
CGTTGGCACCCCCACGAGTTGCGACACACTGCGGCCAGTCTCATGCTCGCCCAAGGAGTCAAGCTCCATGTCGTCAGTCAAGTCCTCGGTCATTCGTCCATTCGCATGACCTCCGATGTCTACGGTCATCTTCTTGAGCCGGACCGCCAAGAAGCGGCTCTCGCCATGGGATCCCTGCTGTGGGACGCCGAAGACGACGTTGCCGACTAAACGTGCTCCCACCGACGCTCGAGCAAGGCGCGTGCGCACGGGCTGGACAGCCCACTAGTCGGCGCGCTAGTTGGCATCTTCGCAGTATTCATAGTGACATAGTTGTAAGTCACTAATTAGGTGATTTTCTGCTATATTACTATCCAAGGGGGTCAACATGAATCGCCAGCTGGAACTGATTAACACCTTCCTCGAAGAGGGTCGAGACGAGTTCACGTTTGCGGACGCCCAATTGGCCTTGGGAGTGTCCACCCCCGCCACGGCCAACGCTCTGCGCCAGCTCGCCGAAAAAGGTCTGGTCGACCGTTTGACACGGGGCCACTACGCAATTCGTCCACTTGGCTCGCTCGGCACGTCGGCCGCTACCGACGACCTCAACGCGGCGGTCGGAGCAGCGTTCGAGGGACGAAGCCATCGAATCTCGTACCGAAGTGCACTGAGTGAGCTCGGGTTACTCAGCCACCCAGTGCGAACGATCTACGTCGCATGCACCCACCAGGTCCGTTTCACGACCATCAGTAGGCGACCTCTCCACTCCGTGATCGAACAGCCCGCAACGATTCACTTGGGAGCGGATGCTGTCGGGTCGTCCTGGCGTTCAAGTCTGGAGCGAGCGCTCTTCGAAAGCGCGCTTCGAATGGACCTGACCGGCAGTGTCGAACTACTCGCAGAAGCCTTGGCCGCCGGTTCCCGAGACATCGATCCCACACGGATCACGCAACTAGCTAGGGTATTCGGCGGACGAGGTCAAGCCGCGGCACGGCGCCTCGCATCTCTGGCGCACGCCCTGGATCTACCGCTTGCGTTGGAACCTACCGTTACTGCCCGACAGCCGATGATCTGTCTTGACCCGCGAGATGACCGCGATGCGTGGACCGACACCAGGTACCGCGTGATTTGGAATACGACCGTCGACGAGCTCCGAGCAGTCGTGGGGAACTGAGTATGCTCACTCGACACGCCATCACGCATCGTGCGGACCAAGATGGCGTGGACGCCGCGGTTGTCGAGCGCGATTACGTTCTTGCTCACATCGTCGCTCAGCTCCACCTGCTGCAACCCTCAAACGGAGAACGCATGGTATTCAAAGGCGGCACGGCGCTCCGGCTGGTGCACATCGGCAATTACCGATATTCCTGACCTGGACTTCACCATGATCGACGGAAGCGTCGGGGACGCGATGGTCGCTATGGTTCCAGTCCTGGCGGCCGCGCGCGAGCACGCCGAACTTCCCTCACTGGAACTGACCGAGGGAGATACCCCTTCGATTCTGTACGTGGGACCACTTCGCGCCGGCACGCCGCGACGGATCAAGTTCGACGTCTCGGATTCCGAAGTTGTCGACAGCATTGAGCAGCGCACGATGCTCGCTGGGCTGTGGCCAGACCTTCCGGCCCTTGCACCATTCGACGTCTACCCTGCCTCCGAAATCGCGGCGGAGAAACTGCGATGCATAATTCAGCGCGTGCAGTGCCGCGACCTCTACGACATCTTGCGCCTCGTGGAGGACTTGGACGTCGACCTCACGGAGGTTCGACCGCTCTTCGAACGAAAGGCGGAAGCGAAGAACATCAACCCCGCCTCATTCGAAGCACGGTTCGAGGACCGTCTCAATCGTTACAAGTCGCGTTGGGAAGCAGAGATGAGAGAGCATGTAATTAATCCGCCGCGCTTTGACGATGTCGTTCGCGTCGTTCGACGGCACCTTCGCAGTGCGGGCATGATTGACAACTAAGAGTGGAATCAGTCGATTCGCTCCGAATTCCCGCGATATTGAGTTCCCCTTCGAGCACTCGGGTGGCGGCCGCTCCCACAGGACGGACGTGTCCAGCCGGGTCGGTGTCACCGCTCGCGACAGCCCAGTGGAATTGGAGATGGCCTCGAGAGAGTCGTCTCGTGTGACGAGCGTCTCGTCGGCACGCCGGGCGAATTGCCTTCTGCGAAAATCACCCGGAATTTGGAATATTCGTCATTCCAACGACCCCTTGCTTGGCGCGCTCAGAGTTCGCTGCGGTGCTCAACTCCCCCGCCCTCGGCATGTCATCGGCGCTCACCGCGTTTCCATATCAGGCGGCCTCTTGCAGTCGTCTTCGCTTCAGCCAAACGGTCAGCCAAGCAATAAGTGCCGCGCACTACGATGCAGGAGCGGTGTGATCGGTCCAACGATCCCCGTCCCAGTACCTCATCACGCTCTCATCGAAGGGGTCCTTGTGCCATTGCGCCGGCGTGCCCGGCGGTAGGGGAGGGGCCGATGTCGGTTTGACCGGGCTGGCCGGTGGGCGGTTCGGCCCTGGAGAAGCCTGGGTGACTTCGAGTGTGTAGGCAACAGTGCCTTTGAGAAGTCGAGATTCCTCGAGTTGCGTCAAGATCGCCGCCCGGAACTTCTTAGCACTCTGGATGAAGAGTACGCGGCGATTCGCCCCACTCGACTGAACCCAGACGTTCCCGAAGTCGAAGAGGCGACCTAAGAGTCCTTGGTTGACCCTGACGCCCGAGATCTTGGCGAGGATCACGTCGACGCTGCTGCGTTTGATGAGCCCGTATTTCGCCATCACCCGACGATCGGTCACCGCGTACTTGGCCGAAGTCATGAAGGCGAGTGCGCTGATTGTACTGACGATCAGAGAGATGACGACAAAGAAGAGGAGTAAACCCACAGCAATTTCGCTCCCGGTCTTGACACTCTTGCAAGACGTCTTCGTCAACGGATTGTGAAGGGAATTGTCGATGGATCTCAGAATCAGCAATGCAATTGGGATCGCCCTCGACCCTATTGGGAAGACCGAGGTTTCAACTGCAGGGAAACGACGAATTGACATTCTCGCTGACGGCACCGAATCAACTAAGTATGTGATTGAAAATCAATACATGTCCTCAGACCACGATCATCTAACTCGTGGCCTCGCTTATGCGGTCGCATCTCACGCGCGCGGTCTTATCGTTATCGCCGAAGAACATCGCGATGAATTTTGACGTTCGTCCTGCACTCTCCTTTCAGTCTCGACGGGGTGGCCCGATGCACGGGCCGCGCTAGGTTGACAATGAGGAAGGCTTTTCAGATTGTGCGAAACGTCGGAGACACGGAGTGCTGATGCTTGCTGATCTTCAGGGACCAATCGCATTCCTGCCCTTCTCGGCCTACCTCGGGTGTCTGGCATTCACAATTTGGGCTGCTGTTGATGCGAACTCCAAACCCGCTGAGGCGTACCCGTCAGGCGGGCTCTCGAAGAGCGCCCTGACGACGTGCATCGCAGTTTTCACCTTCCTCGGCCTCGTTGGTGGTTTCGCCTTCGCGATTTACTACGTCGCCTGGGTGCGACCCAAGGTAGTTGCCTTCGTTGGCGCCCATCCCAACTTGACGAGTGACCCGTTCGAGATCTCGCGCCGGTTCGACCGGGCCCTTTCCAAGCGCGATGCCACGACATCGAGCATCAGCCTGCTGGCTGCCCTCACCTATGGTGTCGGCGCGTACCCGCTCTTTGGGTTCGTAGGGATACGCATCGACCTTCGCATTCTCATACCCGCATTCACCGCCGTGTTGGTGTTTTGCCTAGTGAGCGTGTACTTGCAGCCGACTCCGTCTGCCTTCAGGGGCTCCACGCCGCCGGTGACTCTTCGTCAGATCTAGACGAACGGGACGACCGCAAAGGGAAATGGTCGCATCTTCACCTTGTGGTTCCTGGGAGTGTTGCTGGCTCTCTACGCCATCTACTTTGTCGTTGCGAGCTTGGCCCACTGGTCCCCTTACGCGACCACGACTCATATTTGGTTCAACGCGGCGTTCCAGATGGGTGAGTACATCGTTGGGTATTCCGTCGCTTATCGCAAGTGTGCTCGACTGAAATGAAATGTCGTCGGAACACTGAACACGATTGAACTGATTGGTCGAAGGTTCCGGAGAGCTAAACAGCCAAAGAGCCAAAGAGATCTAATCATTCAGCATATTTACGGATCATCGCCAAATAAGATGTTGTGCGTCGATACCAGGACGACTTCATCGGCACTCGAAGAATAGGAATCTGACGTGAACCGTGGGGCAGGATCTCTCAATCGATTCATCTCTTCCAGAACGCGTCAAATTGGAATGGGTGCCGCGGGACTAGCTGCTGCGCTTTGGGGCATCGGAGGAGTGCTTGCCGTTCTCACATCGATCTCTGGAATTGAACTGACGTTCTTGCGTTTGTGGATGGGAGTGGCACTTCTTGGCTTGCTCTCGTTTACTTCAGGCAAACGAATCAACTGGGCTGCTCTTCGATGTTCGTGGCTCGGAGGCCTTCTTCTTTCCGCGGACATGGCGATGTATTTCAGTTCGGTTAAATACACAAGTATCGTCGACGTTTCTGTGATCGGTGCCATCCAACCCGCTCTGATATTGATTTGCGCGCGCCAACTCTTCCATGAACGAATGGAACGCACTGATGTCATGTGGATCGCATTGGCGATGCTCGGAATAATTGCCGCCGTGCTGGGGCCCGGAGTGAAAACGCATCGACAGTTCTCCGGCGACCTTCTCGCAGTGGGTTCATTGCTTTGCTGGTCGGCCTTTTGGCTAGTTTCCAAGCGGACCCGTCAAAACCTGGACACCATCAGGTACACCTTCAGCGCCACACTCTGGGCAGCGGTATTCATCACACCCGCCGCGATTGCGTCAGGCGGATCACTCGGACATGTCAAGACTTCCGATTGGTTCTGGATAGCCCTGATTGCTGTGATACCCGGTGGCGGCGATTTGGCGATGAACTGGGCCCATCATTACGTGGACGCATCAGTTTCATCGGCGATAACTTGTCTCAGTCCGGTGGTCGCAGCCATAACTGCACTGGTGGTTCTCGGTCAACCACTCACACTTGTCGAGAGCCTTGGAGGAGTAGTAGGCCTGATATCCGTCGCCTTCGTTGCAGCGCGACATCAACAACCACTGGAATCACCGCTCGAATAAAGCAACCACACGGACTCTGAGTTCAAGACTCCTGCAGTGAATCGATGCCACGAGGTCCCGAGCATAGAGATTGACACTGCCGCCGGCTGGGCACGTCCTAGATCATCATGACGTTGAACAAACTAGTCCTCGACAATCGATCAACCTCGGCACAGCTTCGCGTCTAACTAGAGGAATTCATCGAATTCAAGTGGCTCAATCTTGACAGTGAACTGCCATCCGAATTCGAGATCACCGATCGGTGTGGAGTTGCACGAGGCGGTGCGCGATGCATTCTTTCTAATTGAACAGGCAGCTTTGTCCAAGCCCAACTCAAAAAGGGTTAGCGGCCGAAGTCGTCCTCCAGGCGAACGATGTCGTCCTCCCCGAAGTACGTTCCCGTCTGTACCTCGATGAAGACGACCCGCTCCCGGCCCTTGTTCTCACAACGGTGCGCCGTGCCGATGGGGATGTCCACCGTCTCGCCGGGAGAACGGTCGAACACCACCCCGTCCAACGTCACGGTGGCGATTCCCGACACGATGTACCAGTGCTCCGCGCGCTTGGCGTGGACCTGGTAGCTCAAGCGCTTGCCGGGTGTCACGACCAGGCGCTTGACCTTGTGGTCGCTCTCGTGGTCGTCAAGAACCGTGAAACTTCCCCATGGGCGCTCGTCAAATTCCCGGCCGAATTGGTCCGTAGTACTCATTCATCTCTCTCTTCGTTGAACCAAGGTCCGCGCGAACCCCGCGCAGTCTTCCATCTTGACAACTTCTGCACCGCACAGCGACGTCGACGAACTCAACGCACTTGGGGATGTGAATGACGTCATGCAGCGGCACCCGCAGCCGCTGTCGCCATTCTCCATCTCAAGTTGTGTCGCCGCGCAGGAAATCTCATGACTGAACTTCGACCGTTGAAATAATCACCTGTTGGGCCAGCGCGTCAACCTCGTCGAATGAGGGAAATCGATCACGGCGACGCGACACGTACAGCGAGGCGGCGGCCGTGCCCAGAGACATGCTCGTCAGGACGTCTCGCCCCCGGAGGTAGCCGGCTATGACGCCGGCATTGTAGACATCTCCCGCGCCTACGGCATTGTCCACCTCGGTGGAGATAGCTTCGACGAGGACGACCCGACCGTCGACGGCCGCGTAACTGCCGATCTCGCCGCCCTTCACAATCACCACCCCCGCACCGAGTGACGCGAGACCCTCCAATACCTCACCCACCTGCGAACGACCCGTGAGGGCCCGAGCCTCATCGAGGTTCGGCAGATACACATCGGTCTCGGCGAGAACCGCTCGGATCCCCTCGACCGACTCCTGTGACCACCCGTCCGCGTCCCATCCCGAGTCAAAGACGGTGAGAACCCCCGCGCACCGGGCTTCGGCGAGCACACCTGCCGCGGACTTTAGATCGATACCCGGCAAGTTGGAGGATCCCACCATCGCGACCACCGAGGCCTCTAAGACGTGAGGGCGTTGNNACCACCGCGGCGACGTCGACGGTTCGCAGCTTCCCGAGGTCCGAGATGAACGCCCGTTCACCGTCGCCACGAACAACGGCCACGGTCAAGGGAGTGGTTCCGCCGGGGACGACGCTGACCGCGTCCACCCCCACGCCTGCGGCGTCGAGCTCGCGACGGATGCGCGCGCCTGTGTCGTCGTCACCGATGTCGGCGACGACGTCAGTGTGTACACCCAGTGCGACGCACGCGAAGGCCATGCCCCCCGCTTGGCCCGCCACCGACTCGCTTCGCGTGCTCGATAAGGCCTCTTGACCCCAGCTCGGCATTTCCTCGATCCCACGCATGATCACGTCGACGGTGAGGTTGCCGATGATGCAGACGTCGCCGCCCGACCGGGGACTCGACGGAACTCTGGTGAAGTGCGACGGCGCCACGCCTCAGTAGCTCACTCGCCGGTAGTAGCGGCGGGTGGTGAGGGGGTGGTTCCTGATCACCTCGAGATGCGCGCTGACGCGCTCGAGCACGGTGGCCAGGATGATGGGCGAGATCAGCGACCGCGTCCGCTCGGACATGCCCGGTGCGATATCCGCCGTGTCGAGGATTGTCAGTCGACCGCCGTACTCGGTGACGAACTGCTCGACACGGTCGGTGAGCGGCGCGGAACCGTCCTCGCCCTTGAAGAGCAGACAACTGACCCCCTCCTCTACGAGTTCGAGGGGTCCGTGGAAGAAGTGGGCGGCGTGCACCGGTCGGGTGCGGATCCACTGCATCTCCTCGAGGATGCACATGCCGTAGTAAAAGGCCTCGGGCCACGTGGAGCCGGCTCCGATGATGAGGTGATACGCAGAGTCGGCAATGGCCGCAGCGACCTCGGGCGCCCTCGCCTCGAAGCCCCTCTTCCCCTCGAGCAGGAACTCGGGCAGGCCCTGCAACTCGGCGACCACGGCTTCGTAGTCACCGATCTCGCCGCGGACGTCCATCGCCGACAGGGCGATGAGGAGCGACTGGAGGTAGAACGACTCCGAGGAGTTGTCGTCGGCCACCAGGTTGGTGAAGTTGACGTCGGCTTTGCTGGCCAAGGGGGAACCGGCGGTCCCCGTCAGGGCAATCACCTTGGAACCCACCCGGTGGCTGTAGTCCACGACGTCGAGCGCCTCGACGGTGTCACCCGACCTCGAGGGGATCACGACGAGTGAGCGTGAGCTCAAGTGGATCGAACCCAGGGCCATCAACTCCGCGGGCGCCACACAGTACGTGGCCAGAGATGATTCGCGCGTCAACAGGTCGGCGGCGGGGTCCATGAGTATCCCCGCCCCACCCGCACCGAGGAAGAAGAGGCTGTCGCCTCCGCTCGCCGCGTGCTCGGCCACCACGTCGTGAAGCCCCGACCCGTGGGCCAATGCCCCGCGTTGGCTCAATAGGAAACGCTCCTCATCGAAATTCAGCATCGTACATTTCCTTTCATTATGGTGAGCTGGCTTGCGTCACCGTTCCACAACTTGATCGAAAACACCACTCCCGAGAAATCAAACGTCAGAACGAAGGCTCCCATTAAGACCCTCCTAAATCGCCGGGGATATCATGGCCACCGAAGTCTGCGGGACTCGTTACGGGAAGCGAGTGGCTCATGATCTCGGGGACCGCCGCGACCAGACGTCGGGTGTAGGAGTGCTGGGGGTTGGACAGGACATCGTCAACGGTTCCGGACTCCACCATCTCGCCCTTGCACATGACCACCACGTCGTCGGCCAGCTGTCGCACGAGGGCGAGGTCGTGAGAGATCGTCAACAAACTGATTCCCAGGGCCTCCTTGAGGTCCGCCAGCAGATTGAGAATCTGGGCCTGCGTCGAGACGTCGAGGGCCGAGACAGGCTCGTCAAGGACGAGCAGTTCGGGCTCCGCAGCCAGGGCCCGGGCGATGGCGGCACGCTGGCACTGACCGCCCGACAGGTTCTGCGGCCGACTGGCACCCAACTTGACGTCGAGCCCCACCGCCGCGAGGAGCTCGTGGACCCGCTCGTCGCACTGATCCGGCGGACGGAGTCGATGGAAGGCGACCACCTCATGGATCGCCTTGCCGATCGCTTGGTGGGGGTCCAGTGAGAGCACGGGGTTCTGAAAGACCATCTGCATCATCCGAGCCCGGTGGCGGCGCTCGTCGGGTCCAGGCGAGGGGCTGAGCGCCGCGCCGTCGGCCTGCACCACTCCGGTGGTCGCCGATTCCAGACCGACGATGATGCGCGCCACGGTTGTCTTGCCCGAGCCAGTCTCTCCCACGATGGCCAGCGAACCCGACGCCGGGATCGAGAAGGAGACGTCCTTAACCGCGTGCAGTCGCGACGAGCGACCCAGCAATCCCGACCGAAGTCGGAAGTCCTTGCTGAGTCCCTCAACCTTGAGCAGCATCTCGACCACCACTCGTAGGGCTCGGCGCCGGCTCCTGACCTGACATCGTCGACAGGTCCTCGTGCGCGCGAAAACAACGAGCCATCCCGCCGCGCACCGGTACCATCGCCGGGACCCCCTCGCTACATTCGTCGAGCGCGAAGCGGCACCGGGGGTGGAAGGGACATCCCGGTGGCGCGTCCATTGCGCTCGTGGGCACGCCCTTGATCACCGGCAGGCGCGCGACGCGGTGCTCGATGGTAGGCCGTGCGGCGAGCAGGTCGATGGTGTAAGGGTGGATTGGGTCGTCGAAGATCTGACGCCCTTCACGCACCTCCACGATCCGGCCCGCGTACATGACGCAGACGCGAGAACAGACGATGTCGGCGAGCGCCAGGTCGTGGGTGATGAAGAGCACCGACAGGCCGCGTTCGGCGCTGAGACGCCCGAGCAGTTTGACGATCTCGGCTTGCGTCGTGACGTCGACGGCCGTAGTGGCTTCGTCGGCCAAAAGTACCGAGGGACCGACGGAGAGAGCGCCAGCGATCATCACCCGCTGCAGCATCCCGCCCGAGAGCTCGTCGGGGAACTGGTGCATGCGACGCTCGGGCTGGTCGATCCCCACCGCGTCGAGGAGTTCAATGGCTCGGGCCCGCGACTCGGACCGCGAAAGGCCGAGGTGGACGCGCATCGCCTCGGTCATGTGGTCGCCGACTCGCCATAGCGGATCGATGTAGGCGCGCGGGTCCTGGAAGATGAAGCCGATCTCCTTGGCCTGCACCTCACGGCGGGCACGGCGGGACATCTCGAACAAGTTCTCGCCATCGAGGAGCAGTTGCCCTTCGGCGACCGCACCTCGGGGCAAGACTCCGGCGATCGTCCGAGCGGTCATCGATTTGCCGCTACCCGACTCGCCAACCAGTCCAACGATCTCACCGGGCTCGATGCGCAGGTCGACGCGCAGGATCACCGGCTTGAGTTCCTTACCCACGCGCAGATATGTCGTCACGTCCTGCAGGCTCAATGACTTCCCTGTGCGGGCCCCGCCCGGAGAAGAATTGATGGCGTGCGTCGTCATAACTGGCCCGCTTTTCGACTCTCGTAGTCGAGGGCCCAGTCGGCGATGAAATTCAGAGACACCACCAGCAACACAATCGCCACAGCGGGGAACACGACACCCGTCGCCGACTGAAAGACCCCCTGATTGGCGTTCTCCAGCATCCCGCCCCAGTCGATCTGGGGGGGCTGGGCCCCGAGGCCGAGGAACGAGAGTGCGGACAAGTCGAGGAGACCGTATGCGAAGTAGAGCGTTGTCTGGCCGATCAGTACCCGACCGATGTTGGGCATCATGTGCACGAAGAGGATCCGCCACGCGCCGTATCCCTGCAACCGACACTCCTCCACGTAGGTCTTGGAACGTTCCACGAGCGCCGCGGACCGTACGACGCGACCCATCAGAGGGATATACGTAATGGCGACCGCGAACACCGCGGTGTTGAAGCTGGCGCCGAAGGTGGCCACGATGACGACGGCCAAGAGCAAGGGTGGAAAGGCGAACACCACGTCGAAGACCCGCGAGATCAGACCGTCGGTGAAGCCCCCTCGATACGCCGCCAGGAATCCCAGCGGCACCCCGACGGCGAAGGCGATGCCAACGACGATCGACGGACCCAACAGCGAAAGTCGCGCACCGTAGATAAGTCGCGAGAGGATGTCGCGCCCGGCACTGTCTTGACCGAAGGGGAAACCGCGACTTGGGGGCGAATAGGGATTGAACAGATGGATGGTGTTGGGGCTATGAGGAGCCAGCCAAGGAGCGAACAGGGCACAACACACGATCACCAGGAGGATCACGGCGCTGGTGACGACCACGATCTTTTGGAACAGTCCCTCGAAGCGACCCCCGGCTGCCCGTGACGACGTGTCGCGCTCAAAGGCCAGAACGTCACTGGCGGCCGAGCTCACGCCGTCCTCCCGACAAGACGCACTCGCGGGTCGATGAGACCGTAGAGCAGGTCGACGAGGAGACTGATCAAGAGGAACTCCGCGGTAATGAACAGAGCGATGGCCTGAACCACGGCGTAGTCCTTGCCCTGCACCGAGGACACCAGCAGCGACCCCAACCCGTTGAGCCCGAAGGCGTATTCAATGACCACTGCACCTCCGAGGAGGTACCCGACTTGGGCTCCGACGATCGTGACCACCGGCACCAGCGAGCCACGCACCGCGTGCTTGGCGACCACCCGGGGACCCGAGAACCCGCGGGCCCGGGCCCCCGTGATGTGGGGCTTCTCCAGTTCGCCGATGACCGCTGAACGCGTGATGCGACTCGCCAGAGCCATGGAGGAAAGACCCAGGGCAACCGCCGGCAGGGTCAGGTGGTCCAGTCGGGTGAGGAACGACCCGGTGTCACCGCCGCCCAGGGCCGGGAACCACTGGAGTTCGACGCCGAAGACCACGGCCATCACCACGCCGGTAACGTACGTCGGAATCGCGGTGAAAGTAAGGGTGCCCACACTGGCCAGGAAGTCCGAAGGGCCACTGCGAAAGACCGCACTCACGATGCCGAGGGGTACGCCGATCACGACCATGATCGCCACCGCGTAGATCGTGAGAAAGAGTGTGAGACCGATTCGCGGAACGATCACCGAGGCTACCGAGGTTCGCGTGGCCACCGAGGTCCCGAGGTTGCCCTCGAGGACGTGGCGCAGCCAGATCAGGTATTGCACTGGCAGGGGCCGGTCGAAACCATAGAGTTGGTTGAAGTACTTGAGCGTGGCCGGAGACGGCGGGTGGCCGCCATTGAGGAGGGTGGCCGGGTTGCCCGGCGCCAGGTGCAACAAGAAGAAGATGATGATGGTCGAGGCGATCAGAACGGCGAACTGCATCGCGATGCGAGAGACGATGTATCTAAGCATCCAATCGTCGTCCGTTCGCGGTCATCACGGCCGCCTCAACTTGCCTGGAGGTCGATCACGACCTTGCTGGGTTGGGAGAAGTTGTCGAGGTTCATCGCCAAATCGATGTCCTCGAGGGCAAGGCGATGGCTGACCATACCCTCCAACGTCACTCGGCCCGAGGCGACGAGGTCCAGTGCCCGTGAATGGGTACTCGGGTTGTTGAGCGATCCCACCACGCGCAGCTCGTCCTCGTTGATCCGAAAGGGGCTCACGGCAACGGTCCGACCCTGGGGGTAGACCGCGAATAAGAGGACGGTGCCGCCGCGTCGAACGAGGTCGAGGGAGGACTGCGCTGCGGTCAGTGAACCCGACGCCTCGATGACCACGTCAGCGCCCACCGACCCACGATGTAGCTTGACCACCTGCGACACCTCGGAGGGGTCGCAGACTACGTCGGCACCGGCACGACGAGCGAACTCGTGTCGCGACGCCGAAGGTTCGACCGAGATGATGAGCGCCGCTCCAGCCATGCGCGTCAATTGGATCAAGAGACAACCAATGGGTCCGGCACCCGAAACGACAACCACGTCGCCGGTCGTGACTCTCGCCTGATCGATGCCCCTGACACAGCACGCCAATGGCTCAATGAGCGAGGCCTCTTGGAGCGACACGCCCGCGGGGATGTGATACAGGTATCGCTCGGGTACGACGGAGAATTCGGCGAATCCTCCCGAACGTCCCACGCCGAGTGGCGACAATCCACTGCAAAGATGGTTCTCGCCTCGCCGGCAGAAGAAACACATGTCGTCCACTACGTTGGGATCGACGACCACGCGATCGCCCACCGCAAAGCGGCTGACCGAACTACCGACGTCCACCACGGTGCCCGAATACTCGTGTCCCAGGATCAGGGGAGTCGACACCTCGTATTCCCCTCGAAAGATCGAGCGATCGGTTCCGCACACGCCGCAGGTGGCCACGGCAATGACCACGTCGCCCTCGCCACATATGGGATCGCCGACTTCGAGGACCTCGATGTTTCCCACTCCTTGGAATACTGCCGCTCGCACGAACTAGTCCGATCCGGTCATGCCGGTCCGGGGAGACCGTAGTCTTCTTCTCGGCGTCGAACCACACTGAAGCTGAACATGCTCCCGAGGTGGTAATCACGCGAGATGAGCACACAGTGTCCCAGTCGCGTCACGCACTGCTCGTTGACCATCAACCACGGTCCGGCGTCACTACCGATCTGCGGCACCGCATCTTCGTCCAAAGGTTCCGAGGCCACCGAAATGTGCGCCGACGACGCAACGATCTCATGGCCCATACGCTCGAGAATCAACACTACCGAGTCACTCCAGTCGATGTCGTCGACGCTGTTGGTCAGGGTCCGAGGATCGAGAACGTTCACCGAATAGATGCACGGGCGTCCCTCATGCTCACGCAATCGGCGCGTCTCGATCACCTCAAAGCCCGGCCCCACGTCGAAGGCCACCTGTTCGCTGGGCGTACTCTCGCGAGTGACGACACGGACGACTTTCGTCGTAGACTCGTGGCCGAGTTCAGCCATCATCTTGGTAATGCTTTCGAACTTCGTCATCGGTCGCTCGGGACGCAACCCGGACAACGCCGAGGCGAATCGTCCCATGCCGCGGCGGGTCTCGACGAGGCCCTCCTGCTCCAGCAACTTCATGGCCTCGCGCACCGTCGAGCGGCTCACCATGAGACGTTCAGCGACCGCCATTTCGGTCGGCAGCGGATCACCGGGTCGCATCTCCGCGGCAACGAGTGCGGCGATAGAGTCACGAACTTGTCGAGGCAGTGCCTTTCGCCGCAACACAGCGCCTGAGGTGCCCAAGTGATCGAGCGCGGTAGACCGGTCGCGGATCACGCCGTCGGTGTCGTCGGGGGAACTCTTCCTTGCCATCGTCAGTCCATGAAGCTGCCGCCATTGATGGCGACGCTCTCTCCAGTAATGGACGCCGCCGAGTCACTCGCCAAGAACAGCGCCATCGACGCGACGTCCTCGGGAGTCTGCAGGCGTCGAAGTGGTGTGTCCGCCACGTAGAAATCGACGACGTCGTCAGTTGAGATTCCCTTCAACTCGGCCTCCCACACAATTTCGCGGTCCTGCATACCCGTGCGAACATATCCCGGACAGACACTGTTCACCCGGATGTCGTAGGGCGCCAATTCACAGGCCATCGCTTGAGTCAGCCCGACGACCGCGAACTTCGACGCTACGTAGTGGGCCAACAGCGGTACGCCACCCCGCTTGCCCGCCATCGATGCGACGTTGATGATGCAGCCTCCGCGTCCCTGCTCGATGAACTGGCGTGCGGCGACCTGCCCACAGATCAAGGTGCCACGGGTATTGACATCAAGATTGAGGTCGATCTCCTCGTCGGTCAGGTCAACGAAGCGGGCCATCGATGACACCCCGGCGCTCGACACCCAGACCTCGAGTGGCCCCAGCGCCGCGACCGCGGCGCGACAGGTCGACTCGATAGACGAACGACTTCGGACATCCATCGCGAACGACGCGGCACCCTCGATCATCTGGGCCAAACGCTCGGCGCCGTCACCGTCTAAGTCGGTGACGGCCACCGAGTGCCCCGCTCGCGCGAATGCGGTAGCGATGGCCGCGCCGATGCCCGTGGCGGCGCCGGTAACTAGAACTGTCATCTGGCATAAACCTTTCGATTGATACGCGTTGTCAGGTGGTGACTGCCCACGCGCAGAGATCCTATGAGGTGAAATGCACCTGGTCGGGGAAGTCCTGGTAGACGAACACCTGGGTCTGGGTGTATCCCGCGAGGTTCGACGGCTCGACCATCACCAGCGGGTCCGAGTACAGCGGGATGTACACGTCATCCTTGGTCAACTGCTTCATCATCGCGATGGTCGCGTTGGCCTGGGCAACCGATCCGTTGGCGGTAGCCGCCCACTTGGTACGCAGCGCGTTGAAGGTCTTGGAGAAGTAGCACGAGACGTTCGAGAAGTTGCTGGCCAATGGCGGCACGATCTCCGCCGACGGAGCCGGGAAGTCGGGGTTCCACCAGTTCAGCAACGCGTTGTCCGAACGTGGGCAGGTGGCGCTGTAACTGACGTTACCGAATGCCGACGGGGTCAGCTTGTCGATCTTCACGTTCAGGCCGATTGACTGGCCGATCTGCTGCAGGGCCGCCGACACCGTGTCCGAGGTCAATGAGGTCTCCACCGCGATGGTCACGGTCTCACCCTTGGCGTGGGCCTGGGTGATCAGCTTCTTGGCCGCGGCGACGTTCGCAGTGACCGGGTTGGGCAGCGCATTGTAGGCAGCCATGTAGAGCGACTTGTTCTGGGTGAAGAGTGCGGGAGTCTCGATACCCTTCAGCGGTCTACCGTTCGAGCCGTCCACTGCGGACGCCAGGGCGTTGCGCGGCACCGCCAAGTTGAACGCCCTGCGTACCAGGGGGTTCGCAAAGGGACCCTTCTCCACGTTGGGGCTGATGTAGTTGATGTCGCCACCGTAGGGAACCATCTTGACCTTGAGACTCGAGTCGGACGCCAACGTCGACGCGTCGCGCGCCGGCAGGTCGTAGGTCCCGTTGATCGATCCACTGCGCAGTCCGGCGATCAGGGCCTCGGCGTCGTTGACCTGTTGGAAGGTGATGCTCTTGATCTTGGGTGCGGCGGCTGCGTCCCAGTAGTGCGGGACGGCGTCAAGCACGGTCACCGAGCCGCTAACGTAACGCACCGGACGGAAGGGGCCACTGCACATGACCTTACTGGGGGTGGAGCCGAACGCCGAGCCGTACTTCTTGACCACGCTCTGTTCGACGACCTGGCCGACCGGAGTGGCGGGAAGGTCCTGCGCGATCGGGTTGGCCGCGTTGAGATCAATGGTCACCTGCCACTTGCCCGAGACGACCGCCTTCTTCAGGTTGCCGGTCTGAAAGAGGGACAGGAGGGGACTCGCCAGTTTCGCACTCGCGATGCGATTCACCGAGAAGGCGACGTCGTCGGCGGTCACGGAGTGCCCGTCCCAGAACTTGGCGTTGTGCACGAGGTTGTACACGTACGTGGTGGGACTTGTCTGCTTCCATGACGACGCCAACTCCGGCTCCAACTGGCCCTGAGGTCCGAATTGGAGAAGCGAGTTGCACATCGACGCCGTGATGATGTTGGGATCAATGGCATAGACCAAACCAGGGTCGAGTGACGGGTCATTAGACGTAATGCCCCACGTGAGACTCGACGATGTCGATGCCCCTGCAAGTGACGAACCCGAGGTCGCCACAAGAGTCGTCGACGCGATGGCCACCAAACTGCTTGCCACCACGCCGAGTTTTTGCCAAGAAAGGTGTGACACTGACTGCCTCCTCAAGATAGAGCGGTGGCGGGGATCCGACCGCGATTGTCTGATGTCGGACAACCTACTTGTCAGGGTACACGTTGTCAAGTATCTTCGTGAAGCGTTGGACCGTCTCTGTTCCCAGGTGACTTCCCTTCACTCAAGTCGTTTCAGGATTGAACCGCATCGCTGACGAGTTCGCTGGACTAACGATTCATCAGCCCAGGGTCGGTGACTCACAGAGATTGTGCGCACACTCCTTGAATTCGCAAACGCACCAGAGAATCGTCGTGTCAGTGTTAATGACCTTGAGACACGCCGTCTTGTGCGGACAGGATCGCCACTGTCCGCTCGTCGAGCTCGCCGTCGAAGAAGAGGTCCAACGCCTCGCGAAAGACCGGATCATCGGGTGCGGACAGCGAGAACAACGTCACGCACGAATGGAACTTAACCTCATCGTCGAAGAAGATGTCTCGGGCGCTCTTCGGCGCATGCTGGTTAGCCAGCGCCGTGATCTCGCGGAGTCGCCTCCCGAGTACTGGGTGCTCGAGGAAGGCGCGTGCCTCGCCAAGGTTCGCAATCGCGTAGAGACGTGACACGTCGCTGTAGCCGAGACCGGCTATTTGGGGGAACACGTACCAGATCCAGTGCGAGCGTTTCTGACCCTGGGCGATCTCGGCACGGGCTGTCGCGTAGTCGTCGCGGGCGTCCTGGGCCCGGACAAAACGCTCGAGGTCAAACAAATCGCTCACGTTGACACTTCCTTAGTTAATTGTCCCACATCTTTCTATTTCGCCATTCGAGCACACCGAGTCTGTATATGACCCCTTGCCGGATGCGATTCGGATCAAATGATGAGGTGGATTCCGTCTCTCGGTCGCCCGGACTCTCACGAGAGGGCACCGTAGACGGAGAAGACTCCGACCAGTGGTCTTCTGACTGAATTGTCCAATCATTCATACGCACTTCTCGACGATGATTCCTCCCATGGTGCCTTGGTCGTAGTGGCACTTCCGGCACCACTGACCGCCCGCCCCAGCAACCCCGATGAGAGAGCAGAGGAATCAGCTTTCGGTAATCGGACTATGGCTTTCCAGAAAATCGTAGACGCCCACACGATCGACGCCGGTGAACGCACCCGTCGGAATCGCCGCGAGCAGTGAGGAGTTGAGTTGTGCGCTGGGCAAGGCCATTCCATCCCAACGACTCGCGAGGGAAGCTGATGGCCGACGACAACACTTCTCGTCGGGGCACGTCGATTTGAATCGCTTCTTGGTATCGCGACCGCGGAACCACCGGGCGTCCTCGAACGTCGTGCCCAGGCTGACCGAGAACACTCCCGAGGGTGTGATCTGGATGCTGGAAGTGCACCAATACGTCCCGGCGGGCTTGTCGGAATACTGATGGTAGGGAGTCAGTTGGTCCTCAATGGAGAACACCTGACGTGCCGCCCACCACCGACAGACGATCTGTCCCTCGACTGAACCCAGGGCATCGGTGGGAAAGACGACATTGTCGTTTTCGTACGCTTTGGAAATGACCCCGCTGTCGTGAACCTTCAAGAAGTGCACCGGGATGTCCAGGTGATGCGTCGCGAGGTTGGTGAAACGGTGCGCCGCGGTCTCGTAGGGAATAGCGAAGGTGTCGCGGAGATCCTCCACTGACAGCTCCCGGGCAGCCTTGGCGGCACTGAGGAACTCGACGGCGCTATCTTCTGGAATTAGAAGAGCCGCCGCCAGATAGTTGGTCTCCACTCGCTGACGGAGGAGTTCCTCGTAATCCTTGGGTTCCTTCATCTCGAGCACGTGCAGTGCGAGGGCCTGCAGGAGCGCGGAACGAGGGTCGATCCCTCGGAGATTCACGGGAAGATAGATCCTTCCGTTTCGATGATCCGTGATGCTGCGAGTCGACTTCGGGAAATCCTCGACGTAGTGAAGCGAGAAGCCGAGGTGCTTCGCCAACTCGCTGGCACTCCTTTGAGAGAGCGGGCCCCCGTGATGGTCGACGAGCCGGAGAAGATCTTTAGCGATGTCCTCGAGATGAGCAAAGTAATTGTTGCGGCTCCTCTGATCCAAGCGAAGAGCAGTATTGGCGCGTCGGGCGATCTCGGGAGTCGCGGCGCGCTCGTGGTGAAGTCTTTGGATCTCGTCGTGCAGAGCCAATATCGTCGCCATGGCGTCATCGCTCAACGACTTTCGAATCGCCAGACTGGGGATGTTCAGCGAAGAGAAGACGGCCCCTCGTTGCGCTCGGTCGAGTGCGATCTCGAGGGCAGCGCGTCGATTGGGCGGTTCCGCGTTCATTAAGGTCTCGACCGTCGTCGCCAGCGCCGACGCGATTTGTCGAAGCTCGCTCAGTTTGAGTTCCTTGCGACCATTCTCGATGAGAGATACCTGTGAGGGCGCTCGTCCCAGTCGCAGCGCCAGGTCAGTGACGGTGAGACCTTGGGCCACCCGCCGTTCTCGGATGCGGCGCCCGATGGCGAACGCCATCGACGCGTCTTCGTTGGACTCTGACTGTGGGACCTGCGACATAGAGAAATAATAGCGATATTTCTCCATACAGAAAGAGTCGTCCTAATTTGCCGGATTTTATGCCGATTTTTTCACTATTTCGGCATCGTCCCTGTTAGGTTGACCCGACCAACACGTGCACAAAGGAGTGACAATGGAAAAGTTGCCCATGGGTTTTCAACCGGGAGACCAGACCCAAACCGAGGACGAACTCGAATTCGATTGGACCAACGATCCTCGCTGGGAGGGTGTCCGACGCGATTACCGGGCGAAGGACGTCATCGCCCTGCGGGGACCCGTGCGCGAGGAGAGGACCCTGGCCCAACGTGGTGCGCAGCGACTGTGGCAGCTGATTCAAGAGAGCCGGTCCGACCCCACCCAGTGGGTCGCCGCCCTAGGAGCGCTCACCGGCAATCAGGCGGTCGCCCAGGTGAGAGCGGGACTCGAGGCGATCTACCTCTCGGGTTGGCAGGTGGCGGCTGACGCAAACTTGAGCGGACAGACCTACCCCGACCAGAGTCTCTACCCCGCGAACTCGGTTCCCGCCGTGGTGAGGCGAATCAACAACGCGCTGCTGCGAGCGAGCCAGATTGAGTTCATCGATGGCAACACGGAGAGGGACTGGCTCGTGCCCATCGTCGCCGACGCGGAAGCGGGCTTCGGCGGACCGCTCAACGCTTTCGAGTTGATGCTGTCGATGATCGACGCCGGCGCCGCGGGGGTGCACTGGGAGGATCAGCTCGCCAGTGAAAAGAAGTGTGGGCACATGGGCGGCAAAGTGCTCGTTCCCACGGGCCAGCACGTGCGCACCTTGAATGCGGCTCGACTCGCCGCTGACGTGGCGAACGTCGCGACCCTCGTCATCGCCCGCACGGATTCCCTGGCCGCGAATCTCTTGACCAGTGACGTTGACGAACGCGATCGCCAGTTCCTGACCGGGAGTCGGACGTCGGAGGGATTCTACGAAGTCAAGAGCGGAATCGAGGCCGCCCTCTCGCGAGGCCTGGCCTACGCCCCCTACGCCGACCTCTTGTGGGTCGAAACGGGAGAACCCGACCTCAAACTCGCGAGGGTGTTCGCCGAGAGATTCAAGGCGGAGTTCCCGGACAAGATGCTGGCGTACAACTGCTCGCCGAGTTTCAACTGGAAGCGCCACCTCGACGACGCCCAAATCGCGAGCTTCCAGAGGGAGCTGGCCGCGATGGGGTACGCGTTCCAGTTCATCACGTTGGCGGGGTTCCACTCGCTCAACCACTCAATGTTCACACTCGCCCAGGGGTACAAGGACCGTGCCATGAGCGCGTACGTGGAGCTGCAGGAGGCCGAATTCGCCTCCGAAGCCAACGGCTACACCGCGACGAAGCACCAGCGCGAGGTGGGAACCGGCTACTTCGACCGGGTGTCGACGGCGCTCAATCCCACCAGCGCGACCCTCGCTCTCGTGGGTTCCACCGAAGAAGAACAGTTCCAAAGATGAATGCGGATCTTGACACTGCCTCCCAGATTCTCATCTCCGGCGCAATGGACGAACGCTTCGACGAGATCCTCAGCGACGAGGCACTCGAATTCCTTCGACAACTCCACTTGTGCTTTGAGGCCGACCGTCGCGACGCCCTCGCCCAACGGGTGCATCGTCGGCATCAGATCAAGAAAGGTGGCCGGTTCGACTACTTGCCCGAGACTCGCCTGATACGCCAAGACCCGAACTGGCGGGTCGCCGGAGCGGGACCGGGACTCGAGGACCGTCGCGTGGAGATCACGGGCCCGACCGATCGCAAGATGACTGTCAATGCACTGAATTCGGGTGCTCGCGTATGGCTGGCCGATCAAGAGGACGCCACGAGTCCGACGTGGGCCAACGTCATCGGTGGTCAACTCTCACTGTTCGACGCCATCCGCGGACAGATCGACTTCGTGGCGCCGGACGGACGCGTTTACGAAGTCGGTGGGGAGACACCCACCATCGTGGTGCGACCACGAGGTTGGCACCTCGTCGAGTCCCACCTTCGGCCCAGCGACGACTCCGGTGCTTCGGTTCCGATGTCGGGTTCGCTCGTGGACTTCGGCCTCTACTTCTTTCACAACGCGAAGGAGTTGATCGAGCGAGGTCGAGGACCGTATTTCTACCTGGCCAAGACCGAGAGCCACCTCGAGGCGCGCCTGTGGGACGAGGTCTTCTCGTTTGCGGAGAACTACATCGGGATTCCCCACGGCTCCATCCGGGCAACGGTCCTCATCGAGACGATCCCGGCGGCGTTCGAGATGGAGGAGATCCTGTTCGAGCTTCGCGACCACTGCGCGGGGCTCAACGCCGGACGTTGGGATTACA
Source organism: Acidimicrobiaceae bacterium (assembly GCA_003136415.1). Lineage (GTDB taxonomy): Bacteria > Actinomycetota > Acidimicrobiia > Acidimicrobiales > RAAP-2 > RAAP-2. Next base: position 2,750 of record PLEI01000115.1, on the reverse strand, counting down.
TCTTCTCGATCATCAAGGCCTTCCGTGACCAAGGAGAGGCGTTCGTCCTTCCCGACCGGTCCCAGATCACGATGACGGTCCCGTTCATGCAGGCCTACACCGCCCTCCTCGTCGACACGTGCCACCGTCGAGGGGCCCACGCCATTGGCGGAATGAGCGCCTTCATCCCCAACCGACGCGACCCCGACGTCACGTCACGAGCGATCGAACAGGTTCGCTCCGATAAGCATCGCGAGTCGACCGAGGGCTTTGACGGAACGTGGGTGGCCCATCCCGACCTCGTACCCATTGCCTTCGCAGAATTCGACGCGGTGCTGGGGACTCGTCCCAATCAGATTGATCGCGTGACGAATTCGCCTGCCCCGACGGCCCACGACTTGACGAACCTGGCCATTGAGGGCTCCTACGTCTCGGCGTCCGGGGTCCGGACCAACGTGTCGGTGGGAATCCGCTACATCGAGAGCTGGCTTCGCGGCGTCGGTGCAGCAGCCATTGACAATCTGATGGAGGACGCGGCCACTGCCGAGATCTCGCGGTCCCAGATATGGCAATGGATTCACGCGGGTACCATGACGATTGAGGGTGATCGCATTAGCGAGGACTACGTCTCGTCGATCATCGCGAGCGTGATGGACCAGATGGATCGATTCCCGGGTGACCGATTCGAGGACGCCGTGAAACTCTTCGAGCAAGTCGCTCTCGGGGAAGAATTTCAGGCCTTTCTCACTACTCCGGGCTACGAGGAATTCCTGCAGTAGGCCCTAAATGGCCGGGTTTCCCGCCAATGCCGAATCGCTCCACTTGCGAAAAATACCTGATCATGCCCTCAAGTGAGCTCCGAAGCGTCGCTGATTATCACCAACTCGAGAAAAGGTGTACGACACACCTATATATACGACACACCTATATATATGGGTGTCGCCAGATGCGAAGGTTCGCGGGCGGCTCACTGAGCCACCCATCCACCGTCCATGGAGATCGCTGAACCCGTCATTGTTTGAGCCGCGGGCGAGCAAAGGAATGCAGCGAGAGCGCCCACTGCCTCCGGAGTCGTGAATTCGAGCATGGGTTGTTTCTCGCGTAGCAACTCCTGGGACTCATACGTCACATCGCGTGATGACGCGTGAGCTCGGGCCTCCAACTGCTGCTGTACCAGAGGTGTTAGCACCCAACCAGGGCAAATGGCATTGACCGTGACGCCATCGTTCGCGAGTTCGAGGGCGGCGACCTTCGTCGTGCCCACTACGGCGTGCTTCGCCGCCACGTACGCCACCTTGTTCACACTGGCGACCAGACCGTGAGCGGAGGCGATATTGATAATCCTCCCCCACCCCTTCGCCTTCATGGCCGGTATCGAGGCCTTCATCGCGTGAAACACCGCCGAGAGATCAAGGGCGATAATCTCGTCCCACTTGTCATCCGGGAAGTCCTCGATGGGTGCGACGTACTGGATACCGGCGTTGTTGACGAGAATGTCCAGCGCTCCCAGAACATTCTGGGTTCTCTCTACCAGGGCCCTCACCCGTGGGGGCTTGGTGAGGTCCGCGTCGTCAAACTCGACGCGGACAGAAAACTCCTGCGCCAGGGCGAGACGCAACGACTCGATCGCCTCGGCGTCGCCAAAGCCGTTGAGCATGATGTCCGCTCCCTCGCCAGCCAGCGCGCGCGCGACCCCCAGGCCAATACCACTGGTAGAACCGGTCACCAGCGCCACTCGGTCACGCAACGCCATCGGCAGCCGCCAATTCCGAGCTCGAATCTGGCACCAGGTCCCGCTCACCTGTTGGGCTCGTGACGATCATTGTTACCCCTCTCACTTCTTCAACAACTCTGAGAACATCACGTGCAACTTGCGCGGCGTGACTGGAGTCGTCTCGCTCTTCGTGCGCCGACGTCCGACAAGGCTCGCGAGACCTCCGGGGACGAACAAGACGAAAAGAATGAACACGGCTCCCAGGAGGAACTGGGGCTGGGAGAGGGGTACTCGCAAGACGGCGGGCAGGTTCACGAATGAGGGCTCTGCGGACACCTTCGCGAGGATCTGTTGCAGGTAGACGTAGACGATTGCTCCCACTACCGCACCCCAACGGGTTCCCGCGCCACCGAGCACGACCATGATGAGCACCGAAATGGTGATGGTGGTCGACGCCACTGCACTCGGCACCGCGGTGCCGATGACGAGTACGTAGACCACTCCTCCCGCCGACGCGATCAAGGACGACAGCACGAAGGCGATCAACTTGTAGCGAAACGAGCGAATTCCCAAGACATCGAGACGTCGTTCGTTCTCTCTGATGGCCACCAGAACGTGCCCCGTGACCGACTCGGTGACCATCCATACGACGGCGTACGTGAGGACGAGGAACACGAGGGCTATCCAGTACAGATTTCGAGTGTTCGACACCGCCCCCGAGAACAGTGCGGGAAGACGCGCGTCGGAGAGGGCGAGTCCCGTGTCGCCGCCGGTCAGGTTGTGGGGATTGTTCTCGATGAGATAGTAGAAGGCTTGGGCGAACGCCAGGGTCACCATGGCGAAGGCGAT
>PLEI01000115.1:0-175 GCA_003136415.1 Acidimicrobiaceae bacterium | reverse complement strand
GCGAACATGAAACACAGCGCCAGCACCTCGAGCGTCCCCGTCGAGTTCACCACGTCCACGGTGCCCGGCAGTACCCACGGGACGTGCAGAGCGACGAGTGGCACGAGGGCGAAGACGAGGAGGGCGACGGCTCCCACGACAGCGCCGCGGTGCGACGAGAGCCGGGACCTCACGT
>PLEI01000015.1:21993-22225 GCA_003136415.1 Acidimicrobiaceae bacterium | reverse complement strand
CCACGGCAGTACTCAAGACTTTCGAGGTCGGAGAATCCTCTGCTGAGGTCGTGAGTGATCCAAAGTTCTCGATTGATCAAAAAGACTTGGCCGTAGACACCATCTCTGTTAACGACCGCAATAGGCAGCGCTGTTATGAAGCAGCTGCGCTCGAAGGTGACGGATTATCGCAAGTACAAATTAAGGGGCTGAGTGTTCCTGTGGATGTTGGTGGTTCCGAAGCACCAAAAGA
>PLEI01000015.1:0-21977 GCA_003136415.1 Acidimicrobiaceae bacterium | reverse complement strand
TCAGCGACGACCGTAATTGGACACGGGTGGCTCAACTATTTTGAGGCGATGAAGATACTTGGTGTCAGCCGATCTACCCTTGACGGTTGGCGTAAGTCTGGCCTCTTGGTCTTTGCAAAGCTCCCCAATGGTCAGCTCAGAATTCGCCATGAGGATTTGAACACGTGGTTAGAAGGTCTCTCAGAGCAGTGGTGACACTCATCGTCGCAGAGTCCGCGACTCGAATCAATTGTCGAGCGAAGTTAGGCCTGTTTTCAAATGGATGAGGGAATGTCAAGTTGAATCCGGTCGCAGATCAAAGACACCGTCCAAAATCTGATTCGAAAGCGCAGTCTGACCCGAAACGCGCTTGACGTAATGCCTTGTGAGCACCTCGACCGAGTGTCCTAAGCGCGCAGCGGCTTCGGCGATAGGAATGGCCTGTGTGAGATGCGATGCGTTTGTGCGGCGCAACCCGTAGGGACTCAATGGCGAGGACCAACCCGCTTTGCCACACGCTCGACGCAACGCTCGCACCCAGTTGCTTTGAGTTGGTCGTGACCCATTGGGTCTTAGAAATAGTGGTCCGGTCTTTATCTCTGATTGTTCCAAGTATTCGGCGAGGATTGCCACCAATACAGGAGGTATCGGCACCGTTCGGTGGCTACGTTGCGTCTTCGGCCCAGCAATATCCTCGTCGTTGTTATTCCACCTTCCTCCTTCAACGCCAGACCACGCTCGGCTGACGTTGACCGCGCCCCAACCTGAATCTGGTAACAGAAGATCCTCGACTTCTAGAGCAATTGCCTCTCCTGGACGAAGCCCCGCATAGCCACACACTGCTGAAAGTGCGAAGTACAGCTTGCTTGCGGGTTGATGCGAGGGAATTGCGTGAAGGATGGCCGCAAGTTGGGCGACGCTGGGAACCTCCATATTGTCCAAATCATTCGAGACGCGTTGATCACTTTTGGCGGTAGCACCAGAGTCACGGCGCGGCCACTGCACTGAATCAAGCAGGCCCTTCTTAACCGCCACACCAAGTGCGGTCTTGGCTGTCGTCACGAGACGGTTCTGGGTATTCGGTGCGTACGGAGTGACGCCGTCCCGGCTGATCCTCATCCGACGGTCAACCTCGTAGAGTGCTTCTTTGCCAAGATCCGCCACTGACGGTGAGTTCTTTTTCAACCACGACTGGAGATTTCGGGATAAGAGATCTTCTGACCACAGCCACTCGCCCGACATACTTGGAGGGACAATCACGTGATTCGGTGTCAACCACGCGGTCAGTTCGGTTCGCCATTCTTCTCGGGGTGCTGATGATCCGGGGCGAGCACTATGTAAGATCAGCGAACTCAGAGCTTCAACGTAACTCCTGCGAGTAGAGGGAGACAGCCGCCGCCACTCATCTTGCATATACGACCTGCAGAAATCCGCAACGTTGACGTCGTCAACGATGATCACCGAAGGTGGAAGTCCCGTTACTGAATCCCATTGGCGTTCGTTCACTGCCGCCACCTTCAAGAGAGCGTAGAAAGCATCGGCACCGTTGGCGCCTCTAAGGCGGGCAAAACTCCTCCAGTAACCGCGTCCGTTTAACCTCCACCGCACGGCGTAAGGGAGTTTTCTACCGGGGAACTCTGTGGGCTTCGAGATTGTGATCTTGATGAGACGTGTACTCATTGAACTGTCTTATCTACCGGTAGAGAATTCGAAAAACGAAAATGATTCACGACCGCTGGGTGGTCGGGATTGACAGATCTGAATGGCCTATCGACTTCCCAACTGTTGGCGGCGGTAGGGCCGGTCAACGAAGTTTTCACTATGAGGTAATTACTCAACCTGTCCACGGAAGAATCTGAGGCTTGATTTCCATGGGTTACAGATGGCACTTTCCAGATCTTGAGAAATGAGATGAGGCCAATGAATGAGATATTCGTCGCGAAGCCCTTACGTGCTTGAATGGTGGGGAGTGGTCGAGCGTAGTGAGGAGTATTTCTCCAAAAGTTGTGCTGAGGTTGTGCTGGAAGCAGCATGACACCAGATTAGGGCTCGAAAGCCCAGTAATGCCCTCGTAGCTCAGGGGATAGAGCATCGGTTTCCTAAACCGTGAGCGCAGGTTCGAATCCTGCCGGGGGCACTTCCAAGGTCGCGATCGAGACGACCTATTGATAGTGGACTACGGTTGCTCGCCGCACCGAGTCGCCGAGGAAATCATCGGCCGTGCCGACGTACTCTTCGTCACGAATTCATCCCTGAAAGAAACTTGCGCACGGTGCTGAAGTAGAACTCGGGCTCCTCCACCATTGAGAGGTGCGACCCACCATGCACGACGACCTGTTGTACGTCGGCGATATTTTCGACGAACGGCACCTGGCACTCCGACGTCGCCTCGTCGAATTCTCCAGTTATCACCAAAGTGGGCACGTTGATGGCACTCAGCCTGTCCACGACGGTCCAGTTGCTTAGCGAACCCACGGGTGCGAATTCGTTGGGTCCCCACATGGTGCCGTACACCGTGGGGTCCTCGGCCAACTGAGCGAACGAGGCTTGCACGTAGTCCGGCATCGATACACGGCAGACGTGGCGAGAGTAATACTCCTCCACCGCCACCACGTAGTCGGGTTCCTCCAGCGTCCCCGCAGCCTCGTGGTGCTCCAAGACGTGCAGAGTCTCTGCGGGTAGCTGAGCGCGCAATCGAGTTGCCCCCTGCGCCCATAATGCGGACGACGCTAGGGAATTCGACAGAATCAACGACCGCAATCCCGTCGGTCGACGTACTGCGTGCTCGGCAGCCAACATGCCACCCCAGGATTGACCGAAGAGATGATAGTTGGAAGAGATGCCGAGATGGTTGAGCAGCGCGTCGAGCTCGTCCAAGAAGAGTTCAACAGTCCAGAAGTCACTTGGAGCATCGCGAAGGTGCGTCGACTTGCCACATCCCAATTGGTCGTACAACACGACGGGCCAGCCATCGGCGCTGAGACCCTTCATCGGCTCCAGATAGTTGTGTGCCACGCCCGGACCACCGTGCAACGCTACGACGGGCGTGCGCTGCGAATCAAGTTGGCCCGTCACTTCAAACCAGGTCTCGTGGCCCAGGAAGGGAAGGAAGCCTTCTGTCGTCATCGTCAGATAATACCGGCACAGTGCTCCGGGAATCCGCAGCGGGCGGGTTCGAAATGCGAGCATCGGCTTTGTTATTGACGGGCAGTGCAGACGTCGCAGCGAGTGTGATGGAAGTTGCGGATCCCGCTGTGATCACCAGTTAGATTTGTCCGATGGCCGTCAACCGAGCACCTTATGGATCCTGGTTGTCGCCCATTTCGAGTGAACTACTGGTCGGCGACGTCGTGGGGCTCTCGTTCCCTTTGATCGAAGCGGGCAGTACCTATTGGGTTGAAGCTCGCCCGCACGAGGGTGGACGAGAGGTCCTGGTGCGCCGAGGAGCCGACGGCGCGGTTGCCGATGTCTTCGGCGCCAACTTCTCGGCGAGGACGCTGGTGCACGAATACGGCGGACGGTCCTACGCCGTGCATCGAGGGACGGTCTTCTTTTCCAACTTCGCCGATCAACGCGTATACCGGGTGAACCCGAATAGCGAGCCCGTCGCACTCACCGCAGAGCCGCCGAATCTTCGTGGGTGGAGATACGCCGACGGCTGCGTGACGCCCGACGGGAAATTTCTCGCCTGCGTGCGAGAACGACACGACGACGAAGTGATCAACGACCTGGTCATGATCGCGACCGATGGCTCGGCGGAACCCCGAGTTCTCGCCTCTGGTCACGACTTTTTCGCGTCGCCCAGGGTCTCTCCCGATGGTTCGAAGATCGCCTGGGTGGCCTGGAATCACCCGAACATGCCGTGGGACGACACGTTGCTATACGAGGCCGACCTCGAGAGGGACGGCGCCGTCAGCTCAATTCGAGTCGTCGTCGCCAATGCGGGGGAGTCAGTGGTGCAGCCCGATTACGACGCGAGCGGATCGCTGATCTTCGTGTCGGACCGCACCGGTTGGTGGAACCTCTACCGAGCGACGACCGCGGGACCGATTGCGCTCTACCCGCGCGACGCTGAATTCGCTCGGCCCGCGTGGCTTTTGGGTTCGTCGAACTTCGGTGCGCTAAGTGATGGCTCGCTGGTCGCGACGTGGAGTGAACCCGACGGAGCGCGGCTCGGCGTGCTCGACGCGGCCGGCATGCGAGAAGTACCGATTGAATGGTCCATCGTCTGGGAGTTGGCCACCGACGGAGAGCGAGTGGTCGCGCTGGTTGCGTCGGCCGTCAAGCCACCGGCGATTGTGGAGGTCAATCTGGCCACGGGTCGAACGGAGGTGGTGAAGGCGAGCTTCATCAATTCCGTGGACGCGGACTATCTTTCGGTGCCCGAATCAATTGAGTTCCCTACCGAAAATGGCCTCAGTGCCCACGCGTTGTACTATCCGCCGACGAATCGCGAATTCGAAGGCCCCGACGGCGAGGCCCCGCCACTTATTGTGGCCAGCCATGGTGGCCCGACCTCGAGTAGTGATGCGGCATTGCGCTACTCGATTCAGTATTGGACTAGTCGCGGTTTTGCCGTGGCGGACGTTAACTACGGCGGAAGCACGGGGTACGGCCGGGCGTACCGTGAACGATTGAAGGGTTCGTGGGGCATCATTGATCTCGACGACTGCGTGAACGCCGCCAAGTACCTCGTCAACACGGGACGGGCGGACCCCAATGCCTTGCTGATTCACGGGGGTAGTGCCGGTGGGTACACGACATTGTGCGCACTGACCTTCCGCAGTATTTTCCGCGCGGGGGCGAGTTACTTCGGCGTCGGTGACCTCTCGGCTTTGGCGAAGGACACCCATAAGTTTGAGTCTCGATACCTCGACGGTCTGATCGGACCTTGGCCCGCCGCCCGGGCTCTCTTCGAGGAGCGCTCTCCGGCCTTCCATACCGAGTTACTGGCCACGCCCATGATTATTTTCCAAGGCCTCGACGACGCGGTCGTGCCACCGAATCAGGCCGAGCAGATGGTGGAGGCGTTACGGGGCAAGGGCCTCCCGTTCGCCTACCTCGCCTACGAGGGGGAGCAGCACGGTTTTCGCCAAGCCAAGAACATCATGCGTACCGCGGAGGCAGAACTCTCCTTCTACGGACAAGTCCTCGGCTTCGATCCGGCGGGCAACATTGTCGCCGTCGAAGTTGAAAATGCCAACGCCCTGTAACTGCCCGACTGGCTCCGTCTTCGGCGCCGGATCAATGTCGACGGCGGTGGATTCCACTCTCATCCAGATAGCCTTCCCTCATGCGTCCGCTGGGTGACCCACCACTCTGGGAAGACGACCTAGCGGAACCCGGGGTCATCGAGGCCCGATTGTTGCACGAACCTCAGTCGATCGCTCCGGTGGCCGTGCTGTGTTTCTTTAACGACTTGTTGGCGAGCCTCGCGCAACGCGGCGTCCTCATTCCGCGATACACCCTACGCAGCGAAATCGGGTCGAACCACATCTACGAGGTCGAGATTGACGGCCGGACCGTGAGCGTGCTGCACCCGGGCGTCGGTTCGCCATTGGCTGTTGGATTCACCGAAGAAGCCGCCGCCCTGGGGATCACGACGTTCGTCGCCTGCGGTGGGGCGGGGGCGTTGGACCCGGACTACGACCTGGGTCACGTGATGGTGGTCGAGAGCGCGATCCGCGATGAAGGGACGAGCTCTCACTACGTGCGTCCGTCGCGAACGATTCTTGCGCAGCCTCTTGGCGTTGACGTCGCGCATCGGGTTCTCGATGACGTGGGCCTCATGCACTTCACGGGCCGGGCGTGGACGACCGACACCATGTTTCGCGAGACTCGCTCGCGGATTCAGCGGCGCATCACCGAGGGTTGCCACATGGTCGATATGGAGGCGTCAGCGTTGATGGCGCTGGCCCAGTACCGCGACTTTCGCCTCGCCCACGTGCTGTACGCCGGCGACATGGTCGCTGGCGATGAGTGGGACAATCGCCATTGGAACCGGGCTAGTTCCATCAGGGAGTCGTTGTTCTGGGCGGCCGCGCGCATTGCCATTGCCCTTCACGACGCCGAGTGAAATCGCCCGCCCAGCAGGTGCCGGAGACGCGAGCGCGTCAAGGCGACATCGCGGGGCAGAAGAACTCGACTGGAATATTGTCGGGGTCGCGCGCGGTCACCGCCCAGCCGTAGGGGGCCTCCTCGACCGGTCCGTGGTCGAATCCGAGGCGAGTCATCGACGCTGCCCACTCGCGCACTTCCATTTCCGTGTGGCAGGCGAGCCCTAAGTGATCGAGTCCCACCCGCAAGTGATGAAACGGCTCGGGGGATGGTGCGCCATCGAATTGAGTCACGCCGATGGTGAGCCCATCAGGCCAATTCATCCGGACCCGTCGCCATCCGGGCATTGATCGTTCGACGACCTGGGCCTCGCCGAGGAGTTGTTGGTACCAGCGCGCGGATGAATCGGCATTCGAGACGGTGAGGGTGATGTGATGAATGAGCGGCACCACAAGAAGTGTAGGACCACGTGGTGGCCGGTCAGGCGCGCGACGTAGCCTGACACCATGACCCGAAGCGTGGCGTTGCATGACGCGATTGCCATTACGTGCGCGCTGCTCACCGCCCTCGCCAACGGGATCGGCGTCACGGCTCAGCACATCGCCAGCACCTCGTCCACCCATCACGAACGAGGCTGGAGATTCATCTACTTCTTGTTGCGTCACCCCCTCTGGCTGGTCGGTTGGATCGCCATGGGCGGCTCGCTGCTCTTTCAGTCACTGGCGCTGCACTTCGCGGCGATGTCCCTCGTCCAGCCATTGCTGGTCTTTGAACTCGTGCTGGCACTGGTACTTCGCCGGGTTTGGCTGCACCAGGCGGTCCGCACGCGCGCGTGGACGGCGTCACTGGTGACGGTCGTGTCCCTGGCCATCTTCCTCGTCGCCACCACTCGCTCGAGCGGGCCGCCCGCACACGTGCTGCGGTGGTTCGCGCCCGGGGCGTGGTGCGTCGGTGCCGTCGCGGTTCTGGTGATGGCCGGTCTTAAGGGAACGCCCGGGCGCCGCGCCGCGTTCTTCGGCATCGCCACCGCGCTGTTGTGGGCGCTCGAAGCGGCGTACATCAAGGAGTGCACCGACGTCATCTCGCGTTCGGGGTACGCGGGGTTGCTCACGCGCTGGCCCTTTTTCGCCTTCATCGTCTGCGGGGTCGCGGGCCTGGTCTGCGAACAGACGGCCCTGCACGTAGGTCCGCTGCGGTCGTCACAGACCGCCATCGTCATCGTCGATCCGATCGTGAGCGTACTGCTGGGGGCCTGGATCTTCGGCGAGCGTCTCGGGGTGACGTGGGCGTGGCGACTGGTCGCGGCGGCGGCTTTGGCCGCGACTCTCGTGAGCGCGTGGGCGCTCATTGCAGCGATGCCCGCCACAATGGAGAGTTCCGTCGGACCACCGTCACTTCGCGGTTGAAGGGCTCTCGCCAGATCTTGAACCGAGTGAGTTCGGGTCAACCGTTAACGTGGCAAAGAAGAGGTGTCATGAGATCCGATGTCGGCCGTTCCCGGCTACCCCACAACTTGTCTCGCGCGTCGGCTCGTCGCGGGCGCGTTGGCGCCACTGCGTTGGCGGCGCTCGTGGGCGCGGGCTCACTCGTGGCTATTGCCACATCGAGCGCGGCGACCACGAAGAGTTCCGCCTCGTCGTCGCAGAACAGCCGTGCCGTGTCGGTGCCCGCACCCGTGTGCCAGAGTGTGATCGCGACGGGCTCCCAGACGGCCACCGCGACGTGCGTGAAGTGGTCGGTGCGCGACACGTGGGCCGGGCACGGTCCAGTGGTGGCGCTACTCAATCTTCATCCGCAGGGTCAAGGCGCCGGCGTCGTCGCGTACGCGGGGTGGATCCGCACCGCGGCCACGGTGCTCGGTCTGTACCCGGGTTACGAAGGACCCGGGGTGACGAACCTATCGCGCGGTCCTGAGGCGGTTCCCGCGACCGGCTTGTCGAGTCTGCTCGCGACCTTCAACTCGGGCTTTTATGAGAAGGATGGCGCCGCGGGCTTCTACACCCACCACACCTTGTATTTTCCGCTCATCAAGGGGCTCGCCACCGTGGTGCGCTACACCAATGGCACGGTGGGTATCACGCAGTGGACCGGCGGACCGAACCCGGGACCAACGGTGCTCATGGCGCGTCAGAACCTGCCCCTGCTGGTGAACAATTCGGCCCCGACTCCCGCCACCGCGAACAACTACGCCTGGGGCCTCACCCTGCAGGGCGCGCCCGCCGTCTGGCGCACCGCATTGGGTATCGACAGGAACGGTAACTTGATCTACGCGGCGGCCCCCGCGCAAACCGCGGCGTCGATGGCGAGCATCATGGTCCAGCTGCACTGCGTGCGCGCGATGCAACTCGACATCAACCCTGAGTGGCCGATCTTCGTTACTTACGCCGGACCCGCAGCGAAGAACCCAACGCTCGACGTGCCCAACCCGAATCAGATCCCGAACCGATTCCTCTACTCGAGCACGAAGGATTTCTTCGCCGTCTTCTTGTCGCGCGGCCCGGGTGAAGCCCAGCCGTGGTAGGTCGCCACGCCCAGCCCTCGACTCACTCCTCACGACGCTGGTGGATCACTGCGTCGCTGGTCGTGGTAGTCGTCGGGGGCGGGGGAGGCGCCTACGTGGCGACTCGTCCCACGTCCACCACGACCACTAGCACCACCACGACGACCGTGCCGGCGACGACCACGACGACCCAGGCTCCCGACCCGAGCTTCACTTTGTCCGCAGCCGGGGACACCGACCTCGGCGCGACGCCGTCGTTGCCCGCCAATCCGACGGCGTACTTCGCCCCGGTCAAGTCCGCCTTGGCCGCCGACATTGTCTTCGGCAACCTCGAAGGGACGATGACTAACGCGACGACGTCGAAGTGCGGTCCCACTTCCACCGAGTGTTACGCCTTTCGGGTGCCGCCGTCATTTGCGCAGGTCTACCGCGCCACGGGGTTCACCGTGTTGAACAGCGCCAACAATCACTCCTACGACTTTGGCGCCGCTGGCGAGGCCGAGACGTCGGCGGCCCTGAAGGCGGCGGGCCTCGTCCAGGCGGGGTTACCGGGCCAAATTGGCATCGTGCACACCCACGGCGTGTCGGTGGCCTTCGTGGACTTCGCGCCCTATTCCTTAACCAACAACCTGCTCGAGTTCAGCCAGGCCGCCCAGTTGATCGCCCAAGCCCGGCGCGAAGCGCAGGTGGTCGTGGTCTACATGCACGCCGGGGCCGAGGGCACCACGGCCGACCACGTCACGCGCGCCACCGAGACCTATTTCGGCGAGAACCGGGGTAATCCCTACGCCTTTGCTCACGCCGCCATCGACGACGGTGCGAACTTGGTGATTGCCAGTGGCCCGCACGTCCTGCGCGGAATGGAGTGGTACAAGGGTCGCCTCATTGCCTACAGCCTGGGCGACTTCACCAATTACGAGGCATTCGCCACCGTGGGGGACCTGTCGCTATCGGCCATTCTTCACGTCACGATGAACGCCCGCGGCGTCATTGGCGCCGCGTCGCTCACGCCCATCACCCTCGGGTCGGGCGGCCAGGCCGTGGTGGATCCGTCGCACGCGGCGTGGGGATTCATGAACCAGCTCTCGACGCAGGACTTTGGAACCAGTGCGGCGTTGATTGGCACCACCGGTCACGTGACGATCCCCGTGGGCGCCTAACAACCGCCCGCGGGTCCGGCGACGCCGCGGCCCAACGACGGCAGGTCGACGGTACCGACGTTGCGCGGGCGCGGGTTGGGGCCCAGGTGCACCACGTACCAGACGCCGTGCCACGAGATGAGCGACGCGACGGCGACCGAGCGCACCACGCCGCGCTGGCGATAGACCAGGCGCACTCCAGGCACGTGCCAGTAGCCGATCGTGTTCTCGCACCACCCCGGGCGAATCCACGCCGCGTCAGCGCGATTGACATTGATGCCGAGGAACGTGGCTGGTCCGCGCGAAAGGAGATACGAGCGATACGCCGTGAGGTCGAGCCGGTAGAAGCCGATCAGGCGGGTGACGTAGTCCGACGCGGGGTTGGGAATCTGACCGGTCTTCATGGTCACGTACGCCGACTCCGGGAGGAAGAGCTTCTCGCCCCGGGGCAGCGAGTTGAGGGCGATGTCGTGAAAGAGAGTCGACATGCGCGAAGTGAGCGCCGCTCCCATCGGTGGCTCGGCGCTCTGGGGCAGTGACGACGATGACGCCGATGACGCGGGGACATTCACGGCGAGGGCGAGCGCCGTGAATGCCAGGGCGACGGCGCTGCGCGAGCAGCGACGACGTCCACTCGTTCCTGGCCGGATCATCGCACCACACTAGGCCGCGGTCGCGGTCGCCTCACTCGGGCAATTCTTAACGAACGTTGATGTTCGCTGCTACTAAATCAACGCAATTGCAATGTGTCAGAGGAAGTGGCGAGGGGGCGTTTCGCTAGGGTGTATGAAACGAGGAGTTCTCCAAAATGTCCCATTCATTGCGTCGAATCGCGGCCCTCAGCTGCCTCGTCGTCACCTGCGCCATCCCCGTGGTGGTGGCGCCGAGCGCGGGTGCGGCGACTTCCCCGGCCATCGTGCCGAGCATCCTGAAGAACACCGACCAGTACCTCACGAGTGTGCGTACTTTCTTTCTCTGTGGCACCGCCACGTGCAAGAAGGACCGTGCCGCGTTGCTCACGAAGGCGAAGTCGGCGATGTCTCAGCTGACGGCCCAGGGGACCGCCGCGTCGACGGCGAAGGTGCAGAAGAAGTACGGACCCGGAATCAGCCTGTTCGTTACTGACGTGCGCATGTTGACGTCCTCGTATCACGAGTACTTCACCACCACCTCGTCGGTGACCCTGTCGGGACTCGTGGGTAACATCTTCTATCTCACTTCTGACGTGGGCTCGGACGTGAACGTGCTGAGCGCCGTCGAGAAGGGTAAGCCGGTGGCGTTCAATCTCTGGGTGGAGGGCGAAGCGGCCACGCTGGTGGCCATGCAGACCGACGCGTCGGCCCTGCAGTCATCCACCGCGACCGCGTCGATTGGCATCTACGCCAACCAGTTGCTCGAAGCCGAGTCCCACGAGATGCTGGCGCACGCTCACGGACCCAACGCCTCGTTCAACGCCCTGCTGCAGACTTTCGCCCACAATCAGTTGCGAATTTCCCAAAGCGAGATTCTCTTCTTGCGGGGCAAGAAGGCACCGATGACCGAGACGCAGGTCGCCAACTTGAACGTTTCGGTGGCGTCGGAGTTCGCCAAGTTGATCAAGACCGAAACCGCTCTCGTCAAGAAGAAGAAGTAGTCGACGTCGTCGAAAGGAACGTGGTGGCACAGGCATTGCTGGTGATGGACCTGCAGAATGGCATCGTCGCGCGTGTGGCGGACCAGGCCGAGGTCCTCGTGGGCACGCTCGAGCGCGTCATCGCCGCCGCCCGTGATCGCGTCATGCCCATCATCTACGTGCGCGTGGCGTTTCGACCGGGTGCGCCCGAAGTGAGCGACCGTAACCAGGGTTTCTCGGCGCTCAAGAAGTCGGTGCCCATGGATGAGACGTCTGACGCCACGCAGATTTACCCTCGTCTGGCACCGCGCGAGGGCGACGTTCTCGTGACCAAACGCCGCGTGAGCGCCTTCAGCGGCTCCGACCTCGACGTGGTTCTTCGCGCCCTGGACATTGACCACCTCGTATTGACCGGCATCTCGACGAGTGGCGTCGTGCTCTCAACGACGCGCCAGGCCGCCGACCTCGATTTTCGGCTCACTATCCTGGCCGACGCGTGCGCCGACGCCGATCCCGAGGTCCATCGGGTACTGACCGAGAAGGTGTTTCCGCGACAGGCCACGGTAATGAACGCGAATGATTGGATTGCGAACTCCTAGGTGATGTTCGATCGGGCCCGCGTGGTGTGCCTCGACACCGTGATGATCGACTTTACGTTGATCGTCACGGCGCTGCCCGAGTCCGGCGGCGACTCGCTCTCGTCGCAGCGTCTGGTGACCGCCGGCGGCGGCTACAACGTGATGAGTGCGGCGCGCCGCCAGGGCATCGACGCCGTCTACGTCGGCCAACTCGGCACGGGTCCCTTCGCCGACATTGCTCGGGGAATTCTCGTCGGTGACGACATCGACATCGCGGTCGAGCCCCGCGGTGGGATGGACCTCGGCGTCTGCGTGGTGCTGGTGGACGACTCTGGTGAGCGCTCGTTCGTGACGTCCCCGGGAGCGGAGTTGACGCTACGTGGCGACGATCTCTTGTCACTGACGCTCGCGGCGGATGACGTGGTGTATCTCTCGGGGTACAACGTCGTGTATCCCGAGGTCGCCGCGACCGTGAGCGAGTGGTTACGCGACGTCCCCGCCGACGTGGTGGTGGCCTTCGATCCCGGACCGCGCGCCGCCGACATCCGGCCGTCGATCATGGCGCTCGTGCTCGAACGCACGGACTGGCTACTCTGCAACGCGAGTGAGGCGCACCTCTTGAGCGGGGAAGTCGACGCGGGCTCGGGTGCGCGGCAGTTGCGTGAACGCGGAAGCTACGACCTGGTGGTCGTGCGTGACGGGGCGCGGGGTTGCGTGAGCGCCAGTGGGGAAGGGGTGATCGTCGCGCCGGGCTTTGATTCGCACGTGGTCGACACCAATGGCGCGGGCGACGTGCACAACGGGGTCGTCATTGCTGAACTCTCCCGGGGCACCGTGCTGGGCGAGGCGCTGTTGCGCGCCAATGCGGCGGCGGCACTGGCCATCGAGACCTTGGGCCCCGCGACGTGTCCGATTCGCGACGTGGTGGACGCGCTGCTCCTGGAGCAGCCGCGTGCGGTGACGCGGCTCTAGTGGCTAGAAGTAGTTCTCGCCGAGCTCTTCGCTCCACGACGGCGCACGGACCTCGCCGCGCGGCACGCTCCAGCGGAACACCGGCTTGATGTCGAGCACCGGCGTGCCGTCGATACCGTCGAGTCCGCGTACGCGCACGAAACGCTCACCGACTTCGTCGATCTCCACGGTCGTGAGCAGGATGCGGTTGGGACGGTCCTTGTTGCGCTGGGCGAACACGCCCACGTCGGGCCAGTTCTCGTTGCCGCGCGGGTGGCGATGCCAGGGCGCGGGAGGAACGTCCTCGGCCCAGTCCGCGAAGAAGACAATCTCGACGTGGCTGAAGTCGCTCAGTCCCGTCAACGCCTCGCTCGGGACGTCCGCGGCGAGTTCGACCGTGCTGACGATGTCGTCCCAGTTGTCGTCGAGCGCTTCGCTGCGTTCGTTACGGATGTAGGCCACGGCACGCACACTGAGGTTCATGACACCAATCTAGTGAACCCCGCGGGCCTTTTTGGGCTCCGGGGCCGGAGTAGGGTGGTGCGCGCATGGCGAGGAGATGAGATGGGCGAGTTGACGTTTACCTACGGCACGATGGCGGCGGGTAAGTCCACCCTGGCCCTGCAGTTGTGCTGGCAATTGCGCGAGACGCGCTCGGACGTGGCCCTATGGACGTTCGGCGACCGCAGCGCCGAGGGTATGGTCACGAGCCGCATCGGCATTGAGGCGCACGCCGACGCGATTACCCCCGGCGAAGACCTCACCCCTCACGTCGCGCGCCTCATCGGCGAAGACGACAACATTCTCGTGATAGACGAAGCCCAGTTCGCTAGTACCGAGCAGGTGGACCAGTTGGCCGAGCTCGTGGACGATCACGGCCTCGACGTGCACGCCTTTGGCCTGTCGGCCGATTTCCTACTCAACGTCTTTCCCGGATCGGCGCGGCTCTTCGCGATCGCCGACCGCGTCCAGGAGCTGCCCCTCACCTCGACGTGCTGGTGTGGCGAGAAGGGTCGCTGCAACGCGCGCGTCATCAACGGATCCATCGCCCGCGAGGGTTCTCAGTTCCTCACCGGCGATGTCCGCCAGGGGATTGTCCATTACCAGGTGTTGTGCCGCAAGCACTACCGTCTGGGTCAGTTGAGCCCCGAGGACGCGCGCGCCTAGAAGAAGGCCGAGCAGAGTTCGTAGATCTCGCGCGGTACCTGACGCTGGCCGTGGGCCACGGTCGACAGGGGAGCGAGAATCACTTCATTGCCCTGCACGACGGGAATCACGCCGAACGTGCCCGCCGCGACTGCCTCGTAGGCGGCCGCACCGACGCGCGTGGCCCAGATGCGGTCGTACGCGCTCGGGCTTCCTCCGCGCTGGAGGTGTCCGAGCACTGTCGTGCGCACCTCGAAGCCGCCGTGTGCGTCGATCTGTGCGGCCACGAACTGGCCGACGCCGCGCGTCGCCAGGCGCACGCCGCCGATGCCTTCAGTCGAGACGCCGTTGACCTCGGTGCCACCAAGGGTCTCGAGGTTGATGCCTTCGGCCACCACCACGATGGAGAAGCCGTATCCCTTGGAGCGTCGCGTCACCAGGTGGTCGAGGATCTGGTCCATGGTCAAGGGGAATTCGGGAATCACGATGAGGTCGGCGCCGCCCGCGAGGCCGCCCATCGCCGCGACCCAACCGGTCGCGCGGCCCATGGTCTCAACCACCATGACGCGGTGGTGCGAGGCCGCGGTGGTGTAGAGACGGTCCAGGGATTCGCACACGATGGAGACGGCAGTGTCGAAGCCGATGCAGTAGTCGGTGCCGATGAGGTCGTTGTCGAGGGTCTTGGGCACGCCCACGACCGCGGCGCCGTGGTCGGCCAGCCAGTTGGAGATGCGCTGGGTGCCGTCGCCACCAATCGCCACCAATGCGTCGAGGTGCGCGTCCATCGCGGTCAGGACAAGTTCACGTCCGCCCGCCGGGTCGTCAAGGTTGTAGCGGGCGGTGCCGAGCAGGGTGCCGCCCTGGCCCAAAATTCCGCCAAAATCGCTGATTTCGAGGCGCCGCCCGGCGTACTCGTCGGCCAAACCGGCCCAACCGTTGGCAATCCCGATGACCTCGTGTCCATCGCGCGTCGCCATTTGGCCAATGGCCCGAATGGCCGCATTGAGTCCGGGAGCATCACCGCCAGCGGTCAGAACACCAATGCGCATTAACTTCCACCTCTTAGTCACTTCCCCCACAGACCACCTTAGGACAATTCGACTTTGGTCCCGTTTCGCGATTGAACACTGTTCAACATGCGCGCCATCGGCCCATCGGGTCGTGCGACCGCGCGCGGAACGCGATCGTCACAAAAAGTTCATCTGAAGTTTGCATTACCGACGACTGGGCGTCGTTTTTCCCCCGAACCGTCACGGACTCCCTCCCTAGACTTTTTGTTGAGGAGCCGAGTGTGAAATGCGCGCGGCGCCACGGACGAACGTGATGGAGAACGACATGCTGGAGAACGTGACCGCGGAGTCAGCGCTGCAATCGGCGCTCGCGCCCACGGTCGTTCCGGCTCCGGCGCCCACCGCCGTCGCCATGAGTCTGCGCGACGTCGCAGTCGCCTTCGACGAACGCACCGCCGTGCGTGACGCGACCTTCGATATCGCCGAGCATCGCGTGACCAGCCTCATTGGTCCCTCGGGTTCGGGCAAGACCACCTTGTTGCGCGCGCTGAACCGCCTGCACGACCGCACGGCGTCGGCCAAGGTCACTGGTGAGATCCTCCTGGAGGGCACTGACATTTACCGCGGCGACCTGACTCTGACCGAGTTGCGCACCCGTGTCGGCATGGTTTTTCAGCGCCCGAACCCGTTCCCGACCATGTCGATCTACGACAACGTCGTCTCGGGCCTCAAGTTCAGCGGCGTAAAGAAGAAAGCCGTGCTCGAGGAAGCCCTCGAGAAGTCGCTTCGCGCCGCCGCCCTGTGGGACGAGGTCGACAACCGCTTAAAGGACAGTGCCGTGGGCCTCTCGGGTGGTCAGCAACAGCGCCTGTGCATTGCGCGCGCCTTGTCGATGAACCCCGAAGTCCTCTTGATGGATGAACCGACATCGGCGCTGGACCCCTCGGCCACGCTGCGTATCGAAGAACTGATGTCGACGCTGAAAGAGCGCGTCACCATCGTGATNNTTTCTGCTCATGGGTGAGGACCGCGCCGGCGAGCTCATCGAGTTCTCGACCACCGAGAAGATCTTCAACCACCCCGAGGACCCCCGTACCCTGGACTACATCTCGGGACGCTTCGGCTGATCGTTTCCCCGAGTGCGCTCGGGTATCGTCACTGTCGTGGAGTTGGTGCTGCGCGGCATTGAGCGTGACGAGATCGCCGCGGCCGTGGCGTTGATTGACGAGGCCACCTTGAGCCCGGGCGTCGAAGACCCCCGACGCCTCGATGACTACTGGGACGCCGTGCTCGACGTGCGTCAACACGGCGGAGAATTGCTCGTCGCCCTACACGAGGGCGCCGTAGTGGGAATGTGCCAGATCATCGTCTTTCGCCATTTTCAGCACACCGCCGGCCGGTGCTGTGAGCTCGAAAGCGTGTTCGTACGTTCCGACATGCGCGGTCGAAACGTCGGGGCGGCGCTGGTGGCGCGCGCGGAGGCGTTCGCCCGGGAGAAGGGCTGTTACCGGGTGCAGTTGGCGAGCCGCAATGAGCGTCTCGACGCGCACCGCTTTTATCGGACCCACGGCTACGTGCAGAACTCCCAGGGTTTCAAGAAACTCTTAGGCGAGTGACACTTCTCGCAAGTCACCGTCGTCGACGTTAAACACGAAACCTCGCACTTCGGTGGTGTCAACAAAGAGGCTCTCGCGCAAGGTCGCTACCGTGGCGCGAACGTCGGCGTCCACGTCGCGATACGCCCCGAGGCGAAAGGGCGCGCGCGCGCCGACCGACTCCTCGAGTTCGCCCTGGAGCTCGTCCTCGTCGAAGGCTTCGAGCCCGCAACGTGAATGGTGGATCACCATAATGCCCGTGGTGCCCAGCAAGCGTTGACTGAGGAGCAGGGAGCGCACACTGTCGTCGGTGGCGATGCCGCCAGCATTTCTGATCAGGTGCGCCTCACCCAGATCGAGGCCTAACGCACCAAAGAGGTCGAGTCGAGAGTCCATGCACGTCAGTACCGCCAGGTGCAAGGAAGGAGCCGTGGGCAACTCGCGGTGGCCGTGGCCGGCGAGGTACGCGCGGTTATGTTCTACCAGGTCATCGATGGCGCTCATGCCCCTATTCTAAAGAACGAAGTGCCAATTTCCGACGTCGCAAAGGAGCACTCATGCAACATTCCCACGAGGTTCGAGAAGAACTGAGTCCTCCGGCCATCGCGCTGCGAGCCCTGATCCCCGAGGTGATGCGCGGCTACGCCGAGTTGTCGCGCGCGGCCATGACGCCGGGCGAGCTCAATGGTGCGACCAAGGAACTACTAGCCATCGTGATCGCCATTACCCGCGAGTGCGATGGTTGCATCGTTTCGCACACTCGCTCGGCCGTGCGCGCCGGCGTCACGCGCCAGGCGCTCGCCGAAGCCATCGGGGTGGCCATTGCGATGAACGGCGGTCCCGGCACCGTGTGGGGACCACGCGCACTGCGTTCCTACGATGAAGCGGTGGCCGACATCATGAAGGATGCGCCCCCGGTCTGAAAAGAGGGCACGAGCCAGGAATTTACCGGCAGACTGGTGGGGTGAGCCAACTCTCTGACCTTGAACGCGCCTCGCGCCTGAGCGCGCTGCGCAATCTGCTCGACCTCATGCGTCCCGCGGTGCAAGCGGACGGGGGCGATTTGGTCCTCGTTCGTGCCGACGTGGAGAACGGCGTCGTCGAAGTGCAGCTGCAAGGCGCCTGCTCGAGTTGCGCCATCTCCTCCGATACCCTGCAAGGCGGCGTGACGAGAATTTTGAAGGACCGCCTCTCGTGGGTCACCGACGTCATTGGCGGGGTGGACGACGCCATCGACCTCGAAGAGTCGGTCTCACTTGGCGTGGGTGGCTACATCCCGCGCTACCGCGATATTTAAGTCACCCCGTCGTGCGACGTGACACCGGTCTGCTGAGAAATCGCGTCGCGTGGTCGGGTCGGAAACGTCTAAGTTCGTGACCACCATGTGCGCCCACCGCTTTCGCCCCACTGATGGGTCGTGCGCTGATGGAGAGACTCGCGGTGTCCTTCGTTCTCGCGATGTCAGGAATTTCCGTGAGTACTGACCGTTCGCTCACGGGAGGCGCCACTCGGGTCGTCGACGAGATGGTGGTGATGTTGGGCGAGATGGAGATCCACGACATCCGAGTGGGGGAGTTGGCTCGTCGCGCCGGAGTGGCGATCCCGACCATCTATTACAGCTTCCGGTCTCTCAACGACATCATCGCTGAAGCGACGGTCGATCTGTTGCACCGCTTTCTGGTCCCCTACTCCGAGGCGCTCTCGGACATGGAGAGCGCCGTGCAGAACGATGACGTCGCCAAGTTCCAGGGTGCGGCGCTCGAATTCATTGAGCGCGGCTGGTCGAGTGAAGCCAATGACGGCATCCACCGGCTCGCACCGTTGATCGCCTACTTCCGCCAGATCGCCCCCGAGGACGTGCGCCTTCGTACCGTGCAGGCGCGAGAAGTAGCGGGACTAATTTCGGTACTGATGTCGGCTCAGGACAAGGGCTGGATTGAGTCCGCTGATGACGCCACGGCGTTCGTCATCGTGCACTGGACGTGCGTGCTGGGTCAGGCGGTCTTTTACCACCCCTCCTTTGGGGCGCTGACCACCATTGACTTCTCGACGGGAGTTGGCCGCCTGAAGTATCAGACGGCACTGCGTAGCGATATCAGCCAGATGAGCGTCACGCGACGACACGGATGAGCGCGGAGCGTCTAATATTTAGTTAGGTTAACTAAATGGACGACGCACTCACCGATATCGCAACCCGACTCCGTCAGGGGATCGCGCGCCTGCAGCGACGTCTGCGTCTCTCGGCCACGGGCTCGATTTCGCCGGCGCAAGTTTCGATCCTGGCGTTACTGGATAAGCACGAGAGCCTCACCCTAGGCGAACTCGCCACGTTCGAACAGGTCCGCCCGCCCTCGATCACGCCGCTCGTGCGCGGGCTCGACGCCGAGGGACTCATTTCGAGCACCAAGGAGGCGACTGACCGACGCAGCACCCGCGTCTGCCTGACGCCCAAGGGTCGCAAGGAGTTGAACACCAATCGCCGGCGACGCACCGAATTCCTCGAACAGAAGCTCCTCGCGCTCTCTCCCGCGGACCGCGCCAGGGCGGAGGAACTCGTCGCCTTCCTCGAGACGTTGTTGGAGGAATCGTGAACGCCCGCGCGTATTCATCGAAAACCTTCGCCGCGCTGAGCGTGCGCAACTTCCGACTCTATTTCGTGGGTCAGTTGATCTCGGTCTCGGGCACCTGGATGCAGTCGGTGGCCCTGGGCTGGCTCGTCTTGCAGATCACCGGATCATCGCTCGACCTCGGCCTGGTGGTGGCGTTGCAATTCGTCCCCATGCTGTTCGCGGGCCCCTACGGCGGACTGGTCGCCGACCGCCGAGAGAAGCGCCAGATCCTCTACGTGACCCAGAGCGTGTCGGGAATCCTGGCGCTGGCGCTGGGCCTGCTCGTCACGACGCACCACGTCACCATGCCGGCGCTCTACCTGATGGCCGGACTGCTCGGACTAGTCAATCTCTTCGACAATCCCGCGCGCCAATCCTTCGTCCAGGAGATGGTGGGTCCAGAATTGATCGCCAACGCGGTGAGCCTCAACAGCGTCTTGATGAACGCGGGACGATTGATTGGACCCGGGATCGCCGCGGGCTTCATCGCGTTCTTCGGCTCCGCGGTGTGCTTCTACGTCAACGCCGGCTCGTACCTCGCGGTGCTGGTCGCGTTGGCGCTGATGCGCCGCAAGGACTTCTTGGAGATGCGCACGGTGTCGCGAGAAAAGGGGCAGGTCCGCCTGGGCCTGCGCTACGTTTCCTCTCAGCCCCTGCTGCGCGAGGTACTCATCAGCATCGCGGCGATCGGCACCTTCGCCTACAACTTCACCGTCACGCTGCCGCTGCTGGCGCGCACGACCTTTCACGCGCGTTCGGCCTCGGACTACGGACTGCTGATGGCCGCCATGGGTCTGGGGGCCATTGCCGGGGGACTGGCCATGGCCTACCGCGCGCGACCCACGCCCAAACTGCTGGCCGGACTGACCCTCGGTTTCGGTGCGATGCTCGCCCTGGTGGGCGTGATGCCAACCTTCATCTGGGCCGAAGTGGTGCTGATCCCCACCGGGGCGTTGTCAATCGCCCTGGTGTCGACCGCCAATTCTTTTCTGCAGACCAATTCCAGCCAGGAGATGCGTGGCCGGGTGATGAGCCTGTACGCCATTGCCTTCCTCGGGACCACGCCCATCGGCGCGCCACTGGTGGGCGTGGTGATCCGCTACACCAATCCGCGCGTCGGCATATTGCTCGGCGCCGTCGTGACGCTGATCACGGGAGCGTTCCTCGTGCGCACCGCCCTCGTGCGACGCGCCCCCGATAGCGAACTCAACGCGGCGTACCGCTAGGGTCCGCATTTGTGCCGGTGGTGGCCATCGGCGAGAATGAACGTTCGCGATCCCCGGAAAGTTGGACAGTGCCCCAGACCTTTCGTCAGACCATTGCCAAGACGAGGGGGTCGTGGGCCCGATCAGCCACCATCAAGATTCCTCACCGGGTCGTCGCTCGTGCGTGCCAACCGGGCAAGTTGCGCATTGCGTTCCTGGTGTACCGGGGCAATCCCCAGTGCGGCGGCCAGGGTGTCTACACCCGACATCTGACGCGCGAACTGGTGCGCCTGGGTCACAGTGTTGAGGTCTTCTCGGGTCCGCCCTGGCCCGAACTTGACGAGGGCGTGGGCTTCACCCCCGTGCCCGGTCTCGACCTCTACCGCGAACCCGACCCCTTTCGCTGGCCCGCGCGACGCGAGTTCCGCTCACTCGCCGACGTGGGTGAATTCGCCATCATGCTCAGCGGTGGATTCGGCGAGCCCTGGGCCTTCGCGCGACGCGTGCACGGTCTCTTGAAGAACCGACGCGCCGACTTCGACATCATCCACGACAACCAGTGCCTCGGAACCGGCGTGCGCGAACTGACTCGCGAGGGGTGGCCGCTACTCGAGACCCTGCACCACCCGATCACGGTGGACCGTTCGATCGCCCTCGACCACGCGACGACGTTCTGGCAGCGCTACAGCACGCGCCGGTGGTTCGGTTTTTTGCGCATGCAGGTGCGCGTGGTGCGCCAACTGCCGGCAGTGTTGACCGTGTCGCACAACTCACGAGCGGACATCAACGCGCAGATGGGCGTGGCGCTGAGCCGCCTCACCGTCGTGCCCGTCGGCGTCGACCACGACGTCTTTCGCCCCTACGACGACGTCGTGAAGAAGCCCGGACGACTGATGGTGACGACCAGTTCCGACGTACCGATGAAGGGACTGGTGCCGCTCTTGGAGGCGCTCGCGAAATTGCGCGCCGAGCGCGACATCGAACTCGTGGTCATTGGTCGACCCACGGCCGGGGGGCGCGTCGCCACCACCATGGAGCGGCTGGGGCTGAGCGACATCGTGACGACCATCTCGGGGGTCAGCGATGAAGAACTCGCGCGGCTCTACGGCGAGGCCGAAGTGGCCATCGTGCCNNGTGGCGACGACCGGGGGAGCGCTGCCCGAAGTGGTGGGTACGAGCGGTGAGACGGGTCTGCTCGTCGAGCCCAACAACCCCGACGCGTTGGTGGCGGCGATTCGCACCCTGCTCGACGACGCTGCGCTGCGCGCGCGCCTCGGCGCCAGTGGCCGCGAGCGCGTGATCGAACGCTTCACCTGGGAGGTCACCGCGCGCGGTACGGCCGCCTGCTACGACGCGGTCTTGACCAAGAGCGCGTTGCCCGATTCAGTGGATTTCACCTGATGCTGACCGCTCGCTACGACCGACTCGGTGTCGACCAGGGCGACGCCGTGCTCGATCTCGGTTGCGGCTTCGGCCGTCACGCCTTCGAAGCCGCGCGCCGCGGGGCGAGCGTCGTGGCGCTCGACGCCGGACGCGACGAGGTGTTGGGGGTGCGCGCGACCTTCGCGGCGATGGTCGACGCCGGCGAACTGGGCG
>PLEI01000083.1 GCA_003136415.1 Acidimicrobiaceae bacterium | reverse complement strand
CGTGACCGCGACCGACGTCGTTCTCACGATCATCGAGTTGTTGCGCAAGCACGGCGGGGTCGGCAAGTTCGTCGAGGCCTACGGCCCGGGCGTCTCATCGGTCTCACTCGAGACCCGGGCGACAATTGGCAACATGTCGCCCGAGTACGGTGCCACGTGCGCCATCTTCCCGATCGACCAAGTGACCCTGGACTACCTGGCCTTCACCGGTCGTCCGGCCGAGCTACTGGCACTCGTCGAGGCCTACGCCAAGGCCCAGGGCATCTGGCACGACGCCGAAGCCCTCGAGCCCACGTACTCGGAGCACGTCGAACTCGACCTCTCCAGCGTCGAGCCGAGCTTGGCCGGGCCCAAGCGGCCCCAAGACCGCGTCTCGTTGTCGGGTGCGCGGGGAGCCTTTCGTACGGCGCTCGGCCGCGAGCCCATGGAAGTGCTGGGTTTCGGAGCCGCCGAACATCTTCGTGACGGGGCCGTCACCGTGGCGGCCATCACCTCGTGCACCAACACGTCGAACCCGTCAGTGCTCGTCGCCGCTGGTCTCGTCGCCAAGGCCGCCGTCGAGCGCGGCGTCACCACCAAGGCGTGGGTCAAGACGTCCCTCGCCCCGGGCAGCCGCGTGGTCATGGACTATCTCGAGCGCGCCAACCTGGTGGACGCCCTCGACGAGTTGGGCTTCTACCTCGCGGGATATGGCTGCACCACCTGCATCGGCAATACCGGACCGCTGCTCGAGGGAGTCTCCGAGCTCGTCAACGAGCACGACCTCTCGGTCGTCTCGGTCCTGTCGGGCAACCGCAACTTCGAAGGCCGCATCCACCCCGACGTGAAGCAGAACTTCCTCGCTTCGCCGCCGTTGGTGGTCGCGTACGCCCTCGCCGGCACCATCGACATCGACCTCTCCACCGAGCCCCTGGGCACCGACCGCAACGGCGTACCGGTGTTCTTGGCCGACCTCTGGCCGACCGACGCCGACGTCGCGGCGGCCGTGCGCGCGTCGATCACGCCCGAGATGTTCGAATTGCGCTACGCCAGTGCCTTCAGCGGAGACGAGAGGTGGCAGGCGGTGCCCACCACCAACGCCGTCACCTACGCCTGGGACGACCGTTCGACCTACGTGAAGTTGCCCCCGTACTTTGAGGGTCTGACCATGGAGCCGGGCACGGTCAGCGACATCGAGAACGCTCGCGTGCTCGCCAAGCTCGGCGACTCGGTCACCACCGACCACATCTCACCCGCGGGCAACATCCGCGCGAGCGTGCCCGCCGGTCGCTACCTCACCGACGGCGGCGTCTCGCCGGGCGACTTCAACAGTTACGGCACACGCCGCGGTAATCACGAGGTCATGGTTCGCGGCACCTTCGCCAACATCCGCCTGCGTAACCAGTTGGCCCCGGCCACCGAAGGCGGCGTGACCGTCAAGCTGCCCGAGGGTACCGAGATGTCGATCTTCGACGCGGCCATGGCCTACGCGGCCCAGGGCACCCCGTTGATGATTATCGGCGGCAAGGAATACGGCAGTGGTTCGAGTCGCGACTGGGCCGCCAAGGGCACCAAACTGCTGGGCGTCAAGGCGGTGCTGGTCGAGAGTTTCGAGCGCATTCACCGCTCCAACCTGGTCGGCATGGGCGTCTTGCCCCTGCAGTTCCTCGCGGGCGAGTCAGCCGCTACCCACAACTTGGACGGCACCGAGACATTCTCGATCCACGGTCTCGACCCGCTCAACCGAGGTGAGACGGTTGCGCGCGTGACGCTCAGCGCAGTGCGCGAGAACGGTGAGTCACTGACCTTCGAAGTTCGCCTGCGCATCGACACCCCCACCGAAGCTGACTACTACCGCCACGGCGGCGTGCTCAACTTCGTGCTGCGCCAGTTGGCTCAGCACTAGTCGTCCTTCATCGCGTGGGTCGCCGCGGCGTCCACGCTGTCGTAGATCTTGATGCGCCCCAGGACCTCGTCGGGCGCCCGCGAGAGCGAAAGGCGCACCGGGTCATTGGCCCGCGCCAGTGACAAGGTGATGTGATCGCGCTCCAAGTCACTCGCGACCTGACTCAGAGTGGCCAGCGCCGTGTAATCGATGTCCGAGATTGCCACGGCGTCGAGGACCACGTGGTGCGTCTTGGGGTACTTGCGCATCATGTCGTGTAGTTCACGTCGAAAGACGCCGGCATTGGCGAAGAAGAGGTCCTCGTCGAAGAAGATCGCGAGAATGTGATCCACGCGCTCGACCGCCTTGGCGTCGTAGGGCTCCCAGCTGGTGGTGCCGTGGCGCCGTCCCATTTCGACCATCCGTGGCCGCGCCGCTCGCCACATCTGAGCGAGGATCGCCAGGGCCACCGCCACCGCGAGACCGACTTCGACGCCGAGCAGGATGACGCCGACCCACGCCACGATGGCGAAGGCAAACTCCGTGCGACTCGTGCGCCATACACCGCGCAGCCGTGAGATCTTGATGAGCCGTCCGGCCACGAAGAGCAGCACGCCGGCGAGCGACGCCAGCGGAACGGTTCGCGCCTCCCCCGCGAGTGGAGAAAGGAGAAGAGCACCGAGACCGGCGACAATCGCCACCAGTTTCGTGCGTCCTCCGGCGAGCTCGGTGACCGTGGTGCGCGCCGGTGATGCGTTGACCGGCATCGTGCCCAACAACCCGGTGGCGACATTGGCCAAGCCGATTCCCACGAAGTCGTGGCTGAGGTCGTCGGCGACGCCGATCTCATCGGCTGACGAACGCGCGGTGGCCGCGCTCTGGCTCATGATCACCACGAGCAATGTGAGCGACGTCGTGACGACCACGCTCCAGTCGTGCAGCGAGAACCATTGCAGACGCCACTGGGGCAGACCCACGCTGACCGATCCGAGCACTTGGACGCCGTGGTGGCTGAGCGACAGCGCCGAGGACACCACGGCCCCCAGCGCGACCGCCCCCAGCGCCCACGGGAGCCGCGGGTTGATGCTCTCACCCATCACCATGATCACCAGCGTCGCGATCGCTAGCGCGAGTGACCACGCACTGACGTGACCAAGATGATGACTGAGCACCTCGAGGCGTTGCACCACCGAGTCTCCGCCGGAGGCGACTCCGAGCACGTGGGGCAACTGGTGAACGGCGATGATGACGCCGATGCCGCACATGAAACCCATGACAATGGGTACCGACATGAAGTCAGCCAGCCAGCCAAGTTTGAGCAGACCTACCGTCATGACCATGAGCCCGGTGACCACCGCAGTGGCGGCCACCAGGCCGTAGTACTGCGAGGAATCGGGCAACGCGATGCGCAGCAGCGCCACGGCGAACAGTGGCGCAATCGTCGAGTCGGCCCCGACCGAGACAATCGGATTAGAGCCGAAGAATACGAACACCGCTGTCGCGGCGATGAAGGCAATCATCGCGGCGAAGGCGGGCACGCCGGCCAGCTGCGAGGTCGCGAGTTGTTCGGGGATGGCGATGGCGAGCAACGTCACGCCGGCGAGCACTTGACCCGCGGCATTTTGGCGGGTGACTCCGCGCAGCAGCTCGTTCAGCCCGCGCGGAGTAGAGCGTTCACCAATCGGCGTGCGTTCGTTGCGGTCGCTCGGCGACGTTTTCGCCATGAGACCACCCTAAACCGCGAGAGGTCAGGCGGTGTTGACGACCCGAAAAGTCTCGCCGAGTCGTCCCGTCGCGAGACCCCCGACTTCGGCGTTGGCCGTGGCCCAATTGCGCATCATCTCTTCGAGGTCGTCGCGGTGACCGACTTGCGACACGTGGCTGCGCAACGCCGCGATCTTGGTCGAGAACGTATCGGTGATGTCGACGACGAGGTTCGGCGTGGAGCCGCCGACCCACACGGTCGCCACCGCGTGGGCGGCGAAACCTTCGTCGAGTAACTCGGGAAACGCGTGGGGATTGCGCGCGTCGGGGTAGACCGCGCGCAACGCCGCTTCGCCCGCCGCCATGTGGTCGGGGTGCGAGGCGTAGATACGATCGAAGTTGCGCTCAGGGTTCTGGGTAATGACCAGATCGGGACGGTGTTCACGAATCACGCGCGAGATGGCCTTGCGTAACTCGAGCGTCGGTTCGACCTGACCGTCGGGCCAGCGCAGGAACGTGAGCTTGGTGACCCCCACGGCCTCGGCTGCCGCGGTCTGTTCGGCCTCGCGAATGGCGGCACGCTCATCCTTGGTGTGGGTCGAATCGTCGCCTCCCGCGTCACCCGAGGTGACGAGACAGTACGCCACATCGACGCCCTGACTCGTCAGAACGGCCATGGTGCCGGCCATGCCGAAGTCGATGTCGTCGGGGTGCGCGACGACGACCAGCGCTCGCTGGATGTTGGGATCAGGTTGGTAAACGGGAATTTCGACGTCGCTCACGAAGCGGCTGTCTCCTTGGTCGGGTCCCAGTTCGCCAAGTCCTTCAGGCGAGGGTCGTTGGAGAACACCTCCACGACGGGGCGCTTCATCGCGAGGCGGCGCATGATCACTTCGGCTTCGATGATCTGGTTCCACAGCAGCAACGAGACGACGACACCCGTCGAGCCCGCGCGGGCGGTGCGTCCCGAACGGTGCAAGTAGGCCTTGTGGTCTTCGGGCGGGTCGAAGTGCATCACGCAGTCGACGCGGTCAATATGTAGACCGCGCGCGGCCACGTCGGTCGCGACCAGTACCGCGAGTTTGTCGGCAGTGAAATCAGCGAGGGCCTTCTCACGTTGGCTCTGGCGCAGGTCGCCGTGAATGGCGGCGGCGTCGACGCCCTCCTTTTGGAGTTGCTCGACGAGACGGTCAGCACCGCGCTTGGTGCGACAGAAGATGATCGTCTTGCCAAAGGAGTTGCAAATCGCCGCGGCGACTTTGATGCGGTCCATCTGGTGAACGTTGAGGAAGTGGTGCACCATGAGCGACACCGTCTGGGAGTCGCTGGCGACCTCGTGGAACACCGGATCGGTGAGGTACCGCTTGACCAGGCGGTCGATCGCGCCGTCCAACGTCGCCGAGAACAACAGCGTCTGGTGCGGGTGCTCGGCGATGCGTCGCAGTACCCACTCGACCTGGGGCATGAAGCCCATGTCGGCCATGCGGTCCGCCTCGTCGAGCACGAGCACGTCGAGCTTCTCGACGTTGAGTTCGCCGCGGTCGCCTAAGTCAATGAGACGGCCCGGCGTCGCGATAATCACGTCACAGCCCTTGCGCAGCGACTTGACCTGGCGCTCGATGTCGGCGCCGCCGTAGACCGCGTTGACGTGCAGACCCAGGGCCGCACCCAGCGGCTCGAGCACCTCGTGCACCTGGACGGCGAGCTCTCGGGTGGGCAGCAACACCAGCCCACGGGGGCGCGCGGGTCCACCTTCGGTGCGCTCGAGTTGGGCGCTGGCGGCCACGCGCTGCAGCATCGGCAGGCCGAATCCGAGTGTTTTACCTGATCCCGTCTTTGCTTTGCCGCAGACGTCGCGGCCGGCGAGAGCGTCGTGGATAGTCATCGCCTGAATGGGGAAGGCGGTACTAATGCCCTGGGAGGAGAGCACCGCCACCAGTTCGGGCGCGACGCCGAGTTCGACAAAGGTCTTCTTGGTGTCGTACAGGTCTTGAGACATGGGTGTCTCGATAGTTTCACTGCTCATGGGCCAACGGTCGTTTCTCGGTTGGACCCGGAACCGGCGTTCATAAGGAGGGCCCAAGCTCACTTCTAGAGCTTCGCTCCTAGTCTAGGTGCGAGGTCGGCCCCGGCCCACCACTAGCGAAGGAGCACCATGTCACGTCTTGAAGTGGGCACCAAAGCCCCGAGCTTCACCCTCACCGACCAGAATGGTCACAAGGTCACGTCCGCGTCGCTCACGGGCGAACGATACGTCCTCTACTTCTACCCCGAGGACGACACCCCCGGCTGCACCGTGCAAGCCTGCGGCTTTCGCGACGAGTTCAGGGGTTTCAGGGACTTGGGCGTGCGCATCTTGGGCATCTCCCCTGACGACGCGGCGTCGCACGTGGCTTTTCGCGCCAAGTACGGACTCGACTTCGATCTCTTGAGCGACCCCCAGAAGACGACCATGGAGGCCTTCGGGGCCTACGGCGAGAAGACGCTCTACGGCAAGAAGGTCGTCGGCGTCATTCGCTCGACCTTCGTCATCGGAGCGACCGGCCTCGTCGAGCACACCTGGTACGGACCGCGGACCGCGGGGCACGCGATTCGCGTGCGCGCGGCGATCGAGGATTAGTTGCGACCTCGCGCGTGTCGGGGGGGCTTTTTCATCGAATGCCATCGGTGCCATACCCCGGCGACCACGACGAGAACGACGAAAGCGATGATGGGAATCTCCGCTTCCTTGAAGTACTTCACGAAGTGCTGGTTCTTGCCCGCGCGGTAGCCGAGCTCGGTGAGGAGCCACACCCAAATTGCCGAACCAATCGTGGTGAGCACGATGAATCGTCCGCGTTTCATCTCCGCCAGTCCCGCGGGCACCGAGATGAACGCGCGCACCACCGGGATGAGGCGACCAAGGAGCACCGAAGGTGCTCCGTACTTCTCAAACCACACTTCGGAGGCGTCGAGGTCCTTGTGAGAGAGGAGGAGATACTTTCCGTATCGGTCCACGATGGCGCGCCCGGCTCGTCGGCCGAGCTCGTAGGCGATGATCGAACCGACGACGGAGCCGATGGTGCCGACGATGACGACGTTGAGGACGCTGAACTGCGGGTGCGCCGCGAAAGCCGTCGTGCAGTAGGCACCGGCGAGGCCGAAAGCGACTTCCGACGGGACCGGCAGGCAAGCCGAGGAGAGGAGGGAGATGAAGAACAGGCCGATGTAGCCGTATTGGGAAATGAAATGTTGCATTGCTCTAGTCTCCTATTTTTCGCCGGGTAGCACTGATGACCCCGGAAAATTCTTATTTTTGGTGCAACGAACACCAATAGGTCGTACGTCCTCCCACCACGGACGTGCGCATCATTCCTCCGTCGAGCGGACACAGTCCCCCGGGGAATCGACCCACCATATGGTCACCGAGGTGCGAACCACCTCGACGCTGCAACGTCCTCATCGTGTGGGTGAAGGACTTGTAGAGCGCCGCACGTTGCTCGGGGGTGAGGCGTCCCGCGGGAGTGCGCGGATCGATGCCGGCGCGAAAGAGGATCTCGTCGCCGAGCAGATTGCCGACCCCCGCAACCGCCGACTGGTCGAGCAGGCGTGCCTTGATGGCCGGCCCCTCACCACGTGCCGTGGCGAGCATCTGATTGAACTGTGTTCTGGTCAGCGACAGGGCATCGGGACCGAGCTCGGAGAGATCCGGATCAATCTCGACACGCGCCAGTCGCCGCGGGTCGTGAAGAAGTAGTCGTCGACCATCGCTCAACTCCAGGCCCGCGCGAATCCAGTCCCGTCGAAAGGCATGGGGTCCGTAGAACAGACCGTCGATACCGGCGTCGGAGTCAATGAGCAGGACACCAGTCATTCCAAAGCGCATGCCGAGGCGGACACCGTCCGTCTCGATCAGCATCAATTTGCCGCGCCGATCGGTACCGGTGATGGTGAGGCCCTTGACGGTACGCGCCCACTGGGCGGGCGAAACGAGTTTCTTGGCGGCGAATCCGTCGCTCCAGCCCTTGGTGATAGTGGCGCCCACCAATCGATCAGCGAGTTGGCGATAGGACTCCACTTCCAGCACTTCAGGCACCTCGGCACAATATCGGACCTCGAAAGGCACTTACTAAGGTTGAGGGATGGCTCTCGAGAAACCCCAATGGCGCGAACTCTTCACCGAGGTCGTCACGTCGGGTCTGTGCACCGGGTGCGCCGCCTGCGTCGTGGCGTGCCCGCATGACGTACTGGACTACGACGCGACCGGCGGCGTTTACCAGCCGTTCCATCTCGACATCGACGGCGGACGCGAGGACTGTACCCACGGTGTGAAGGGCTGCACCATGTGCACCCGCGCCTGCCCGCGCTTTCGCAACTGGGAGTCCGAGATCGACCAGCACCGCTTCGCGCGCGAGCGCACCGACGACGAGGTCTTCGGAATTGGCGACGTGCTCTTGGCCCGTTCCACCGACGAGAGCCTCGTCGAGAACGGTCAGGACGGTGGCTTCATCTCGACGTTGCTCGTCTACGCGCTCGAGAACGACCTCATCGACGCTGCCCTCGTCAGCGGACTCGAAGGCGACGGTACGAGTTGGCGCGCCGAGCCGCGCGTCGCCCGCAACCGCCAAGAGGTCCTCGACACCGCCAAATCTCGCTACACCTACAGCGCGAACCTCCTGGCGTACCCCCAGGCCGTCGAATCCGGTGCCGAGCGCATCGCGCTGGTGGGCATGGGCTGCATGGCCTCGGCCCCGGGGGCAATGCAAACGCGCAAGGCCGGAAAAATCGCCCGTCGCCTCAGCCTCACCATTGGTCTGCTGTGCTCGAAGACCTTTGACGACGCCATCTTCGAAGAACTCTTCGACAAGCAGTACGGGCTCAAGCGCGCCGACATTTCCAAGATGAACATCAAGGGCGTCTTTCAGATTTGGACCAACGACGGTGGCTATCACGAGGTTCCCTTGAAGGAAGCCCACCCCTACACCCGCGAGGGCTGCAAGAGTTGCCCCGACTTCGCCGCCGAGCACGCCGATCTCTCGGCGGGCGGCATCGGCGCGTTCAACGACTGGACTCTCGTCATCGTACGCACCGACCAGGGACGCGAATTGGTGAGTGCGATGAGGGAGAAGGGTCTCATCGAGACTCGTCGCGGCGACGACGACCCGGGCGCGGTGGCGCTGTTGCACAAGCTCGCCCAGGTATCGCGCAAGCGCTGGCCCGAGACCGCCACCCCGGGACCCCGACGCATTCCCGTGCGCGAGTCGTAATTCACGTGCCCCGCACTCCCGCTCCCAAGCCCACGACGATTCTTCTGGTGCGTCACGGCGTCACGGGAACCACCGGCAAGGTCTTGCCCGGTCGCGCGGCGGGTCTGCACTTATCACCCCAGGGCCTCGAGCAGGCGCAGCGTGCCGCGCAGCGCCTGAACGACCTCGGGGCGACGCCCACCGCCCTCTACGCCTCCCCCTTGGAGCGCACGCGCGAGACGGCCGCGCCCATCGCCAAGGCCCTTCACCTACGTGTCAAGACCGATCGTGGTCTGATCGAATGCGACTTCGGTGGCTGGACCGGCAAGACGCTGGCGTCACTGCGCAAGAAGCCCGAATGGCGCGCGGTGCAGAATGCGCCGAGTACCTTTCGCTTCCCCGACGGTGAGTCTTTCACCGAGATGCAGTTGCGCATCTGGACGACTCTGGAACGCTTGGCGGTCGACCACCACGGCGAGACCATCGTTGTCGTGAGCCACGCCGACCCCATCAAGGCTGCGGTCACCTACGCGCAGGGCGTGCCCCTGGACCTCTTCCAGCGCACGGTCATCTCGACGTGTTCAATCAGCGCCCTCATCCTCACCGGCTCGACACCCATCGTGTTGAGCGTCAACAACACCGGTTCACTCAAGGAGCTCATCGCCTCATGATGTACGAATTTGACGCCCCCGACAAGGTCATGGTGGGCGTGCGCGGCGAAGTCGGCAACCGCCTCTTCCTCCTGCAGGCTCGGCAGGGTCGTCGCCTGGTCATCTTGAAGTGCGAGAAGGTCCAACTCTCCGCGCTGGCGCAGTGGATCTCCCAGGTCCTCGAGGACATGGGCCGGCCCGGTCACTTGCCCGACGACTTCACGCTCGAGCCCGAATACGAGGCCGACTTCACCGTGGGCGACATCGCCATCGCCGTTGACGAAGAACGCGACATCGTCGAAGTCACCTTCGAGTCAGTTGACGAAGACGACGACGTCGCGACCATCACCTTGACCAAGGAATGGGCCGGTGGTCTGGCGATCGCCATCACCCGGCTGGTCCAAGCCGGGCGTCCGCCCTGTCCCCTCTGTGGTGGTCCCCTCGACCCGCGCGGTCATGATTGCCCGCGCACCAATGGGCACCGGGCGCCCGTGCGCTAAGCGTGCGACGCGAGGACCAACTCGAGCTGTTGCGCCACGGCGTCGTCACGGTCGAAGGTCGTGTCGCCGGCTCTTCCAATCAGGCTCTGCTCGTCACCCTTGACCTCGACGGCGCGACCGGACTCGCCTGCTACAAAGCCGAAGCCGGGGAGCGCCCGCTCTGGGACTTCGATGATGGACTCTGGCGCCGTGAGGTCGCCGCCTGGGAACTCGATCAAGTGCTCGGCACCGACCTCGTGCCCACGACCATCGCGCGAGAGGATATGCCCTTCGGCGTCGGTTCACTGCAGTGGTGGATCGACGACGCCACCGACGACCACTACTTCACCTTGCGCGAAAGGGAAGAACTCCTTCCGTGGTTCACCGACCTCTGCGCCTTCGACGTCATTGCGAACAACGCCGACCGCAAGGGCGGACACATCCTCTTCGACGCCACGCGGTGTTGGGCCATCGACAACGGCCTGTGCTTTCACGAAGAGGAGAAGTTGCGCACGGTCATATGGGAATACGCCGAGGAGGCTCTCCCCGATCGACTCCTCGAGCCACTCGCGAAGCTCGCCCAAGGCGAGGCCGGTGATTTGGGTTTCTACTTGAGCGCCGGCGAAGTCAAAATGGCGAAGCGGCGCGCGCACGAACTCCTGCGAGCAAATAGCTTTCCCGCCCCCAACGAAGAGAGCGACTGGCCGCCGTATCCTTGGCCGCTGATCTAGCTGAATTGACCAAGAACTCAGACCGGGCGATCAGCTCGAACACCGCGATGTGCCACACCCTGATTGTCCAATGGATTTTGATCCACGATTCGTGCGCCACAATCCGGTGCGTGTTCTCCCGGGCGTCAATAATGCCAGCAGGATTGGGATAGTGAGTCCCGACGATATTGCCCTCACTCCGAGAGGAGTTCGCTGGCTTGTCGTTGGGCGCCCACGTCTCTGCAGAGGCTGAATTTCGAATCCTCCTGACATCAAGGCGACACTCGTCGCAGTGGCCTGAACGACCCGCGAGACTTGATCGTGCGCTCAGTTTACCATCGACGTGAACAGGCGGACCTCCTCGCAGAGCTGTCGGTCCATCAATAATTCGCCGCCGCCATCGGCATTCAAATCAGTGGTACCAGGTCACCTTCGAGCTCCGGCACGCCCGATTCGAGCATGAAGAACGTGACGATCGCGCCGACGCCGAAGAAGCCGGCCGCCCACCAGAACGCCACGGTATAACCGTGAACCGTCGCCGGGTTCGCGTTCGCGCAATTGAAGAGACCTTGATTCGCTTTGCAGGCCAGTGTCGCACGTCGAGCGGTGATGACGGCGATGGTATTGAGCAATGCCGTCCCCACCGAGCCGCCAATCTGCTGGGCGGTGTTGACCATGGCTGACGCCGCTCCGGCGTCGCGCTTTTCGATGCCCGCGGTCGCGCTCGCGGTGGAGGGTGCGAAAATGAGCCCCAACCCCAGCCCGGTCACCACCAGACCCGGCAATACGTGACCGAAATAGTCGGCGCGCACCGGTAACTTCGTGAACAAGATCATGCCCATCATGCCGAGCAGCATTCCGACGGGCACCAGCGGTCGCGGTCCCACGAGAGCCAGCAGTCGCGCGCTCGCCAAGGACGCCGAGAACGCCAGTGCCCCGACGAGAGGCAGAATCAAAATTCCCGTCTTCATCGGAGAGTAGCCCAGCGTGTTTTGCAGGTAGATGGCCAGGAACAAAAAAATCCCGAAGATGCCGATACTGGTGATGAAGAGGGCAATGAGCGATCCACCGCGCGTTCGATTCGTCACGATGCGCAGCGGCAGCAAGGGAAACTTCGAGCGGTTTTGCCACATCACGAAGAAGACAATCAACACGCCGCCCACCACGAGGCTCAACCAGGTATCGAAATTGCCCCAGCCAGTCGTGACCGCACGTCCGAGGCCGAATACCAGTGCGAAAAGGCCAGCGCTACCCAGCACTGATCCCACCAGGTCCAGGTGAATGGTGCGATCGTCGCGTCCGCGGTCCACGAAGAGAATGACGCCGATCAGCGACAACGCGGCGAAGAAGAGATTGATCGTCAGACACCACCGCCACGACGCCCATTGCGTCAGTGCGCCACCGAGCAACAGGCCAATGGCGGCGCCCGACCCGCCCACGGCGCCGAAGATGGCGAAGGCCTTCGCGCGCTCCTTCGGCTCGCGAAACGTCAATGTCAACGCCGCCAGAGCCGCGGGCGCCAACAACGCTCCGAAGACACCCTGGACGGCGCGCGCGGTCACCAGCACCGCGAAGGTCTTGGCGGCGCCACCCACCGCCGACGCCAGAGAGAATCCGATGAGTCCCACGATGAGAGACGTGCGTCGACCCCACAGGTCGCTCAGGCGTCCGCCCAGGAACATCAAGGAGCCGAACGCCAACGCGTACGCGGTGATGAGCCACTGGCGATTGGCCGAGGAGAAGTTCAGGTCCACCTGCGCGCGCGGCAGGGCGATGTTGATGACCGTCGCGTCGAGAGCCACCATCAGCTGCGTGAGACTCACCGTCACCAGGGCCCACCACCGACGGGTGTGTGACGTGGAGGTGGTTTCGATATTGATGCCTCTTAGCCTAAAGAGTTCGCACCACTGCGCGCAGCATCAACCACCGCTGCGGCATCACTTAGCCCTCATCACGGGGGTTACGAACGCGACTTCAATGCCGAAATCAACGCGGGAAGGACCGTGTGCACGTCTCCCACCACGCCGAAATCGCTAATCGCGAAGATGGGCGCGTCGGGATCCTTGTTGATCGCGACGATATTCGACGCGCCCTTCATACCCACCATGTGCTGGGTCGCACCCGAGATGCCGCAGGCAATGTAGAGATCGGGCTTCACGGTCTTACCCGTCTGACCGACCTGATGCGAATACGGTACCCAACCCGCGTCGACGATGGCCCGGCTCGCGCCCGGGGCGCCGTTGAGGAGACGCGCCAGCTCTTCGACCATTCCATACGAGGCGGCGTCACCGAGTCCGCGTCCCCCCGACACCACTACCGCGGCATCTTCGAGTGCGGGTCCGGTGCGCTCTTCGACGTGCGAGGCGCGAATCGTGGCCGCGCGCGTTGAGGGTGGCGTCGGCGCCACCCTCACCCGTTCGGCGCCACCCGACGCGGTTCCCTCGGCGACGAAGGACTTGGCTCGCACCACGATGAGTCCGGGGCCGGGCGCTCGCAGTCGCGCGACGACGGTCTGGGTTCCCCCGAAGACGGGATGCTCGGTCTCGAGTCCGTCGACGACCCGCAGTCCGGTCACGTTAGTGAGGACCGGTGTGTCGAGGAGAGCCGACACACGTCCCGCAATGTCGCGCCCGTCATTGCTCGCCGGTATGAGCACGGCGTCGGGCGACTCGTCCTTTAACAGTGAGGCGAGCGTCGCCGCCACCACGCTGGCGGGCAACACCGCGCCCAGGTCGCCGAGGTCCACGAGACGCTGCGCGCCGAACGCACCGACAATCTGGGCAATTGATGCTCCCTGGGCACCCCACGACACCGCCGTCACCGTCGCGCCGAGACGGCGCGCCTCGCTGACGAGTTCCTTTGAAGTCGACGTGACGTCGGTACCCGATGGCTCGGCGACGACCCAGAGATTCGAGATACTCATGTTGCGCTCCCTGAGACGATCTTGATCTGCTCGAGGAAAGCCAAAATTCTCTGCGCGCCCTCGCCGTCGTCGACGTACTTCTCGCCCGCGCTCTTGGTGGTGGCGGTCTCGACGGCCACGATGTCCTGACGCGGATCAAGGGTTCTCGGATCCAGGCCCAGATCGGCGACGCTGACCACGGTGACCGGTCGCGATTTGGCGGCCATGATCCCCTTGAAGGTGGCGTAACGAGGCTCGACCACTCCGGCCGTGACCGTGACGACCGCGGGAAGCGTGGCGGCGACTTCGTCATATCCTGCTTCGGTCTGGCGATGCACCACCACCGTGTCGCCCTCGACCACGACCGAAGTCGCGAAAGTGAGTGCCGGCAGGTCGAGCAACTGGGCGAGCTGCACCGGCAGGGTGCCGGTATATCCGTCCGAAGATTCAGTCGCCGCCAGAATGAGATCGGGTGTCTCGCGCGAGATCACCGCGGCGAGAACCTTGGCTGTCGTCAGCGCGTCGGCGCCCTTGAGCAGTGGATCAGCGACCACCGTGGCGCGTTGAGCGCCCATGGCCAGGGCACTACGGATGCCGGTCACGTCAGTGGCCTCACCCATCGAAACGAGCGAGACCTCACCCTCGCCCGCGGCCTCGACGAGGCGCAGGGCCACCTCGACGCCGTAGCTGTCGGCCTCGTCGAGAATCAATTTGCCAGAACGGTTGAGACGATTCTCGGCGTCCAATGATTGAGGTGCTGCCGGATCGGGAATCTGTTTGACGCAGACGACAACGTTCATGCCCACCAATCTAGGTCATGGTTACCGCTCGGTAGCCCGGCCGCACTCCTCGCGCAGTTCGAGGGCGAGCACGACGTCGTCGGTGATCACGGCGCCCACCTCGAGTTCGAGCATGCGATTGATATCACGGCGTAGATTGGGCGTCCACACGTGCAATTCGACACCGAGGCGCGCCGCGCGCTGCGTCACCGAGGGATTCACTCGTGAGAAGGGAAAGTGCGCCGACGTCAAATGACTGCGCGCCACTTGATCAAGGACGAACTGCGCGGGGCGGCGTTGCACCAGCCAGCCCACTTTGCGCTCGGGCGCCAAGCGACGGACCTCGTCGCAGATGGCGAGCGAGAAACTCGATACCAAACACCGCGGCGAGGCGGGAGATTCGTCGAGCAATTCGCTCACCGCTCGGGCGACCGCCACATTGTACGGAGCCGAATGAGTTGATTTTATTTCAACGTTGATCCGCATCTCACCCGCGGCCTCGATCACGTCGACGAGTTGAGCCACCGCAGTTCGTGCTGAAAGTTCCGAAAGTCCCGTCGCCGCGATCACGTGTCCGTTAATGCTCCGGTCATGGTTCACGATCAGGTGTTTATCCGCCGTGAGCCGCACGTCAATCTCGACGCCGTCGGCCCCGATGTCGCGCGCGGCGGCGACCGCCGACACGGAGTTCTCGGGCCGGTCGACGTGGTAACCACGGTGGGCGAAGATTGAGGTCACGATAAGAATTGTGTCATTCGTGTCCAGTTTGGACCCGATTTAGCAAAAACTCCTTGAATTTGAGGGCGGGCTTGAGTAAAATTGCATTCCCGCACCGAGCGGTCTCCGAGCACATTTTCGGGGTTTTTCGTTAATTTAGAAGGATTTTGTCATGTCGTTGATCTGGAACCGCACTCACGCCTGGGATGACGCCGACTGGCGTACAAACGCCGCATGTCGTGACACCGAGCCCGAGTTGTTCTTCCCCGTAGGCACCACCGGCATGGCCACCGACCAGATCGAGTCCGCCAAGCGCGTCTGCATCAACTGCGACGCCCAAAAGCACTGTCTGGAGTTCGCTCTGGCGACCAACCAGGAGTCGGGCGTCTGGGGCGGCACCACCGAAGACGAGCGTCGCAAACTGCGCAAGCAGTGGCTCGCCGCGCGTCGTCGAATGCAACAGAACTAAGTAGCTAGTTCGCCAACTCGGTCGGCACGACCACCCGAATCAACGTTCCTCCGCCATCGGCGTAGGCCACGTTCGTCATCTCGATAGTTCCGTTGAGCTGCGAGCGCACCAGGTCGCGCACAATCGAGAGACCCAAACTCGTCGCCACCTCGAGCTTGAAATCATCTTCCAGGCCGCGACCATTGTCGCGAATCTCCGCGACGGCGTAGTCACCCTCAATACTCAAATCGAGCGTCACCACGCCGACGTGCTCGTTGTCGGGTCCGCCAAAATCAATGAAGGCGTGCTCGACCGCGTTGGTGAGCAGTTCGGTGAGCGCCAGGGCGAGGGGCGTCGCGACGTCGGTCTGCAGGGTGCCCAGCTCGCCGTTGACCACGATCTCCACCGGATGCAGGGCCAGGACGGTGTCCTCAACCAGCAGGACGATCGAACGCACGATTTCGTCGAACACCACTTCTTCACCGGGTTCGCGCGACAGCACCTCATGCACCACCGCGATTGATCGCACGCGCCGTTCGGCCTCCTGNNTTGAGTTGGCGCAAGTCCGAAACGTCGCGCAGCAAGACCACCACTCCGGTGACGAGACCGCGGTCGAAGAGCGGCACGCAGTGAAAGAGAATTGCCACGTCGCTCGAGCGGTCCACTTCCTCCATCGCCGGTATCCCGTATTCGAGGCAACGTTCCACCACGCGCAGGCGCAGTCCCGCCTCGGTGAAGGTCTTGCCCTCGGTCGAGGCGTAGACGCCGAGGCGGTGCAGGGCATTGGTCGCGTTGGGGGTGGCGAATTCCACCTCGCCCGCCTCGTTGATCAAGATGATGCCGTCGCCGACGCGCGGCATTCCCGGCCCGGCGACGGTGTCCTCGCGGTAGGGGAATGTGGCGTCGGACACCATGGAGCACAGGCGCTCGAAGATCGAGAGATAAGCCTGCTCGTAGAGCGACGCCGGTCCGCGCAAGGGGCCTTGGAGTCGCACCAACACCGCGACCACCCGACCATCGAAGCACACGGGAATGCACCACACCGGCACGGCCTGGTCAATGGCCGGTAGGGCTACTTCGCCCACCGCCCGATTGCCCGTCTCGAAGGCTTGCTTGACGAGCGGCCACTGCGACGAGGGTTGGATGGACCCGATCAGGTCATCGACGATCAGCGTCGAGCGGTTGTTGGGGCGCACCTGACCGAGCACGACGAACTCCTCGTTGTCCACGCGGTGCTCGTCGGGGGCCGCCAGCACCATGTCAGAGAAGGAGAGGTCCGCCAGGAGAGACCACGACGCCGTCAGGCGCAGGAGATGGTCAACGGCGGCCTCCGGGAGCGACGTGTAGTCATCAGAGAGTTCGGCGAGCGTTGTCATTGTGCGCTCCGCAGCGGCACCATGATGCGCTGGCGCTGTTCGTACGTGGCGAGTTGGTGCACGCCACGCGCTTCGAGCAGCGTCGCGAGGTCGCGCGCGCGTGAACCCACGCGTTCGAGTCGGTGCGCGTCGGAGGCGGTGGTGAAGGTGACGCCGCGCGCGACGAGACGGTCCAGAAAGCCGTCGGCCGGATATTGCTCGGCGACGGGCTTGAACCAGCCCGACGACGAGCACTCGACCGACACGTCGACGGCGGCCGCGGCGTCGGCCATGCGGTCCCAGAGCGGCTCGGGGTGTGACGCGTAGTGACCGGCGACTTTGATGACGTCGGGGTGCGCGAGGACGTCGACGCAGTTGGTCGCGGCCAACTCTTCGAGGGCGATGGTGTAATCCGCCCAACTCTGATCGACGTCGCGGGTGCGCCACTCATCCATGTGGACCGCACTATCGATGTCGTCGAACTGCCAGGTGTTAAGCCAGTGCACCGAACCGATCAGTACGTCGAAGGGGTACTCGTTCACCAGTGCGGCCACGTCGTCCATCTGATCGCGGTAGTAGTCGACTTCCATACCAACCTTGACCGGCAGGCCCTCGGACTTGGCGAGTTGGGCGAAGGTGACGTAGTCCTCGAGCGAGTTGCGGGCGTGAAAGTCGAAGTAGTCGGCCATCAAGGGCGCGGTTGGCTCGTAGTTCCAGCGAGTCCAGAAGTCGCCGACGGTCGCGCGCAACTCGACGAAGCGGTACAGGTGCTCGGTCAGTGCGAGTTCGTGCACCCCGTTGCGCTGAGCCTCTTCGCAGTACTGGGCCACCTGATCGAGCCGATACCAGACGGACGAATCGTCGTGGCTCCAGAGGTGCAGGTGATAGTCAATCACGGCTCAGGCCGCGCCGAAGCCCACGTTGCGCTCACTGGAGGTGGTGAATTCGACGTAGGCGACGCGCGCCGCCGGAACGCCGACGCGGCGGCCCTTGCGGTCAGTCAGCCACAGGATCTTGTCCCCCTCGAGGGCGGTCGCTACGTCCTTCTCCACGTCGTCACGGTCGGTGCCCTCGGGTAGCTCAATGCTGAGCTCCTTCATTGATTGCACGATGCCAATTCGAATTTCCATGACGACTCCTTGGTCGGTAACGACTTTCCCATGTTACGGCGTTGAGGCAAGATGAAGGTCATGACCATTGATTCTCCCAGCCCGCGCCGCGCCCAATGGGCGGCCACGATGC
The DNA here is from genome assembly GCA_003136415.1 of Acidimicrobiaceae bacterium. GTDB lineage: Bacteria > Actinomycetota > Acidimicrobiia > Acidimicrobiales > RAAP-2 > RAAP-2. Next base: position 24,875 of record PLEI01000083.1, on the reverse strand, counting down.
GGGGTAATCCCACGGCCGCGGGACTCGTCTTCGCCCACCGCGACACGCCGCCACCGTTGGTCGAGCCAAAGTTAGTGACCAGGGAACAACGCGAGGAATTCGAGGAACAGACGTTAACCGGGGGGGCCACTCACGCTACCGGAGGGGGCCACCGCGCGATTGAGGAACAACCTGACTCCCTGCGCACCTGTTTTGAGAGGGACCGCGACCGGATTCTCCACTCCAACGCCTTCCGTCGACTCGCCGGTAAGACCCAAGTCTTCGTTTTCCCCGATGATCATCAACGAACTCGCCTCACCCACGCCCTGGAAGTGGCCCAAGTCGCCACGGCAATTGCGAGAGCGACGGGCCTCAACGTGGCGCTCACCGAGGCCATGGCCCTGGGCCACGACTGTGGCCACGGGCCGGGTGGCCATGCCTCGGAGGAGGCCTTCGACTTGTTCATCCCCGAGGGTTACCACCATGCCGTTTGGGGAGCCGACGTGGTGTTGCAGCCCTTGAACCTCTGTCGCGAAACACTCGACGGCATTCGCAATCATTCTTGGTCTCTCCCCACCCCCTCCACACCGGAGGGGATTGTCGTGAGTTGGGCTGACCGGTGCGCGTATAGCGCCCACGATCTGGAGGACGCCGTCAACGCGGGAATCGTGACTCCCGGCGACTTGCCACCATCAGTCACCGACATCATTGGAGTAACGCGGTCATCTCAGTTGCGCGCCCTGATCGGTTCCCTCGTTTCAAATATCAGCACCACGGGCCTCGTGGGAATGGACGCGGCGCACGCGGACGCGCTCGCGGATCTGCGGAACTTCAACTACGAGCGAATCTACAATCGGCCCGAATCGCTTGAACAGGGGGCCGCCGTAGTCGGCGTCCTGACCGCGCTCGTTACGACCTTTAGTGAATCCCCGGAGAAGTTGCCCGACTACGACCCACAAGATGGCGACGTGGTGAAAGCCGCGGTCGCGTACGTTGCGGGAATGACCGACCGATTCGCCTTTGACACCGCGACGCGACTGCTGAACTGGCCCGCCGATCAACTGCCCCGTGACATCCCGGGCTGGCCCTAGCGCCCCAGGTCACGACCTAATCATCACGACCACTTGGTGCAGAATCTAACCCGTGGGGATCGAACAGCTTCGGGTGCCTTCGCCACAGCCTCCGGTCACCTTGTACTTGAGCGATTGGAACGGGACCAAGGGTGTTCCGACATCAATCTGGATATCGCCTTGGGCCAGAAGCGGCGTGAGGCGCGGGTCTCCCGCTAACCGCTTCCCGTTCTCGAACAGCGTTACAGTGCCCACGGCCGACGCCGCGCGTGTCGCGCTGAGTGGTTGATCCCAGACGTCGAAAAACTGGCCGAGGGTGAAGGATTTCTTTACCGGGGCTTCAACATGGATAATTCCGTCGGCGACGTGGGTGTGGAGCCAGTACAGGCAGTCGTACGCCCCCACGTCGTAGAATTTTCCAGTCGGGTAGTTCACGATCATCGGAGGCTGAGTAATGCCGATTCCCGCGGGCAGTCGCATCATCTGACCGTTGACGTAGATTGCCACATGAGTGTGGATGTGGTAATTCACCACCTCCTTCGCTTCGCTTTGACACGTCAATCCGTCCACCGCGGCGCCAGTCTTCGTCGTTGATGCGGACGCCAGGTCAGCGACGTTGTAGAGCGTTACCCCTTCGGGCCCGACGTGGACCTGGGCGGGCTGAGATGACGCCCAAGCGGTCACTCCACTACCCACGGCCAGTACTGCGAGTATCAAGTAGGGAACCAGCAAGCGAAGTCTTCGCTGAGTTAAGTGCCTGTGCTCCACCATCTTCGTTCCTCTCGCGGCGCGGGTGCAACTGAGCGCACGAACTGACCTTCACTCCCGCGAAGAGACACCTTGCACCCCGGCCAGTGCGTCGCATTTAGCGTACGGGGCGAGTAGTTAACGCAAGTAGTGACGAAGGTCCCGTGTTCTCAAGGAAGAATCTCCGACATCATACCTATACTCCCTAGGAGTATAATTTAACTACGCGCTGAAGGAGTACCACGATGATGTACGGCTGGCACTATCAAGGAATGGGTGGGGGCTCCTGGGCTCTCATGATTATCGGCATGTTGGTCTTCTGGGCCATCCTGGTGATCGGACTCGTGGCTCTAATTCGCCACAACAGTTCCGGACATGACAGCGTGGCGTCATCGAACGCAAGTAGTTCGGCAATCTCGATCTTGAAGGAACGGTTCGCACGCGGCGAGATAAACGAGGAGGACTACACCCACCGCCTCGCGATATTGAAGGACCAGTCGTGATCCGAAAACGGGCTCGCTGGATGGTGATTGTGGGTGCCGTTGGTCTGCTCACGCTCGGCACCCTCACCGGTGTCGCGGTGACCAAAGGTGATTTCGGCTCTGGCCAACGACTAGCACTTGCGAATTGCGGGCCCCCAAAGGCACCAGGCACCGTCGTTCAAGTGACTTTAAGTGACCGAAACGGAGTGATGATGGGTGCCGGCAACTCAATGATGGTCTCTCTCAACGCGTCACCAAGCTCGATCGCTGCGGGCATCGTGACCTTCGTCGCGACCAACGTTGGGGCGTCGAACCACGAGCTCCTGGTCCTCCCGGCCCCCGCCGACGGTGTGGGGACGCGGTCGATCGGCAACGACGGAAAGATTGACGAAACGGCCAGCCTCGGTGAGGCTTCGACATCGTGTGGCAGTGGGGTTGGACAAGGAATCTCTCCCGGCACCACGAGCTGGGTGACCCTTCACCTCGAACCCGGCAACTATGAATTGCTCTGCGACATTCCTTGGCATTACGCCAACGGCATGTTCACCGCGCTGCACGTCAATTGAACCACGAAGGGATTCTTGGAAGATGACCACACGGGGATACACCGATGACAAGACGGCGATACTCGCTCGTCTCAAAAGAATCGAAGGACAGGTCCGGGGCGTCAGCAAGATGGTGGAGGACGATCGATACTGCATTGACGTTCTTCAGCAGATCTCAGCGGCGACCCGTGCACTGCAGGGAGTCGCGCTGCACCTACTCGACGAGCACTTGAGACACTGCGTCGTCGAGGCGGTCAACGCGGGTGGAGTTGAGAAGGACCTCAAGCTCCACGAGGCATCTCAGGCAATAGCCCGACTAGTGAAGTCATGAGCGTGCTGGTCGCCATCACACCACTCCTCGTGGACATCGGCCGTGGCCTACGCGAAGGATTCTTCATGTTCTGGGAGACGCTGTGGGCGCTGGTGCTGGGCTTCACCCTTTCCGGAGTCGTTCAGGCCTTCGTTTCGAAGGACCAGATGCGCGCCAAGCTCGGAACACACCGACCGGCCGGCGTCGCTCGCGCGTCGTGGTACGGAATGGTGTCGTCGAGTTGCTCCTACGCCGCATCGGCAATGGCGAAGTCTCTCTTCGCCAAAGGCGCTGACTTCACCTCGTCAATGGTCTTCATGATCGCCTCGACCAACCTCGTTGTCGAGCTGGGCGTGGTGATGCTCGTGCTGCTCGGTTGGCAATTCGCGGCCGCCGAGTTTGTGGGAGGACCCATCATGATCGTCCTACTGGCTCTGAGCGGTGGGTGGGTTTTTTCGGCTCCCGTAGTGCAGCGCTCGTTGGATCGCATTCGCGGCGGTGCCGAGGGAGGCCACGATCATCAGGCCATGTCCGGCGTCAGCGCCGAACGCCAGGGGGAGCTCGAGTCGCAACCTCTCAATTCGAAACTGCGATCGCCTGCGGCTTGGTCCGACGCCTCAAACTACGCGGTGGCCGACGTCACAATGCTTCGCCGCGAGCTGTTGATTGGCTACGTCATTGCGGGACTCCTGGCCGTCCTCGTTCCTTCGTACACGTGGAACGACCTGTTTCTGCACGGCCACGGCTTCTGGACCAGCCTCGAGAATTCCCTAGTGGGACCGCTCATTGCCGTGGTGAGTTGGGTGTGTTCGATCGGAAACGTTCCGTTGGCGGCCGCCCTGTGGTCCGGAGGCATCTCATTCGGAGGAGTGATCGCCTTCATCTTCGCGGACTTGATTGCGATGCCGCTGATCCTGATCTACCGCAAGCTCTATGGAGGACAACTCACGCTACGAATAGTGGCTCTCTTCTACGTCGTCATGGCCATTGCGGGCCTCGCCACGCAAGGGATCTTCAGGGTCTTCGGCGCCATCCCATCACGGGGCACGTTCAGCGTCTCCGCCGCGCACTTTCAGTGGAATTACACGACCTACCTGAACTTCGTCTTCATACTCGTGGCTCTCGCCGTGTGGTGGATGGCGAAGAATCGGCAACGTTTTGGAGGTGGCATCGGTTACGCGATCGATCCGGTATGCGGAATGCAGGTGAGAGTGGGCGACGCCCCCGCTCACTCTCGTCATGAGGGTCACGACTACTACTTCTGTTCTGATCACTGTCGCGAGAAGTTTGAGTCCGAACCTTTACGACACACCAATGAAGCGCGGCGTTCACATATGTCGATGGACATGGGCTCCAGCAGTGCAGCGATGAACGTGGACCCAGTATGTGGAATGAGCGTCGATCCCCTCAGTGCGGAGGACCACCGCGTCCACGGTGGTGACAACTTTTACTTCTGTAGCATTGGCTGTGCCGCACGCTTTGACGATGAACCTGACCGTTTTCTCGCCCCCGACGCGACGCCTGAAGGCATGCCGTCGGGCCCCATTGGAGTTTCGCTGTCAAAGAAGAAACCACGTCCATCTCCCGCAGAAGATCCCAGTTCCCTCTCCGAGAAATGAGCGGCTCGTTGTGAAGACACTCATTATCGCTGACTGCCCCATTGGAAGCAGAAGATAGTCGGAGACTCAAGAAAGTATCGGACCGCGTCGCCTGCGGCCGCCCTGGCTTCGAGGACGCGGCGGCGGATTTTGCCAGCGCCCACGAACTGCGCGACCGCTGCGGCGGATCGCGTCGCCCGCAACTCCGCACTTTCTTCAACGCGCTGAATGAGCACTTTGACGCCCGTCCAGAAATGCGGAGAAGGCGACGAGTTGCCCGCGACGTCACGGGGGCCACCACGGCGTTGGCGATGCCCGTGAGTTACGTCGCCGGGATCACGGTCCGCTTGGCGTACCCCAGCGCACTGACGTTGCTGGACTGGCCCATCGATCAATTGACCAACGGCATCGACCGCTTGGTCCTCCTAGAGCAGACGAAGCTCCTGGCGGTAGACCCGTGCCGGACCCTGCGCCGCCACCTTCTGGGCGAGGTCGTTGAAGGCCACGGCCGCTTCGCTCTCGGGGTGGCTGACCACCAGTGGTACGCCCTGATCGCCGCCTTCACGCAGCACAGTCTCGAGAGGGATCTGCCCCAGCAGCGAGATCCCGAGGTCGCGCGCCAGCAACTCGCCACCGCCGCTGCCGAAGATCTCGTAGCGAGTGCCGTCGTCGCCGCGGAACCAACTCATGTTCTCGATGACCCCGCGCACCGATAGNNGTCGTCACCACGTACATCTCGATGCGCGGCAGGATCTCGGACAGCGTCAGGGCCACGTCGCCGGTGCCCGGGGGCATGTCGATGAGCAAGAAGTCGGGCTCGTCCCACCACGCTTCGGTGACGAGTTGCTCGATTGCCTTGTGCAGCATTGGTCCGCGCCATATCACCGGTTGCTCGTCGGGCACGAAGTACCCCATGGACACGCAGCGCACCCCGTGCGCCAGAGTCGGCAGAACGGTGTCGCCGAGAACGATTGGATCGGCCACCGCCCCGAGCATCTTGGGCAGGGAGAAGCCGTAGACGTCGGCGTCGAGCACGCCGACCTGGTGACCCTGCTGGGCCAGCGAGATCGCCAGGTTGACCGTCACCGATGACTTGCCCACGCCGCCCTTTCCAGAAGAGATGCCGAGCACCCGCGTCTTGGAGAGTCGGTCCAGAAACTTGGGCTGGTCACTGCCGTGACCGTGCTCACCGGGCGTGGAGGTACCGGTCATCGAAGCGCGCAGGTAATTGCGAAGTTGCAGTAACTCCTCTTCGTTCATCGTGCGCATCACCAGTGTGGCACCGGGCATGGTGTCACGAATCTGCGCCTCCAGGTACTCGCGCTGGGGCCAGTTCGACGCGGGTAGCACGAGGGTCACCTCGAGTCCAGCGGGGGTCTCGGCGACCTCATCGAGGAATCCGAGTTCGCCCAAGGGGCGCAGGACCTGTGGTTCGACGATGGCCGCGAGGGCGGGGTACTGCGTTGCGTCGAAGGTCACGGCTCATCCTTTGTGGTGGTGGGTACGAGGCTACCGGTGCGTGGAGGGGGCTGCGCTCACCAAGAAGCCCACAACCCCTACACTTTGGACGTATGACATCGCATCCCGAGATCGATCTCGACCCGGCGCTGTTCACCGCCACGGTCACGAGTCTCGCGCACTCTTTTGGCGATAACACCCGCCGGAAGATCTACCTGTACTTACGTGAGAACCCCGGTGCGACGGCCGCGGAATTGGCGCGCCACTGCGGCGTGCACGCCAACGTCGTTCGCCACCACGTCGAGCGCCTGACCGAGTGTGGCTACGTCACCTACGACAACGTGCACAAGTCCACCGTCGGTCGCCCCGCCAAGGGATACCGGGTCGTCGACTCCAACGTCGCCATGGAGGGTTCCATCCGCCGTGACGCCTTGCTCGTCGCGTTGCTCGAGATGGCCCTCGAACGCCTCGGACCCAAGGCCGCCGAAGCAATGGCCCACGACGTTGGCACGGAGTACGGACGCGGCCTGGGCGTCACCGCGAACTCCCACGATTCGACAGTGACCGTCAAGTCAGCCATGTCCTCCATCGCCGGACTGCTCACCGCCCACGGCTTCGCCGCCCGAGTCGAAGAGAGCGCCACCAGCCAGTCGGTGGTCTCCGACAACTGCCCCTTCGGCACGGCGGCGCAACATCACCCGGTCCTGTGCGCCGTGGACCGCGGCCTCATTTCGGGCATGCTCGAAGGACTCGGGGCCAAGTCCACCAAGGTGACGTTGACGTCGCGGGCACGCGGCGACGATACCTGTCGCGTCACCGCCTGAGATGTCCGAAGCGACCGGCGCGCCGGCGCCGATCGCGAAAGTTCCCCTGCGTGTCATCGCGCGCGAGTGGGGACGCATTGGCGTCATCGGCGTCGGTGGTCCGCCGGCGCACATCGCACTGCTTCGCGACTTAAGCGTCGAGCGCAACAACTGGCTCAGCGCCGAGGAGTTCGAGCACGCCGTCGCCGCGGCGAACCTTCTACCGGGCCCGGCCTCGACGCAATTGATGATCTTCAGCGCCTGGCGCCTGCGCGGCGTTCGCGGCGCGATGACGGGCGGCCTCTGCTTCATTTTGCCGGGACTGATCTTGATCGTGGGACTCTCGGCGTTGTTCTTCGCTCACCACCCCTCGCGCATCATCCTCGGCGCGGCACTGGGCGCGGGAGCGGTCGTGCCAGCCATCGCCGCGCGCACCGCGTGGCAGTTAGCGGTCCCGAGTTGGCGCAACACGGTGCACGGCGGGAGCAGGGTTCGCTGGAGCCTCTACGGCGCAATGGGCGCCGCGACGGCCTTGTTCGCTCCGGCATTCGTCGTCGTCGCCCTCGTGGTCTGTGGCGTCGCTGAAGTCGTCGCGCGTCGACCCATGGTGCGCCACGGTCTAATCGCGGGGTTGGCATCGACGCACGCGGTGGCCTTCGGTGGCCTGGGCGCGTTGGCCTGGGTCGCCCTTAAGGTCGGCGCCCTCTCCTACGGTGGTGGCTTCGTGATCATCCCCCTGATGCAACACGACGTGGTGAGCACGTATCACTGGATGAATGGTGCGCAATTCTTGAACGCCGTGGCGCTGGGTCAGATCACTCCGGGCCCGGTGGTGCTGACCGTTTCAGCCGTTGGCTACGCAGCGCACGGTCTGAGCGGTGCCGCGTTGGCGACCCTGGTGGCCTTCGCACCCTCGTTCGTCTTGGTCACGGTCGGCGCACGCCATTTCGACCGGCTTCGTCTCAACCCGAGCATCAGCGCATTCCTCGCCGGGGCCGGACCGAGTGTCATTGGAGCCATTGGCGCCTCGGCAATCGCCCTGACAATGCTGCTGACCCACCTCTGGCAGGGCGCACTGCTCGGCGTGGCGCTGATTTGGCTACTCGGACTGCGTCGTGGCTCGACGTCGATACTGCTGGGCGCCGCCGTGGTGGGCGCAGTGCTCTCGGGCGTGGTGCCGGTCTAGGGCGTGAGGCCGAGCTTGCGCAGGAACGGCGCAGCAATCGCCACTTGCGCCCTCGAAGGATGCATGCCCTGAAAGGCCAGGAATTCCTTGGTGGCGAGCGCCGTGTTGCCGGGCGTGGCGTCAGCGACGATGGCGTAATAGAGGCGCGGGGCCGGCGACGTGGGCGCCAGCGTCACGGCCTCGCGCAGGTCCCTCACGCCGCGAGTCACGACCGCGGAGTTGTGGCGGGAACTGCCCGCCGTGAAGTCCAACCAGCCAGCCTCGGTGAGCGCGGCGACATTGGTGGGTTCGATGGCGAGAATTTGCTGATACGCCGACAGCGCCGCGACGGCGTCGCCACTGGCCAGATCAGCTTCGCCCTCCAGGGAGAGCTGTTGGACCTGTTGGGTGTGCGAGAGTTTGAGCCCACCCGACGCCGACTGGCCCGCCTGACGAAGACCGAGGTTCGTCCACACCAGGACGGCCGCCACCAAGGCGAAACACACCAGCGCGACGACGAGTCGACTGCGCTTGCGCGTACGCACCGCGTTAGTCGACGAAGATGTAGCCGACGCCGTTTCGACGATGGGAGTCGCCAATTCCTCGAGAGACGTGCGCGCGTGGTCGAGGGCCGCGTTCTCCCTTTGGGCAATGGAGGTGAGGTCCGCGTCGGTCAGTTCACCCGCGGCGTGCTCGCGTTGGGCGTCCTCGAGCGAGGCCTCGCGTAGGCGAATTTCGTCGCTCAGTTGGCGTTCGCTCTTCATCGGCGCCTCCGCAGGACGACCATCGTCACTCCGAGACCAACGAAGACCGCGGTCGGCAGGAGCCACAGCAGTGTGCCCACCCCCGACGTCGAGGGGCTGAGGAGGACAGAGGGACCGTACGCCGCTTCGATGGCGGTCAAAATCTGCGTATCGCTCTGACCCTTGGCCACCATGGTGACGATCTCGTGGCGCACGGCCAGCGCCGAGGACGACGTGCTCTGGGCCACCGAGAGGTCCTGACACGACGGACACTTCACCAGGCTCTCGAGATGCGCCACGCGTCGAGTGGCGTTCGACGTCGTGGGCGCCGTGAAGAACGCCAGAGCCACCACGGCGACGAGTGCCAGGGCCCAGAGTCGAAACGAGCCGAGTCGAAACGAGCCGAGTCGTAGTCTCGGTTGAACGGCGGTGCTCGGGCTCATGCGCGCACCCGGGCGACCAGGTTGTTGAGTTGCGCGGCGCTCACCGGCCCCAGCAATTCGGCGACCACGCGGCCGTGCGCGTCGATGACGAACGTGGAGGGCGGCGACGTCACCCCGTAGTGGAAGGCGAATGAACCGTTGAGGTCGGCGATCGAGGGAAAGAACTGCCTCGTGTCCCATTTGGCGTCGAAGGCCTTGGCGGCGTCGATGGTGTCGTTGAAGACGACGCCGAGCACCGCGACGCCCTTGCGGTGCTGTTGCCAGGCGAAGGTGATCAGGTTCGGCTCCTCCACCTGGCAGGGACCACACCACGACGCGAAGAAGTTGACCACGACGATCTTGCCGCGCTCGGATTTCAGCGAGAAGGTGCCACCACCGAACTGTGAGCCCCGGATGTCGGGCGCCGCCTTGCCCACCAGCGCACTGGGCACCGACGTCGCCGAGACCGGCTGGCGCGTCACGAGCAGAATTGACAGGCCGACGATGGCGACCAGCACCACCACCGAGAGGATCAGGACGTAGCGGCGCCTCACGCGGCCACCTCGTCACGGTGGCGTCGGCGACCAAAGGAGAGCGCGCTGCCCACGCCCACCATGAGACCACCAATCCAGAGCCACGACAACAGGGGCTCGACGGTTACGCCCAGGACCACGGAACCGGCGGGGACGTTCGCCGCCACCTGGGCACCCGACGCTGCGCCGTTGCCGCCCACTGCGTCAAAGGTCACGTACACGTCGCGCAGGAGATTCGAGTCGATGGCCGGTGTGCCCACGGGCTGGCTGGAACGCCCGTTGAAGGTGGTGATGGCCGGACGCAGCGCGTGCCCGTCCACACTGACCACGAGTTGCGTCTGCTTCTCGAGCGACGTCGAGACCGCAGCGAAGCCGTCAAAGCTCACGTACTGTCCGTCGATCACCGTGCGCTGGTGAGTCGCCAAGGTGACTTCCGATCGCGTCGTGTACGACGTCGAGACGACGATGCCCACCGCCAGGACGACGACGCCGAGGTGCACGATCATTCCCCCGGCACTCGGCGCACGCCAGGCGGACCACAGGTCCCCGCGTCGACGTGCACTCATCACGACGCCATTCAAAGTCCGTATCGCCGCACCGGCGGCGCCCACCGACAAGAACACCGCTACCAGTACCGACCAGTGGCGCACTCCCAGGGCAATCAGCAGCACCACGACCACGAGCGCCACCCAGGCCGAGATCCTCACGCGCCGCCACAGGACGCCGGCGTCCACCGTGCGCCAGCTCACCACCGGAGCGATGCACATCAAGAACAACAGCGCAACGCTCACCGGGACGGCCACCGCCGCGAAGTACGGCGTGCCGACGGTGACCTGATTGCCGTTCACCGCCTCGTAGAGCAGTGGGAAGACGGTTCCGAGCAGGACCACGAAGGCAAAGCCCACGAACAAGATGTTGTTGGCGATGAAGAGACCCTCACGCGACGCCGGATGGTCGACGCCGACCGGCGACCGCAGTTCATCGCCGCGCCACGCGATGAGCCCCACCCCGGCGCCGACCGTCACCGCGAAGAAGCCGATCAGTGCGGGACCGAGCGTGCTCGAGGAGAACGCGTGCACGCTCTGCAGGACGCCCGAGCGGGTGAAGAAGGTTCCCAACACCGTGAAGGCGAAGGTCGCGATGGCCAACGAGAGGTTCCAGATGCGAAAGAGGCCGCGCCGGTCCTGCACGATGACCGAGTGAATATAGGCGGTCGCGGTGAGCCACGGCAGCAACGCCGCGTTCTCGACCGGGTCCCAGCCCCAGAATCCGCCCCAGCCCAGCACTTGATAGCTCCACCACGCCCCGAGGACGATGCCCACCGACAAGGAGCCCCACGCCAATACCGTCCAGCGGCGCTGCTCGAGGGGCCAGCGATCATGCACGCGCCCGGTGACGAGCATTGCGATGGCGAAGGCGAAGGGCACCGAAAAACCGACGAAGCCGGCGTAGAGCAACGGTGGGTGCACGGCGACCAGGGGGTTGTCCTGCAACAGCGCGTTGGGCCCGGCACCTTGGAGCACGTGAGCTGGGTTGTGCAAGAACGGATCAGCCGGTCCCACCATCAACAAGATGAAGAAGCCCCCGACCACGAACATCACGAGCGTCGCCCAAATGACGACCGCGTCACTCGACTCCTCGCGATAGTGATGGATGACGGCCACCGTCAACGCGGTCAAGATCAGCGCCCATAGCAGCAGCGATCCTTCGAGGGCTGACCACATGCCGGTGATTGAATAGATGAGCGGCGTGAACGTCGCGTTGTTCTCGGCCACGTAGGCCAGGGAGAAGTTGTGCGTGATGAGCGCGAACTGCATCACGCCGACCGCGCCGACCATTCCCCCGAGGGCCACAGCGCCGTAGAGCGCCGCGCGCGACCGACGTCCGCGCAGGGTCAACACCTGAGAGACCACGCCAGCCACGCACGCGAGAAATGCCACGTCGAGGGCGATGCGCCCTAGCCACGTCAGAATCATCGACTCGTTCCGTTCGGCGCCTTGACCCGGTTCGGGTGTTGGGCGATGTACGTCGACGAGTGCTTCACCATGATCTGGGTGCCGGCGAAATCGAGTGACGTTGCCGACACGAAGTGTCCGACAACGACCACCGGAATATTGGCCTGGAAGAGTTGCGGGGGCGAACCCTGCGCGGTGACGACGACGTGGTGCGTGCCCGAGCCGGTAATGGTGAACGACGCGCCGGAGTTGGTGCGCGAAATGGTGCCCAGTTCGACGACGCCCTCCAGGCGAATCACTTTGGTCCCCAGCGTCGTGCGCTGACTCAGCGCCTGGTCGACCGTCTCGAAGTAATTGAGTGACTTAAGAAGTCCCTGGCTCAAGAGCACCACCACGACGATCACCAGCACCGCGATGACGCCGAGGGATCGGCGCGACGATCGCGACTTCGACGCGGGCGGCTCAACCGGCGTCAGCACGTCGGTGGACGCCGTATCAGCCACGCCGACCTCGCCAGAAAATCGACAGAGTGTAGAGGGCCAGCCCCCCGAAGGCGACCGCGTAGCCCGCGCTGACGTAACCCATCAGACCCCTTCGCGCCGACGCATGGCCAGCGCCTCGTCGACGGCACTCGCGACCTTGAAGTCGCGCTTGACTTCGAGGCGGTAGCGCTCGCGCAACAGCCAGAAGAACAACAAGGTGAATCCGAGAAACCCCAGGAGCATCGCCCACAGCATCGAACCATGCACGTTGAGCTGACCGTTGGGCGTCAGTACCGAGGCGCCCTGATGCAAGGTCTTCCACCACACCACCGAGAAGTGGATGATGGGCACGTTGATGGCGGTCAAAATCGCGAACACCGCGCTGCGGCGAGCGCGCAACGTGGGGTCGTCGTTGGCGCGCCGCAGCGCCAGGTAGGCCAGGGCGAAGACGCCCAAGATGGCGGTGGAGGTGAGTCGCGCGTCCCACGCCCACCACACCCCCCACGTCGGACGGCCCCAAATGGACCCGGTGATGAGCGTCAGGGCGATGAAGACAACGCTGATCTCCATCGCGCAGTACGCGATGCGGTCGAGGTTCATCGAACGCGTGCGCCTCCATAGGTAGAGGCAACTCGCGATGGTCGCGGTACCGAAGGAAACGTAGAGCGCGACCCAGGCGATGGGCGGATGGATGTAGAGCAGGCGCACGAGATCGTGCTGCGTCTGGTCCGGCGGCGTGACCCAGAGTCCCAACCAGAAAGTCAGTGCGAGCAAGAGGAGCGTCACGGGACCCAGTAGTCGTTGGGATAACTTGATCATGATTCCTCCAGAACACCGTAAAGCAGAATCCCCACCGCGGTGTACGCCACCAGAGCGATCACCACAATGATCCACCACTCCCACAGTGCTCCCCCGTGCAGGGCAGCACTAAAGGAGCGCTCCCCCGCAATCAGCAATGGGGCAAATGCCGGAAGGGTCACGACCGGCAACAACGTTGCCGGGCCGTCACCACCCTGCGTTAATGCTCCGTAAAGCGTACCGGCTGCCGCGAGGGTCGCGAGCGTGACCAGGATGCTCGGCAGCGCGTGCACCGTCCCGATCAGGGCGGTGTGCAGGACCAGGACCGATCCCGCCAACAGCACCACACCGGTGATCCACAGTTCGACCGTGAGAGCGAGGGCCTTGCCCAGGAATACCCCCGCTGGATCGAGCCCGAGCGTCGCCACCGAGGCCTTCGTGCCTGCAGCATTTTCCAGTGCCTGGGAGCGATTGATCATCAGCAACGTCACGAACAGCGTGACTAAGTAGAACAAGCCCGGTCCGGCCGAAGACTTGCCGGCCTGGGTGGGTCCGACGGCCAGCCCTGCCAACAACAGGGCAATGATGCCAAAGGGCAACACTTGCCATAAGAGGACACGACTGCGCGCCTCGATGCGCAGATCCTTGCTGGCCACCAGCCACGCAACGCGCGTCACGACGCCTCCACCCGTCCGCCCATCATGTGCAGGGTTCGCGGCGACAGGTCACTCGAACGAAGTGGATCGTGGGCGCTCACGACCACGGTGGCGCCGCCAGCGAGAACGTCGCCCAACAGGCGATCGAAGAATTCGCGCCCGGCGTCATCGAGCGACGCGTAGGGCTCGTCGAGCAGCCAGAGTTCGGGGCGGCGAACCAGTAGCCACGCGAGGCCGAGTCGACGACGCTGCCCCGCGCTGAGCTGCTTGGTGATGGTGTCAACGCGGTGGCCCAGTCCCACGCGCTCGAGTGCGGCTTGCACGTCCTCGATGGGTCGTTCGAGGGCTCGCGCCGCAAAGATGAGATTCTCTCGAACACTCAAGTCCGCGTAGAACGAACCCTCGTGACCGAGCCATCCCACGCGCCGACGAAGCAGTCGCAGTTCGCCGTCGGCCAGATCCACACCGGCCACCTCACCCGCACCGCTCGTGAGGGTGTCAAGTCCGCCGAGCAACCGAAGCAGACTGGTCTTGCCCGCGCCATTTGCGCCGGTCACCACGTTCAGCGATCCGCGTTCGATCTCGAGGTCGACCCCGCTGAGAAGGGGAAACCCCTTCGACACGACGACGGCGTTGACGAGTCGAACGACCACGTGGTCGCTCGGCAAGGTTTTAGCTCCGCAGTGCGTCGAGGTCTGAGGAGACCATCATCTCTATCAAGCCGTAGAAGTCGACGTCGCACTTCCAGTCCAGGATTTCCTGGGCCTTAGAGGGGTCGCCCACGAGTAGGTCAACCTCCGCCGGACGCAGGAACGCTGGGTCAATCTTGATGTGGTCTTCCCAGTTGAGGCCGGCCACGGCGAAGGCCACCTCGCATAGTTCGCGCACCGAGTGAGTCTCACCCGTCGCGATGACGAAGTCGTCGGGCTCGTCGCGCTGCAGCATCGCCCACATGGCCTTCACGTAATCACCCGCGAAGCCCCAGTCGCGCTGCGCGTCGAGATTACCGAGTCGTATTTCGCGGTCGATACCCATCTTGATGCGGGCCACGCCATTAGTGACCTTGCGAGTCACGAACTCGAGACCGCGGCGAGGCGATTCGTGGTTGAACAAGATGCCGCTCGAAGCGTGTAGCTGATAGCTCTCGCGATAGTTCACGGTGATCCAGTGTCCGTACACCTTGGCGACACCGTAAGGCGAACGGGGGTAGAACTCCGTTGTCTCACTCTGGGGAATCGCGCGAACTCGGCCGAACATCTCTGATGAGCTGGCCTGGTAGAAACGAATTTCTGGGTCTACGAGGCGAATGGCGTCAAGCATGCGCGTGACGCCCAGCGCGGTCGTCTCCGAAGTCAGCACCGGCTGGCTCCACGAAGTCTGAACGAAGGATTGTGCGGCCAGGTTATAGACCTCGCGCGGCCGGCTGTCACGAATCACATTGATCAACGACACCTCGTCCATTAAGTCACCCGACAACAGGGTGAGGCGGTCCTGAATGTGGCTGATACGTTCGAAGTTCTCGCTCGAGGAACGGCGCACCAGACCAAAGACCTCGTAACCCTTGTCGAGGAGCAATTCCGCGAGGTAGGAACCGTCTTGGCCGGTAATTCCGGTAATCAGCGCACGTGTTGCCATGAAATTCCTCCGGGGTACGGCACCGGCGTACGGCCGGCGCCAATCGAAACACCCTACCACCGAGGCCAAAATCCCTTGAGCGCCTAACGTGGCGCCATGTCGCGAATGGCCGTCGTGAGTTTCCGTCTCGGGGGCACGGACGGGGTCTCTATTGAAGCCGCCAAATGGGTGGCGGCGCTACGCCAACTCGAGCACGACGTGATCACGATTGCCGGATCCGGGGTCGCGGACCGGCTCGTCCCCGGTCTGCGCGCCGACGCCACGTCACCACCCTCCCCCAAGGAACTCGCCGAGGTCCTGCGCCCCTTCGACCTCGTCATCGTGGAGAATCTCGCGTCACTGCCACTCAACGTCGCTGCACGCGAGGTGCTCTATGAGGTGTTGGCGGAACGCGACGTGCTCTTTCATCATCACGATCTCGCGTGGCAACGTCCGCATTTGGCCCACTTGGCGGGACCGCGCGACGAGCCGGGCTGGCGCCACGTCACCATTAACGACCTCTCGCGCCGGGAACTCCTTCAACGCGGTATCGAAGCGACGACGATCTACAACCGCTTTGACTGCTCGCCTCCGCTCGGTCGGCGTGACGAGGCGCGCCGCGCGCTCGGCATCTCTGATGAACGACTCGTTGTGCTGCCGACCCGGGCGATACCACGAAAGAATGTCGCGGGCGCCCTCGCGCTGTGTGAACAACTCGACGCGGTGCTGTGGATCATGGGTCCCGCCGAAGACGGCTACGGCGACGAACTCGAGACTCTGCTCGACGCGTCGACGGTGCGCGTCGTGCGGTTACTTCCCGACGCGATCACCATGTCTGACGCCTACGCCGGAGCTGACCTCGTTGTCATGCCCTCGACGTGGGAGGGGTTCGGCAATCCCGTACTTGAATCGGTGACGCACCGGCGCCCGCTGGCCCTCAATCCCTACCCCGTGGCGCGCGAGATCACCTCCTTCGGTTTCGGGTTCTTCGACCTCCACGACGTCGCCTCCATCAATCACTTCCTGCAACACCCCGATGAGGGAATGTTCGAATCGAACCTGGAGATAGCGCGCGAGCACTTCAATGTGGCCGAACTTCCCGCCCGTCTGCGGGAACTGCTTGCACGGTCCGTGGCGAGCGGCGACGATTAGATTTACTCCAATGGTGTTACGCGACGATCGTCCAGTTCATCTCGAGAGACGCGAGCAACTTCTCGAGATTGCCAAAGCGGTCTTCGCCGAACGCGGTTATCAGGCGACGACCATGGACGACATCGCCAAGGCGGCGGGCTTCACTAAGCCAATCCTGTACCAGTACTTCGAATCCAAGGGCACCCTGTACCAGGAGATCGTCTCGCACACTGGAGCGGTGCTCGTCGAGAATCTGATGAAGGCGGTCACCTCGGTCACGACGCCACGATCGAAGATTGAGAGCGCTTTTCGGGTCTACTTCGAAATGGTGGTCAACGACACCGACGCATTCCGTCTCCTGTTCATCCATTCGCACGAGGGTGAAACGGCCACCGAACTGCGCAAGATCGAGGTAAGCCTCGTCGGCTTCCTCGTTCCCTACATCGACGTGTCGATTGGTCACGATCACCGTCGCCAGCTCGCCGCCGGCATCGTCGGCATCGCCGAGGGCGCGGCCATCGTGTGGCTCCTCCAGCAAGAAACCAAGGGCTGGCCCCCGCCCTCACCCGACGAAGCTAAGCGGCTAGCCGCCCACAGCGCCACGTTGGCCTGGGGTGGGTTGCGCGCTGTCCATAAGGACTAGCGCACCGTCTTCTTCGAAGGTCGGCTTGTCGACCTCGCGAATGCCTCCGAAGCCCCTCGCCAATATCGTCGAGTTCAGATTCGGCGGCGGCGCGTTCTTCGTCAGTGCGCCCGGTGAGAGACATGATCCAAAGATTCCTCCGTGCTATCACCAACGTCAGCGAATATGAACTCCAGAGATCGCCCGCGAGACAATGAGCCGCTGAATCTCGCCGGTCCCTTCAAAGATCGTGTAGGTCCTGTAGGCACGACCATAAGTACTGATCGCGAGACTTTTCGAAATGATACGGACCCACAAATGAGTGGCAAAGACCCGGTTTGGACCCATTGGGGACCGATTCCAGACCCCTTTAGTGGGTCTCGCACGAGCACCACCGTAAGTCGTGGGCAGTTCCTCGGCCATTCGAAACAAATCGATGCCCCGCCAGTCCGCCCCAGGATCGCCTTTGAACGGAGGGCGATTGATCTCGCCCCGTCGTTCCGCTTCGGATTAATCAGTGAACTCATGAAGTAGCGCGGGGTTTCGTGTTGCGGTTGCTTCAGTATCAATGAACTGAGCGAACTGAGCGTGAGGGTTCAATTCGGGCCCGTGAAACGAACAGAGCCCGGCCCGATTGCGTTCGATTCATCACGTCGTCATTAGGTGAGGAAGACGAAGAATCCGATGCACGGTGTCCCGTCAATGTGGGATGACGATTTCCCATGCGAGAAGTTCGTCATCAAGCACCGCCGGCAACACTCCGTTCGCTGCCTCTGGCGACAACCACATCGTGGCGGCGAGGGCGCGGGCCGCTGCCACTGCCTCCAGGTTGAGGAGATTCAACTTGGGGTAGCGTCCGGCAATTTCAACCATGAGCGGCACGAGTTGACGTGTGTCGGGTAGGCCAATTTCCTCTGGTAATTCAAGCATTGCGCCAATTGCCCGCACTTGTTCGTGTGGTTGCAACTCGCGGAATGGTCCAGAAAGGTGCCCGCCAGCGCCAAGAATGGCGGTCCGGCATGCGCGGTAGTACCAGTAAGCGGTGGTGTGCAGCTGCGCCCCCGGCCTACGAATGCCAACGAGGAGCTCCTCGATCAAGAGGCGATCGTCGAGGACGACGTTCACTACTGTTCTGCGAGGTCGGGATCGTCGATTGCTACTAACCCGACGTTATAGCGCTCGGTGAGGACGCTTTTCAATTCAGCCTCGGCTCGAGCAATTCCTCCAGGCAGAACCAATGCGGCGTCGCCGAGGTCGATGAAGGCGATCTCGCCACCGTCCTCGATACCCCAATGATGTCTAAGTTCTGCGGGAAGATTGGTTTGGCCACGCAGCGACACTCGGGCTCATCTGATGGGAGTTGACACGGATGCATTGTAAAGCTCCCATCTTTACAAAGCGTCGTTTACGGTGCGATTTTGCAACTTTTCCGAGAAGACTAGAGGACTTCGGATTTCAATGCCGATGAACTCATAATGAACATCCCTCGAATGCGGCAGGCTTCAAGCCTGAGCGTGGGTCTTGATCACTGCACCGACAGCAGTCCCCTCTGATTGACAATCAATCTCGATTGAAGCCCTGCCACGAACGGTCTTTCAGAGTTACAGCTCGACTTCGCCCGGACTCACATTTTTCGAAGGACTCTCGCTGGCAACGGGCCTCGCCAACTTGTCGATTGCACTTGTCTCTCGAGTAAGAAAGGCCCCCATCTCTTGAATGGTGCTCATCAGCGGTCCGGGGAAGACTACCGTCGTGTTCTTGTCGACGCCAATCTCGATCAGAGTTTGCAAGTTGCGCAACTGGAGAGCGAGCGGGTGCTCCATCATGATGTCCGATGCTTCCCCCAGCGCGGTAGCCGCAAGCGATTCTCCTTCGGCGGCGATGATCTTGGCCCGCTTCTCTCTTTCAGCTTCCGCTTGGCGCGCCATCGCTCGTTTCATGGTGTCTGGCAATTGGATGTCTTTCAGCTCGACCAGCGTCACGAGCACACCCCAGTCAGCGGTCTGGATGTCAAGGATCTCTCTGATATCGACGTTTATGCGATCAGTTTCGGCGAGCATCTCATCGAGAGTGTGTTGACCGACGACCTTGCGGAGTGTTGTTTGTGCAATTTGATTGATCGCCTCTTGGACATTCTCGATGGCGATGACCGACTTCGTTGCATCGACGACGCGATAATACGAAACGGCCGAAACGTCAACACTCACGTTGTCGCGCGTAATAATCCCCTGGGACTGTATCGGCATCGTCACAATACGAAACGAAACCTTGCGAATTACGTTGATGATTGGCAAGATGAAGATAAGACCTGGTTCCTTCTCCCCAACAACCTTTCCGAAGTGGAATACCACCGCCTTCTCGTACTGGTGGACCACGTGCAAGGTCACGGCTAAGAAGACAACCGCAACTACGACAATCAAGATGACGCCAACCGACCAGGTCATACGAACTCTCCTTTGAAACCCTCACTCATACCGAAGACTGTGATGTAGTCAGTGGGTATCCGTGTATCACGGTTCTTGAGAGGAGCCAGCCCCTGCATCGCGAATTGAATGCCCATCACCCAACTCTTTCAAGATGGTCCGGTTGAGTCAATTGCCCAACCGTTCAGTTGTCACGTTAGCCACTTCATCTGGACTTGGTATTAGAGAGAGGGATTGCTGTCGGTTTAGATGACAGTGTGACCTGCCCATGGTTTAGGAGGCACCCGAACAAAACTCGGTATCAGCACCCATAAGGCATCGCGCCACCATCGACGTACCGCTCAGGGCCGGGAGAGCCTGTCCTCATTCTCAAAGGCGACGACGAGGTCGTTGAAGGCGTGGCACGCCCGATCGAAGGTGCCTGGTGGGAGCCGCTCGCGCCACCGTTGCTCGAGATCGGCCACGGCGTGCCCGGCGGCGTCGAGGACCTCACGGCCCTTGGCGGTCGGAAAGATCAGTTTTGCGCGGCCATCGGAAGGATCGGGCTGCCGTTCGAGGTAGCCGAGTTCTTGGAGTTCGTCGACGAGTTCGGAGCAGGCAGCCAGACTCAGTTGGGCCTTTGCCGCTAGGTCGGTTAGTCGGATGCCCTCGGTGCCAATGTTCCCCCAGACCTGAAGATGCGGGAAACGGATGTCGTGGAACCGACCATCCGCTCCGGCGCTCTCGAAGAGTTCAGACCGGAACTGATGGACGAGTCGGACGAGGATCTGACCTATGGCGAGCCGATCGACCGGGAGTTCGCTTGACGTGGTCACGAACAAGGATTATAGTTCGGAAACCGAAACTTCGGAAACAGAAGGACAATGGAGGACAGATGTCCAACATCGAGATAATCAGAGAGTTGTACGCAGCATTCGCGGCGAAGGGCCTGGATCGCATTCTGGAACTGTGCGACCCCGACTGCGTGGTCTTCCAGGACGACGCCCTGCCGTGGGGTGGGCGATATGAAGGACTCGATGGTATCGCGACCTTCGGACTCGCGCTCGGTGGAACCGTTGACTCGGTCGTCACCGCCGATGGGTTGTTCGAAGCGGGCGACCGGGTCATCCAGTTCGGCCGTAGCCGAGGAACGGTCTTGGCCAATGGTGCCGTGTTCGATATGCCGGAGGTGCACGTCTGGACCCTCCGCAATGGAATGATCACCGCTGCCGAGTTCTACACCGATACACGTGCGATGCTCGACGCCCTCGGCCAGGCGTCGTGAAGGCCGGGACGCGGGGACAGGCAAACATCGAAGTGCGTGCGTCGCCTGCGGTGCTCTATGACGTCTGCGACGGGAACTAACTGAGTCCTGCCGGACATAGAGATGTATAGGGTGCGAACGGCATGCTGGGTGGCGAAGAGGCCTGGGGGCGCATTGTCGCCGTCGGGTGTTGGCATTTCTCCGTAGTGGATCCAGAGGCGACCTCGTCGCGACAACGCTCATCACTCTTCTCTGGGCCGGATTCGCAACTCTTCTCCTCCTCCAAACTCTGTCGGTGTCACCGACGGTGTGGCAGGACTCGTTCTCTTATGAGGCAGTCTCCAAGATGCCGCTGCTCAGCTCGAGCTTCTGGGCAGGTATGCGCCCGCCCCTCGTGCCACTTGTGATGCGAGTTGTTGGGTATGGCGAGGGATTCACTGTCTTCCAAACGGTCGTCGCCGCGATCGCCTGGGCCGCTCTCGTTATCGCGGTGGGCTCGTATCTACGTAGCAGTCTCCACCGGACCATCGCTGCACTCGTCATCCTGGGCTTCGGTCTATCGAGCCCGATCGCTCAGTGGAACTGCGAGGTCTTGTCCGAATCATTGGCCATCAGTTCGCTGGTACTCCTCTTTGCAGGATTCCTGTGGGTTGCTCGAGGTGCCACGCGGACTCGAGTTGTGCTGCTGACCGCAATGGCAACCTGCTTTGCCACGTTACGTGATACTGGAGTGATCACAGTGGCGTTTTTGGCCATTGGTTGTCTCATCCTCGGGCTGTCACTGCGCAAACGTGCACTACGGATCGCCGACCCGTGGCGGATCCTCTCGGTCGCATTGCTTAGTGTCGCTCTTGTAACAAGTGCGGGCGTCTCGTACTCCGGTCGGTTTACCACGACCATCGATGACGTCTACACCGTGCGCGTGTTCCCTTTCCCCAACCGGGTCAACTGGTTCGCCTCCCACGGGATGCCCGATGCTGCGGCGGTCCAACAACTGGGCAAGACCACTATGCCCTCTGCACCCCCCGCTGCGAAGATCGTCTTCCTCCCCCAAGGGGGTAGTCGGTTCACCAGTCTCTACCAGTGGATGAACAGCCGTGGTAGTTCGACCTACATGCTCTGGCTCCTCAGCCATCCGAGCTATGACCTCACCGCTCCCTTTGTCCGTCCGGAACTCGCGTTCAACTTCGCCAACGGCGATCTCTTCTTCTACCAAGCCACCGGCTGGTTGAGCTTCTTCGCGTCCCCACTGCTCTGGCCCTCAGCGCAACTACTGGCGGTGTTGGCAGTTGTGGCGGGGCTTGCGATGGTCCTGTCAAGGGCGTGGCGAAGGGTTCGATGGCGGATCACGTTCATGTTTACGCTGGTCGGCCTGTTCGCCATGCTCGTAGCCTGGCACGGCGACGGGCAGGAAACGACTCGGCACACCGTCGAAGGCTTCGCAGAATTCCGCCTAGGTCTCTGGCTTCTACTGCTGTTCGCCCTTGACTCGCCACCTCGGTCGCGGATCCCTCTCGACGTTTGGCGGCGTGGTAGTTACGCTCGCGCGACGAATAGATTGTGACCAGTTCGACGATCGTTGGTCGGGGCTGCTCATGGGTCGATGGCCAATGACTTGCCTGGGTGCTCGAAGGGTCGCTCGGAGAACGGCTGACCAAGTCGCCACGGCGGCAACCACGGTGGTGGGAACCGAAATACCTTTGCCGGACATAGAAAGGTATGAGCATGTACGACACGCCGAGCGATCAAGAGCTCTGGGGGCGCATCGTCAAGCACGACGGCGTGGCCTTCGGGCAGCTGTTCGACCGTCACTCGCAGGCCGTCTACAACCACTGCTTTAGGCGCACCGCCTCATGGTCGTCAGCCGAAGAACTGACGAGCATCGTGTGGGCCGAAGTCTGGCGGCGTCGAAAGGACGTACGCCTTCAATCTGACTCGATCCTCCCATGGCTGCTCGCTGTGGCCAACAACTGCTTACGCAACCTCCAACGCTCTCAACGCCGCCACCGCAACCTCCTCACCAAGCTCCCTCCGGCCACCGTGGCTGACTTCACCGACGCCGCCGTTGGACGATTCGACGACGAGCGCACGATGGTCGTTGTGCTCGCAGCGCTGTCCGACCTTAGCGTCGAAGACCAGGATGTCATTGCTCTGTGTGACTGGGCCGAGTTGAGCTACGCAGAGGCGGCGACGGCGCTGAACATCCCGATCGGCACAGTGCGCTCTCGGCTCTCTCGAGCTCACGATCGGCTACGCAACAGACTCGTCGTACTACCAAGTGATACCCACGCACTGAGCGCTACGCACTTCCAAACAACCCCCACTGAGAAGGAGAACCCCAATGACCAACTTTGACCAAGTGCCAGAGCCTCGGCCCTTGCGCAGTGCTCACCGAACAGCCC
The DNA here is from genome assembly GCA_003136415.1 of Acidimicrobiaceae bacterium. Taxonomy (GTDB): domain Bacteria; phylum Actinomycetota; class Acidimicrobiia; order Acidimicrobiales; family RAAP-2; genus RAAP-2. Next base: position 1,694 of record PLEI01000083.1, on the reverse strand, counting down.
TGCGTCGAGAGATGACGACGATGGTCGCCACAACGCCGCGTCGTTGGCGTCGTTCCAGTATCGCCTTCGTGCTAACTCTCGCGACAACTGCGGGTGGTGTAGGTGTTGCCGCTGCGGCGATTTACGTGCATTACGCGTCGGTGACGAACACAAGCACGGCTCACTGTTATAGCCTCGCTCAAGTTGGAGACAACGGCGCGGCCATCGCCGCCGTGGGCGCACCCGAATCGAACGCCCAGGTCACTGACGCGCTCGGCGTCTGCCAGATGCTTTGGCGAGATGGCTTTTTGACACCGGGTGTCACACACGCCGTCCACGTCACTGTGGCTACCACCGTTCACTCCGTGCCTGGCCTCGTGGTGTGTACGATGCCCGACGGAACAGCCGGTGTCTTTCCGGGTACTACGTCCACGTGCGCGAAGTTGGGTCTCGCTGAGCCCAGGCCGGCCGTGGTTGCGCCGTAGGACAGGGCGGGTTTCAGGGAGCCAGCGCAAGGTCTGAATCTGCCCCTGAAGTGGAGACGATGTGATCTCGCGTTCACAACCAACTCAGGAGTTCGTACACCGACCGGATGCGTGGGCCAGGCATGTCAACCAGCCGAGCGCGGTCCCGCTAGTCAAGGTCGTAGCCATCAACCAATGCAGTGAGCCTTGGCGTTTGCTACCGGATGTGCACACCCGAGATGGCGCGCGCAATGATTAAGCGCTGGATCTCAGAAGTCCCTTCGAAGATCGTGTCGGTCCTAGAGGCGCGACCATCAGTACTGGTCGCGAGATCTTTCGAAAAGAGATAGACCCCCAAATGAGTGGAAAAGACCATAGTCGGGCCCATTTGGGCCCGACTCTAGACCCCTTGGTGGGTCTCGACCATTACCGCTGTAAGTCGTGAGGAGTATTTCGGCCATGCAACACAAAGCCAACGAAGCTCCGCGAGTCCGCCCCACGATCGCCTTTGGACGGAGGTCGATCAATCCCGTCCCGTATTTCGGCTTCGGACCAATCAGTGAACTCATCAAGCATCACCCGGGTTTCATATTGCGTTCACCTCAGTATCAATGAACCCTCACGGTCAGCCCGATCAGTTCAATTATCAGTGGGCGTAGGACTCGGAAGGCTTGATGGAAAATGTAGCCAGTGGGTTGTAACCTGCTGGCCGAGGACGAGCCCCGCTGCCTATTCCCCTGCAGCTAGGAGACGACTCTTGGCTTGAGCCGTACCTAGCTTGTGGAGTTCGTAAGCTCGCTGAGCGCGCAGTCTCATCCCCGGAGCGACAACCGCCGCCGCAACCCCGGAATCTCAGTACGGCGGAGGGTAACACTCCATTACGTTTTGACCTTTCGGCGTGTACATTCCAATGTGCCTCTGGTCGCCACCATCTTTGAGGGTCTTCAGCTTCCACAGACCGTACCAATGAATCTTGCTAAAGGTACCGGTCAGGAAGGTGAGCTTCGCGCCGCGGAGCCTGTAGGTGCCCTTCAGAACAGGGCCGGATAAGGAGGTGCCCTTCCGATCCGGGGCTGTGAGATAGGTGGTGGTGCTCTTCAGCTGGAGAGACTCAAAGTAGGTCATCTGGGCGTACACGGGGAAGGTGTAGCAGTCGTAGGCGGGACCAATGGGCGGTCCTCCTGTTGCACCTGCCGGTGCCACAAAGCCAACACTTAGTGCCGCACCAGGAGCTATGCGGGAATCTTGTGT
>PLEI01000090.1 GCA_003136415.1 Acidimicrobiaceae bacterium | reverse complement strand
TACTAATGGAGTGAAGGGAATCGTTCTGGCCGGTGGAAGCGGCACGCGTCTCTACCCCATTACCCGGGCCACGTCGAAGCAACTTCTTCCGGTGTACGACAAGCCGATGATTTACTACCCCCTCAGCACCCTGATGCTGACGGGTCTGCGCGATATTCTCCTGATCACCACGCCCCACGACCAGGCCGCCTTCCAGCGCCTGTTGGGTGACGGTTCGCACCTCGGGCTCAACATCTCGTGGATCATCCAGGACCAGCCCAACGGACTGGCCCAGGCCCTCATCTTGGGCGAGGACTTCCTGGCCGGCGACAAGTGCGCGCTCATCCTGGGCGACAATCTGTTCTACGGCCCGGGACTCGGCTCGCACCTGAGCGAAAACACTGATATCGAGGGCGCGCTGATCTTCGCCTACGAAGTGTCGGACCCGACCTCCTACGGCGTCGTCGAATTCGGTGAGGACGGCAGGGTCCTCTCGATCGAGGAGAAGCCCACCGAGCCCAAGAGCCGCTACGCGATTCCGGGCCTGTACTTCTACGACGAGAAGGCGCCCGCCATCGCCAAGACGCTGATCCCGAGCGATCGCGGTGAGTTGGAGATCACCGCACTCAACAACGCGTACTTGGCGCTCGAGGAGTTGCACGTGCAGACCCTGTCGCGCGCCACCACGTGGCTCGACACCGGCACCCACGAGTCGCTCTACGAAGCCGGAGGGCTGATCCGCACGTTGCAGCACCGCTCGGGCCTGCGCATCGGCGACCCCGAGGAGATCGCCCGCGACCACGGCTGGATTGCTACCGCGTAGTAACGATCTGGCCGGTGTGATGCACTGGCCTACAGTGGTGAGTCGACACCGTTAAAGGAGTTTTCATGTCCACCGTCGCCGTCTCCACCCCTCGTCCGGTCCTCGCCGACGTCGTCTCCAAATCACTGCTCAGCGACGCGATTCTCGTCGTGGGCGCCGCCGCCTTCGTCGGTCTCCTAGCGCAGATCTCGTTTTACATCCACCCCTTCGTGGTGCCGTTTACCGGCCAGACGCTCGGCGTATTACTCATCGGCAGCACGCTCGGCATCCGCCGCGCGCTGGCATCCATGGCCGTCTACGTCGTCGCCGGACTCGCCGGACTGCCCTGGTTCGCCAGCGGTGCCAGCGGCTACTCGGCGGCGCTTTTCGGCTACCTGCTCGGTTTCGTGCTCTCGGTGACCTTGATGAGCTGGCTCGCCTCCCAGGGCAACGACCGCAACGTGGTCAGCGCGCTCGGACTCTTCGTCATTGGCGAACTCGCGATCTACGCGATTGGTGTTCCGTGGTTGGCGCTCGACCTTCACATGTCACTCGCCAAGGCCATTACTGTCGGCATGACGCCCTACCTCATCTTCGACCTCGCCAAGGCCGTGGTGGCCGGAACGCTCCTGCCCGCGACCTGGCGCTTCGTCGACCGCTCTCGCAAGGACTGATTCGCGCGGACGGCTATTGCTTCCCCGCAACGGTAAGTTGGGCGTCATGAGTGACGAGATCCGCGAACTGCCCGAACCCGACGTTTCCCCAGACAATCCCGTCTCGGAGCATTGGGTGTGGGCGGGATACCACCGCCCACCGATGCCGCGCGTCTTCGTCGACCACATGACGACCAATTGGGCTCCGGTCGACCCGAGCGCCGAAGTGCACCCGGCCGTGAACAATTTCGCCGAGCGCCGCGAAGCGCTCGGACGCCACTTCAGTGACGCCACTCTCGTCGTGCCCACCGGCAACCCTAAAGTGCGCGCTAACGACACGGATTACCGCTTTCGTGCCGGCACCGACTTCTACTATCTGACGGGCTGCCAGGAGCCTGACGCAGTGCTCGTTATCTCGCCCAGTGCCGCCGGTTCGCGCAGCACCCTTTACGTCGCCCCGCGCCGGGACTTCACGTCCCACCACTTCTACACCGACTCTCGTTACGGCGAACTCTGGGTGGGACCTCGCCGCGGGGTGAGTGAATGCGCCACCTTCTACGCCATCGAGACGGCACCGATCGAGCAGTTGGAAAAAGACCTCGCCTCGCTATCGGTGACGAGGGTCCTCTCGGTTCATGGCGTCGACACGGGCGTCGACGCCATGGTTGCTACGGGCCCCGATGACGCTCGCCTGGCGACGCAGCTCTCTGAGATGCGCCTCGTCAAGGACGACTACGAGGTTGCCCAGCTCCAGGAAGCCATCGACCACACGATCACCGGATTCGAGGACGTCGTACGGGCCCTGCCCCAAGCAGTGGGTCGCGGCGAGCGGGTGATCGAAGGTGTCTTCAATCTGCGCGCGCGCGTCGAGGGCAACGACGTTGGCTACGACACGATTGCCGCCACGGGCGCTCACTCGACGATCCTGCACTGGATGCACAATGACGGAGAGGTGCACCGTGGCGACCTGCTGCTGCTCGACGCCGGCGTCGAGTGCCACCAGCTCTACACCGCGGACGTCACGCGCACCCTGCCGATCAACGGCAAGTTCTCGCCGCCTCAGCGTCGGGTTTACGAATTGGTGCTCGCCGCGCAGCAAGCGGCCCTCGACGCGGTGCGCCCGGGTGTCGACTTTCGCGCGCCCCACCGCGTGGCGATGGCGGTGCTGAGCGAAGGGTTGCACGAACTGGGCATTTTGAGCGGTCCACCCGAGGAGGCGCTGCGCCTGGATCGCCAGTTGTATCGCCGCTACACACTGCACGGCACGAGCCACATGTTGGGCATCGACGTGCACGACTGCGCCAACGCCCGCAATGAGACGTACCACGGTGAGTTACGCGAGGGGTACGTCTTGACCATCGAGCCGGGCCTCTACTTCCAGGCCAACGACCTCACGGTTCCCGAGGAATATCGCGGCATCGGCGTACGCATCGAAGACGACGTGCTCGTGACGGCCGACGGTGCGCTCAACTTGTCCGCTGGCTTGCCGCGCGACCCCGACGAGATCGAAGCGTGGATGGCGAAACTCTGGGCGAGCGGTCCCACCGATCTCAGTATTCGCTAGGGCGTAACACCGGCCGCGTACGACTATTCGGTTTCGATCTCCTCGCGACTAATGCCGAGGAAGTAGAGCACCGCGTCGAGATACGGCACCGAGAGCGCCGCGTCGGCGTGCTCGCGCACGAGGGGCTTAGCGTTAAAGGCAATGCCCAGCCCCGCCACCGAGATCATGTCAATGTCGTTGGCACCGTCGCCGACCGCCACGGTCTGCGCGAGTGGCACGCCGACCTCCGCGGCAAAACGCTCCAGGGCGCGCGCCTTGCCCGCGCGGTCCACGATGGGAGCCGCCAGCCGACCCGTCAACTTGCCGTCCACGATCTCCAGGCGATTGGCCGCGAGGTAGTCCACGTGCAACTCGGCCAGCAATGGGGCCAGGACCTCGACAAAACCACCCGACACCACGGCCGGAACGTAGCCCAGTCGGTGCAGGGTGCGTAGCAAAGTGCGCGCGCCTGGTGCCAGGCGGAGGCGACCGCGTACCCGGTCGAGCACGCCGGCGTCGAGACCCTCGAGCAACGCGACGCGTCGGCGCAGCGATTCGGCGAAATCGAGCTCCCCGGCCATCGCGAGTTCGGTGATCTTGGCGACCTGCTCGGCGCAGTGGCACTCCTCGGCTAAGAGGTCGATGACTTCGTCTTGCAAGAGAGTCGAATCCGCGTCCATGACGACGAGGTGCTTGGCGCGGCGGTGCAGTCCCGCGCGCTGCACCGCGAGGTCCACTCCGTTCTCCTGAGCGACTGCGGTGACCGCTTCGCGCAACGCCGTGTGGTCGCGACCGCGCACCACGAGCTCGTAGCAATCGACGGGGTAGTTCGCCAGGTGCACGATGCGCTCACACGTCGCGCCCACGGACGCAATGGCGCGAAAGACGCCCTCGAGCTGGGCGGCTCCGATCTTCGTCGCGAGCAAAGTGACCAGCAGGCGACCACCTTCGAGAGCGACGTCGGGGACGACGCGCTCGACCTGAGCCACGATGCCGTCGCGGTCGATGTCGCGCGCCGCGAGCGCCGCGCGCACATCGTCTTCGCTCACCGTGTCGTCGACCGTGACCTCGCCACAGAGAACCAGGGCGCCACGAATCGTGATCTGCGCGACATCGGAGAGTTGGCCTCCCGACTCGGTCACCTGAGCCAGGGCGGCGAAGAGTTCCGCACCGACACCGACGCGGTCGGGTCCGGACACGGTGACGAGGTAGGTAGTGCGGGACACGACTAAATGCTAGGGGGTTTCAACAGCGAGTTAGTTCTGCTCTTCGCGCGCTCTGAGTTCACGCACCATCGCGACGTTCTTGTCGCTGCGGGCGTCGAAGCGCCAGAGTGATGGCAACGCCGCTCCGACGATGCCCACCGAACCCGAGCACGCCAAGCCGCCGAAAGTGAGGGAGAACCGCAGGCTCGTCCACGCTGCCATTACGCCCGCCCGGAACTGACCCGCGGTGGGACCCAGGGAGTACGAGATCATCTCCATACCCGCCATCCGTCCACGAATATCTGGTGGAATCGACTCATTCCACATCGTGGCGCGAAAGATGCCGCTGAGCGAGTCGGCCCCGCCAGCGATCGCCAGGCCCCCGAGAACCAGCCAGAGGGACGACGAGTAGCCGAACACGGCGATGCCCAGCCCCCAGACGGCCGCCGAGAAGACCACCGCACGCCCGTAGTGGTGTACCCGCCTGGTCCAGCCGGAGAGGACGGTGAAGATCAGTGCTCCCGCGGGTAGCCCGCAGTACAAGAGTGAGAGCGCGTACGTCGAATGGAACCTCGCCGCCACGAAAGGCAACATGGTCACCGGGAATGCGAAGGTCATCGCCAGTAGGTCGATGATGTAGGTCCCCACGATGTCGGGTCGCGAGCGCAGGAACGACACACCGGCGCGAAGAGCAGCGCGGTCGTTGTCGCCGTGCGACACCGGTGGCAATTGGCGCGCGAGGCCCCCCAAGAGGTACAACGAGATGGCGAAGGTCACCAGGTTCGCCCCGTAGACGAAGCCCGGTCCGGCGCCGACGGCGACGAGCCCCCCGAGGGCTGGACCGATAATGGACGCCGTGGTGTAGCGAATGTTGGCCAGTGTCGAAGCGGCGCGCTGCAAGTCGTGTGGCACGAATGTTTGATTGAGCGCCTCGATGCTGGGACGCTGCAGGCTGGACACGGCGGCGGCGACGACGGCGTCCGCGTAGAGAATCCACACTTGAGGGTGGGGCAGCAACGCGTTGGCGAGCACCACCGACGTCGCGATCATCAAAAGTACTTCCATGGTGATGATCAGTCGGCGGCGATTCATTCGGTCCGCCAGCACGCCACCGTAGAGCCCAAAAACTATCAGCGGCACGAGTTCGAATAGACCCAAGGCGCCGACTTCGAGGGGCGAGTGGGTCAACTGCTTCAACTGATAGGGAATCGTGACGTAGGTGGCCTGCGAACCCAACGCCGTGATGAGACCCGCGACGTAGAGCTGGCGGTACTCCTTCGAGACGCGCAGTGGGGTGAGGTCGACTCCGAGGTGCTGCCTCACGCCGGCGGCCCCGACCGCCAACCCGACTCTCGGCTGTAGTGACGCAGTACCTTCGCGGGCACTCCCCCGAGGACCGCGTGGTCGGGGAACGTTCCGCGCACCACGGCGCCCGCCGCGACGGTGGTGTTAAGTCCCAGATGCGTGCCCGGCAGGATCACGACGTTCGTGCCGAGCCAACTACCCGCGCCAATGGAAACAGCGGACTCCTCGGGCGTCTGCCACCCCACCGGTGTGTCGATGTCTAGATACGTGTGGTTCTGATCGGTGATGTAAACGTACGGACCGATCTGAATCTCGTCACCCAGGGTGATTGACCAGTGCCCGATGATGTGTGAGCCGCGTCCGATGATGCATTTCTGGCCAATCGTCACGACGGGGGCGTGCAGCATCTCCTGGTCGCCACTGATCCCCGCGGTCAAGCAAACGTTGGGGCCGATGAGGGTCTCGTCGCCGATAGAGAGGTAGCGCTCGTTATAGATGATGCCTTGAGGGGCCATCAGTCCGGCACCATTCCCGAAGTAGAAGAACTTCTTGGCGTAGTCGTCGGTCGGCGCCACGGTGGCGACGTCATTGGCGTAACGACGGGCGGCGCGGATGCGCTCGCCCAACCATCGTCGAAATCGAAGCCGCCCGGTCACCGTGGCAACGCTAGTGGCGATGGCACAGTGATTACTTCGCAGTCTGAATGACCGGCCCCAGAGGAGCGTGGAGACTTTGAGAATCGACTTACGTTGTATTGGCTCCATTTTTGGATTGAGCCACGTGAGTCGACAGGCACCGGCCATCGAGAGGTTCCTCAGCTTGTAGAACATCCACGGTAAGGGCGGGTTGATTCGTACCAGTGTTCGAGACGCCGGGAGTCAACTTCATCGCGACGCTCTTGAACGTGTCTGCCGCGGACGGCACTACCAACCTCGCGACGCCAGTCGCCACGATTACCGCAAACAGCGCCGGGAGGGACCGGGCTTTCGCCTACCTCGCCGAGCGCCGCAAGAGAGAGACCGGCGTGTCATCATCATCTAGTAAATGTCCGAACGACGTCATTCTCTTGCGTACCTGATGAAGAGTATTTTCTCACATCGACTCCCCGTGGCAACTGCCCCCGAGTTTCCTTCGAGGGCAGTGCGTGGAGGTGGAAAAATTCAGGTTTAGTCGAGCGTCAACGGAGCATCGATATCAACGTCGGCACCGACCACATCGGGGAGCAACGAGTTCGCCATGTGCTCGCGCACGCGACCGTCAATCTCAGCCATCGTCTGAGGGTTCTCGCGAAGGAACGTCTTGACGTTCTCGCGACCCTGACCCAT
>PLEI01000038.1 GCA_003136415.1 Acidimicrobiaceae bacterium | reverse complement strand
CACTGAGGCGGCTCGGCGGTAGTCCGCCGTCTCGCCGATACGGCCTTGCGGTGCGGTCCACCTCACTGGGGTCGGCCGCGTAATCGCGCACCGGCGCGTGGTGGTGAGCTTGGCCCTGTCCAGTTTCTCGTTGCACGATGCCCATGGTCCTCCAATCGACGAGACGATCTCGTTCACACCCTACGGTGCCCTTGCGGGCCCGCCGTGAATTGACTCCCCTAACGCTGCAAATTGCGTGCTCGATGTTGGTTAGGATTTCTCAATCCTTGAAGTGTGGGAACTCTCCCACTGAATGGTGTTGCCGGCCCGACGTCATCGTTCTGCTACCAGGCATTGGCGGTTGCCCGATTGACGATGTTCGTGGGGGAGATCATCTTTGTATCTTCTGATTTGGGGGCGCCCAATCAACGGGTCGTCCCGTGTGGTTAGCGAACTCAAGTGACCATCTCCACCAACTGTGGTCTTCGGAATGGTGCCACTCTCGAAGCAGTCCTACTTCGCCCCCAGCCAAAAACACAGGTAATCCGTAGAGACTGTCATCCGGCCACACCTCGCTTCGACTGATCACGGCACGATCAATCGTGAGCATCGTCATTGGTAGGTAATCACCTATGCGGTCAAGGTCCTCGGCTCGGGCGATCAGATTGCCTTGGTCATCAAAGACCTCCAACCAAAGTTGAGCGGGTGCCGCGTGAATTAATGCTCTGGTGAATCCGCTCGCCGTCGTGGCACGCGCAAACTCAAGACCATTCATCGCGCCTTCGCGAGACCGCAAACTCCAGGTCCAATTGGCCATGAAGTTGACCCCTTCCATTTTCGAGGCTAGTGATGGTTTGCGATCTCAAGACCAAGCCTTGTCCAACCATCAAGGTCGAGTTGGTTCCTATTCAACCATCTTTGAAGTGTCGTGCCGTCAAGCATTTGATCCTGCAGTCGAAGACGGCGTCGTTCTCCGTGTCCGCTTGGCATATATGAACTTCAGCGAATGTGTTCCTATGGCTTACTACTCGTAGCAACTTGATCGTGTCGGAGGCCCGACGTGAACCCGCACCCTGGCTGCAACAATCTCTATTTGGCTAATAGCAATGTTGGAAACCGTCCCATCAGCCACCCTTAATCAATGGGATCCATAGTGGCTCATTCATCTGGAGTCGATCAACGGATTGTCAAGCGTGTTGCATGGCCACCGGGAGCCCCGCAATCGACCTACAAGGAGTCCTCAACTAAACCGTGGGCACCGAGGAAATGTGGTTCGTAACCTTGCGAAGGAGACGGGCCAATTCGCGTTGCTCCGCCAAGGTCAGTGCACTCACGGCGGCAACTTCGTGTTCGTTGAAGGCGGGAAACAGACCGCCAATCACTCGCTGTCCCTTGGCGCTGAGTGAGATGGAAACGCGTCGCTTGTCGTCACGATGAGGAGTGCGCTTGATCAACTTCTGATTCTGCAGGGTCTTGATGACGCCAGTCAGTGTTCCCTTGGTCACGCCGGCTTCTTCGGCCACGTGTCCGGTCTCCTGGCTTCCCCAGATCCACAGAACCCAGAGCACCGTGAAGGCGACCCAACTGAGGTCGTAGTCCGCGAGTACCGTGCGTTCCATGTGGTTACGCACGGCAGTGCCCGCTCGGTAGACGTTGGAGATGGCGCTCATCGCCACGAAATCGAACTCGCGGTCCTCGAGGCGGCCTCGTATGTCGGCTTCGGCCTGGAGCACTTCTTCGGGCGTGGACGACGAAATGCGACGACTCATGATCAGTGAAGTGTACGTCCTCCCGCGAACGTGGTCCCCACGGTGCGGAAATATCCGCCCAGAATCTCTTCGGGAGCCAGCAACGTCAACTCCTCGGTGGGGGAGTCGAAGAGGTCGAGCGTGGCCTCACCGGCGTACACCGGGCCGAGTTCCACGTTGATTCCCGACATGGTGACAACTTCGGCTAAGGAGTCGTGGCCGTTGAGTTCGATGCTCGGAAACCACCGGTGATGCAGCATGGGATGCCCATTGACGAAGCCACCGTTGTCGGCTTGTCCCTGGATAGTCAGCGTCGCATTGGCCAGTCGACGGTCACCCGCGGCCAGAGTCATGCCGAATTTTCCTCCGGCTTCGATACGCGGTCCCGCCGATCCGACGGTGATGGGACGGGTCTGGTGAATCGATCCGANNACGACGAAGGCTTCCTTGTACTGTGAGCGAACCGGATCGAGAATCTCGGCGTGGTCGTCGCCACAGCTCTGCCAATCCGCCCAGATGAACGCCACCGCGCCCGGGTCCTCGTCGTCGTTCACCAAATCCACGTCTGGTGGCAGAACGGCGCGAACTCTGTCTGGATGGGTTCGGTATTCGACGGTGAGTAGGTCACCCGAATAGTGCCAGGGCGCGGGAGGCAGTATCGACGCCTGGCCCGAGGCGGTGCGCGGAAACGGCAGACCGGATACGTCCATTACTTCCCTCCCGTCCAACCGTGGTCGGGCTGATCAAACCAGATGTGGACCTGGCCGGTGCCGATGGAATTCTCGTACGCCGAGTAGAGCATTCCCGGCGCAGTGCACGCGGGGCCGCCGAGGGCCGCCGCCATCATTTGGTAATGACCGAAGCGGCCTTCGGGCTTGACGGTGAGGAACTCATTCATCTCGCCGAGCACTTGGGCGTGATTGCCTTCGAGAAGGGCGTCAATGACCCGGTGGTCCCACTGGCGCGCGTCCTCAGAGAAGATGTGCTCCTCACCGGCCGCTTCGTGCAGGCGCAAGTCGCGCAGGTTGTGAAAGGTGTGACTGACTGCCCCCGAGGCGATCAGCACCACCCGCAGGTCGCTCTGGGCAATGGCTTCGCCAATGACCCGGCCAACGGTAGCGAAGTCGCGCTGGTCGGCGGTCTGGCACACGCTCACTGTCATCCACTTCTCGTCGTTCTGCAAGAAGGGCAGGAAGTTCAAGGTGGCGTACGCCAGGGGGAGGTGGTCATTGTTGATCGGAGTGACCCAGCAGTCGGGTGTGTCCTCGGCGACCTTGGTGATCAAGTGCGCCAGCTCAGGCGAGCCGGGGAAGTCGTAGGGTACGCTCGACATGCCTCTCGGCAGTTCATCGCTTGTGTAATTGCCGCGGCGGTGTTCGTGCGAGGTGACGACAAACTCCACGGTGGTGAACCAGTGGCTGTCAAAGACGAGGACGACATCCGGCCTGAGTTCGTTGAACACGTCGCGGCGCAAGTTGTGCAGGCCCGTGTAGAGAGTGCTTTCCTTGCCGTTGTTCAGTTCGCGGCGTAGCTCGTCTGGTAGGACGATGGTGGGCACGTGGGCCAGTAGACCCGCCCCGACTATTTCACCCATGAGTGGTTCCCTCCTTGATTTGCAGCGTTGTGAGATCTGAATAGAAGTCGAGCGCGTAGTCGCCGCCTTCGCGGCCGATTCCGCTGATGCCGATGCCGCCAAAGGGCGCCGTCAAGTCGCGCACCAGGAAGCAGTTCACCCAGACGGTGCCGGCGAGTACTTTCTGGCCCACGCGCTCGGCTCGCTCGTGGCTCGAAGTGTAAATGACCGCGGACAGGCCGTAGGGGGTGGAGTTGGCGAGCCGGACGGCATTGTCCTCGTCGGCGAAACGCTGCAGGGTCAGGACGGGTCCGAAGATCTCTCGTTGCACGACCTCAGAGTTATTGGACAATGGCTCGATGACGGTGGGCTGAAACCAGAGTCCTTGGTGGCTGACTTCGTCGCCCCCAAACAGTATGGTGTCGCCGTGCGCGCGGGCACGATCGACGAAGCCCTTGACGCGGCTGAAGTGCTCGGGATGGATCAGCGGTGAGATGGTGGTGCTCGCGTCGCGCGAGTCGCCCAGCACGTGTTGGGACGTCGCAACTCGCAAGCGCGCTACGAAGGCGTCGAAGATGCTCTCTTCAACCAGGAGTCGAGTACCGGCGAGGCAGACTTGACCCGCGTCGTCGAACATGACCGCGGCCTTTTCGGCGGCGGCGTCAAGATCGGCGTCGGCGAAGACGATGAAGGGACCCTTGCCGCCGAGCTCGGCGGTGAAGGGAACGAGATTCTTCGCCGCGGCTTCGCCGATGATGCGACCCGTTTCCGGTGACCCGGTAAATGAGATACGCCGCACGCGCTTGTCGTTCACCAGTGCGGCGCCGACTTCTTCGCCAAATCCCTGGACGACGTTGAAGACGCCGGGTGGCAATTCCGCTTCGTCCACGAGGTCCATGAGAAGTGAACACGACAGCGGCGACCATTCGGCGGGCTTCAAAATGACGGTATTGCCCGCGGCGAGTGCGGGTGCACACTTCCACGTGGAGAGCATGAACGGCGCATTCCATGGTGTGATCACCACGGTGGGTCCGGCGGAGTGGCGCAGGACCACATTGTCGGTACCGTTAGAACTCCACCGACGAGCTTCGTAGTCGCGAGCGAGTTGGGCGTATGCGCGAAAATTGCGCGCGCCGCGGGCGATGACCCGAAGACGAAGGCTGTCCTCGAGCATCGCCATGTCGAGGCACTCCACGTGGGCAATTGACTCGATGTGGTCGTCAATCAGATTGGCGAGCCGGTCCAAGAACACGCCTCGGCCGTCAACGCCCAGTGCCGCCCACGGGGGAAACGCGGTCAACGCGGCCCGGACGGCCAAGTCCGCCTCGAGGGAAGTACCGCGCGCCACGTCAGCGAGTTTCCACGTCCAGTCCAGCGGGGAGCGGTCCTCGAAGGTGTGCTTGGAGGCGACCCGACGCCCGTTGATGAAGTGGTCGGGCGAGACGTCGACACCGTCCACGTTGACGCGCGGGCTCGTCATGACTGGTATTTCGGCCGGATCAGCGGGAAGGTAAGGGCGTCGTTGGGTGTCGATTCCGGGCGACGCTGTCCGCGGAATTCCCAGTCGCCACCCATTGCCGTGGAGAGGACCTCTTCGGTGGCCGTCGGCTGGGCGCCCACTTCGTCCGAGACGGGCGTCGGACCTTCGACGATGTGATTCGTCAGCACACCGAGCCCCTCCACCTCCACCGACACTACGTCGCCGGGTTCGACGGGTCGAGAGATTGCGGGGGTGCCCGAGAGGATGAGGTCCCCTGGCTCGAGGGTGATCAGGCGAGCGAGATCGGCCACGAGGTAGTACATGTCCCACGCCATTTCCTCGGTCGAGCCGTCTTGACGCACGACACCGTTGACGCTCGTACGCATGGACTTGTTGCGAAAGTCCCAGTCAGTGACGAGGCCGGGTCCAACGGGGCACAGCGTGTCGGCACCCTTCACACGAAGCATGGATCCCGCGTCAGTGTCACGGAAATCGTGAAGGCCGTAATCGTTGGCCACGGTGTAACCCGCGATGTAGTGCGCGGCGTCGGCGACGGAGATATTGCGCGCGTTACGACCGATCACGATGGCGACCTCGCCCTCGTAGTTCAGATAGTGACAGTTCGACGGCCGCACGATCGCCGCGCCGTGGGAGTTGAGCGACGACACGGGCTTTTGGAAATAAGTCGGCGCCGGGGCTAGGTCGATGCCGAATTCGCGAACCCGCGAGATGTGGTTGAGGTGGCAGCAGAGTATTTTGCTCGGGGTCACGGGGGGTAGGTGCGTGGCCGTCGCTGCATTAACGCGCCGACCGTCGCGCGCGACCAGGGCGTCGCCGTCGACGAGCACCTTCGTCGCGTATCCGTCCAGCAGAATCCTGCGATACTCCACGTTTATCCCCATAATCGTTTGTGTCTAAATGATAATGTCACTCTACTGAGACGCTGACGGACAACGCGCGAGAGCGTGTTACGTTTCGTTACGTCGAAGAGGGGGACGAGTGAGCGAAGAGTTCAACCGATTGCGGGTGCTGTGGCCCGATCACTTGGGTCTGGCGCGAGGTAAGTACGTGCCGACCTCGCTCGCCGCCAACGGTGTGCGTCACTGCACCGGTCTGTGGGCGCTGGGCTACGACCGCCAGATGACCCCGGAAACGCCGGGGTCGCACTGGAATGAAGGACTGCCGGATCTCGACGCCACGTACGACCTCGACGCCATTCGCCCGGGCTGGGAGCCGGGCACCAAGGTCGTCGTGGCCGATCTTTTCGACCGTGAGGGACCCGTCGCGGTCTCGCCTCGCGGCGCGTTGCGTCGCGCCATTGCTAGTTGGAATGATCTGGGCTACAGCCCCTACGTCGGCATGGAATTTGAGGCCTATCTGTTCACGCCCGACGGTAAGGGTGGCTGGCAACCGCTCGATACCCCCGGCGCCTACGTCTACGGCACCGGTCCGGCCGTGGACCCGCTCGGTCTGCTCGACGCGATCTGGCAAGCCTGCGACGCCGCGAATATTCCTCTCGAGTCGGTCAACTCCGAATACGATACGCCGCAGTTCGAATTCACCCTCCGCTACGCCGATGCCCTTACAGCGGCCGACGAAGGATTCTTGTTCAAGGTGCTCGCGCGAGAAGTGGCGCACCGCTTCGGCCTGTTAATGACCTTCATGGGTAAACCCATGTCGGACCGCGGCGGGTCGGGTCTTCATTTCAACATGTCGCTGCGTGACGATGACGAGAACAACGTCATCAATGATCCCTCCAGCGATGACGGCATCTCGCTGCTCGCCCGGCAAATGGTTGCGGGCATGTTGACCCATCACCAGGCACTCGCCGGCGTGTGTGCTCCCACCGTCAACGCCTACAAGCGCCTGCGCCCGGCGTCGCTGTCAGGGTACTGGGCCAACTGGGGGCACGACCACCGTGGCGCCACCGTGCGAATTCCGCCCGAGCGCGGCGCCGGAGCACGACTCGAGCACCGTCTGAGCGATGGCGCAGCGGTAGTGCACAGTTCGCTCGCCGCCGTCTTGCAGGCCGCTCGTCTGGGGCACGTCAACCAGCTCGAACTCGGCCCGGCCGAGAGCGGCAACGGCATGGATACGATTGACGCCACCGTCGGCGTACCGTCGACGCTCAGCGATGCGCTCGACGCCCTCGAGTCAGACTCCGAACTCGTCACGGCGTTGGGATCAGAACTCGTTGCCCAGCACTTGGCCGTTAAACGCGCTGAATGGGAGCGCTACATGTCGGCTACCACTGACTGGGAACTCCGGGAATATTTGCCCTTCCTTTAGAGACCGCGGGCGAAATTTTTCATTTTCTCTGTCGCGACGTTCCGGTTGATCGTGGCGGAATTACGGCCGGCGGCCGGTCCTACTCGTCCGGGCCACGCGTCGGTCGCGACCGTGATTGCCCTCTACGTTCTCTTTGATGGAGCAACATTATGGATGCGTTGGTACTTTGAGCAACGCGAATCGAAAGGCGTCGGGACCAGCAACCTTCGAGTCAGTGGGGCCGAGCTAACTCAGCGCCAAGTGACCTTGACGGGTAACTTCTTCGTGCCGGAGATGAAGTTGGAGCGCAATCGCTCGGAGTCACCGGCGATTTCAATCGACGACCAGGCCTTGGCCATCTCCTCGAACATCACCCGTAGTTCTAAACGTGCCAGATGTGCGCCCAGACAGAGGTGTGCACTATGCAGCCCAAAGGCGGTGTGGTCATTGGGAGTGCGACCGGGGTCGAAGGTGTAGGGGTCGTCGAAGTGCGATTCGTCGAAGTTGGCCGATACGTACCAGAGGACCACCTTGTCGCCCTTCATGAGTTGCTGACCACCGAGTTCGGTGTCGTCGATGACGGTGCGGCGAAAGTGCATCGTCGTGGACGACCAGCGAAGCACTTCGTCTACAAGCGACTTCACCTGAGCCTCGTCCATGGAGGGGAGGGAGCGGAAGAGTTCGGGACGCTCGATGAAGATCTGGGCACCGGCCACCATCGTGTAGCGCGTCGTGTCGTTCCCCGCGGCGACCATCAGCGTGAAGAAGTTCTTGAGCGCAACGTCATCCAAAGTGTCGCCGTCGTTGTTGGGCTGCAAGAGCGCCGTGATCACGTCGTGGGTCGGTGTGACGCGACGGCTGTCGAGCGCGGCTTGAGCGTATTCGAAAAGCTCCAGCGCCACCGGACTGCGAAAGGGGAGTAACCGGTACGCGCTGGTGTCGGTCTGATCGACCACGTAGTCGGTGAATTCGGGGTCGGTATTGCCAATCAGCGCGTCGCCACGGCTCACCAGCCAGTCGAGGTCCTCGTCGGGCAATCCCAAAAGTCGACCGAGCATCTTCATGGGCAGTTCACGCGCAATGTCTTTGACGAAGTCAAATTCAGTGGCGCCCTTCAGGTTTTCGAGGACTTCGCGAGCGAGGTCGCGAACGGCACCTTCGTAGTCGGCTACTTGGCGCGGTGTGAAGGGGCGTGCGACCAGACGACGAAGCCGGGTGTGTTCAGGCGAGTCCATCTCCATGAGCGTGCGACGCGCCTCGGTCTCCTCCTCGTCCATGTCCTCCATGCGGATGCCGTAGCGGCTCGAGAAGAGTTCCGTGTGGCGACTGGCGTAGAGGACGTCGTCGTACTTGGTAATGCTCCAGAATCCCTTGCCGTCAGATTCCTCAGTCCAGGCCACGGGATGGAGAGCACGCAGCTCCTTAAAGATTTCGTGCGGCACGCCATTCACGTAGGCGTCGTGCGACGTGAGTGTCGCGGCGAAGTTCTCCATAAGGCGTGTTCTCCCAAAATGTCACGGTGGCCAGTTGTTTGTGACCAAACGATTTGTAGCACGTTCTGGGGACTCGGTGCGTAGAATTGGCGAATGCGACCGCTGATCGGTTTAACGGGGCGACGTTGGCCCGCCACGAGGCTCGGCACTTTCGTCCCGGCGGCGATGTTGGAGTTGTCTTTTGACCTGCACTTTGCCGACTACGGGCGATCCGTGGCGCTGGCCGGAGGATTGCCAGTGGAACTCACTCGCGATGCCGATGTCGAAGACATGGTGTCGCGCTTGGACGGACTGGTAATGAGCGGGGGAGCTGACGTCGAGCCTCACCACTATGACCACGAGCCCCTCGAGGACTTGGGTCCTGTCGAGCCCGACCGCGACGAATGGGAGTTCGCGCTCTATCGAGCTGCTCGAACGCGGGGTATCCCGATCTTGGCGATTTGTCGAGGTTTTCAACTCGTGAACGTCGCCCACGGCGGATCACTGATCCAGCACGTGGAGCTTCACGAGGGTGCCGGCCATCCACAATGGGAAGTTGACGGGCGAAAGACCACGCACTCGGTGAGTTGCCGCACTTCGTCACTCACCGCCGCAGTGGTGGGCGGATCGCTGGAGGTGAATTCGCTGCATCACCAGATTGTGGACAAGTTGGGTGAGGGCTTGGAAGTCGGGGCCACGGCCTCAGACGGGGTGATTGAGTCCTTCTACACCTCCGACGACGGAGTGCTGGGCGTGCAGTGGCACCCTGAACTCCTTCCCGCTCCCGATCCAACTTTCGTGTGGCTGGTGAAGAGCGCCATTGAAGTCAAGGGCTGAGACACACCAATTCTCGCGACGACTCCGTACACAAGACTGGACAGCGTACGA
The DNA here is from genome assembly GCA_003136415.1 of Acidimicrobiaceae bacterium. GTDB lineage: Bacteria > Actinomycetota > Acidimicrobiia > Acidimicrobiales > RAAP-2 > RAAP-2. The sequence continues at coordinate 4,813 of PLEI01000038.1, read as the reverse complement.
ACCCACTGACTAGTCCCGGGCGCCGTTGCCAGCACCCCTTTCACGACCTACACCGAGAGCAGTTGCTCTCTTGGGTGGATGCTTGATTCTGCTCTGGTAACGGTCCCTGCGTCCACACCCGTAGGTGCTTCGGTCTCACGGTGCCTCGAGACAGCGTTTAGCGTCTCGAGTTGGTTCCCCGCGACGGTGTTCGTGATGCTCAAGAGACGAAGAGCCTCTCGGTGGATGTTGCGTGCGGCGTTGACGTCTCGATCGAGACTCAGGCCACAGTTACTGCACTCGTAGACGCGATCGGACAGGGTGAGCTTGGTTCTCGTCTCACCACAGTTCGAGCACATCTTGGAGGAGGGGAAGAATCGTTCGACCACCACGAGGGCGTGACCTCGGTCGGCGGTCTTATAGGTGAGCTGGCGCCGTAGCTCGGAAAAGGAGGCGTCGAGGATCGACCTCGAGAGGCCACGTGTACTGCTCGACCGGCGCTTGACCGTCATGCCCCGCACGTAGAGGTCCTCGATGGCCACCACGTCGAAGGATCCGGCCAGGGTCGTCGTCAGACGGTGCAGTTGCAGGTCCCGGGTCTTGGTGACCCTGCCGTAGAGGCGCTGGCGCTGGCGGACTATCTTGGTACGGTTGCTCGAGCCCTTCTGGCACCGCGCCAGGCGCCGGTTGAGTCTGGCCAGACGCACAAGCGCAGTCTCCAAATGCTTCGGGTTGGCCACGTGCCCCGCCTCGTCCGATATTCCCAGAACGGGCTGGGACAAGGTGGCCAGGTGCTTCACGCCTAGGTCGACTCCCACCAGGGGGCCACGGCGCTTCACGGGACGAGATGCCGGGACCTCTGCGTACCGCACCGAGAATGCCGCCTGCCAGCGTCCTCCGACGAAGGAGATGGTGACCTTCTGGATCGTGGCCTTCTTCTCAGCCACCAGGCGACCCAGCTGGCGCACCGACTCGGTGGTGTGGATCCAGGCGAGTTGCTCACGGTGCCTGGTAATGAGGGGATCCGTGGCCCAGCGTGGCAGCAGTAACCGCACGTGACGCGCGTCCTCAGAGAACCAGTTGTCCTGATTCCTGGTCTCAACAAAGGTGATTGACAGCTTCGAGCGGCGGCTCTTGAACCGAGGGAAACCCACCCTCTGTCCTTTGCGCAGGCCCTTCTTAGACTCATTAAAGTTCTTCAGTGCAGTCGTCGCATTGGTGATGCCAGACCGAAAGGCGTAGTTGACCACGTCGTGGTGCCACGGCGCCAGTTCGTCCTGATGCTTCACCCACAGTGGAGTCAAGGAGTACGGAGACCAGGACATCACCGCGGTGAGGTCTGCCTCGTCCACACCACGCTTTTGTTCCGCGACGCGGGTGTTGAGGTTGTCCTTCACGAGTTCGAGCACCCAGTTGTAGGCCTTACGCGAGGAGCCGCAGTAACTGCGCAGCAGTTGCTCTTGCATGGGAGAAGGGTCGAGGGCCACCACGACGGCACGGGTGTGGTGGGTGGCCATGGGACTAACGGTACGGTGTGGGTGTCACGGCGCGATCAGGTAGTGGGTTCGTACGCAGACCACTTCACTACTGCGTAGAGTCGTGGTCGACATTGGGGGATTATGACTGAATCGTTGCGCGCCTTAATGGTGTTGTCGGAGAACTGGACTCTTCATCCGACTCCGACGTTGACTGACCTGGTCGAAATGGCGGTCGCGGCCGAAGCCGACGGTGTCGATGGCGTGATGATGAGCGACCACGTGGTGCTGGGCGCCGGCGCTAAGGCTCTGGGAAGACCGTTCAATCCGCGCGACTACGCAATGCCGTGCAATCAGGAACCCCATTCGTCCTGGCCTAGCCCCTACATGGTTCTCGCGGCGATTGCCGCCAGAACCACCACGTTGCGCCTGGTCGTCGGCGCACTGATCTCTCCGTTGCGCCACCCACTGGTGACGGCGAAAGATCTCGCGACGCTCGATCAACTGAGTGGAGGGCGCCTGATTGTTCTGCCGACGGTGGGTTGGCACGACGAGGAGTACGACGCGCTCGACGTGCCCTTTCATCGCCGCGGCGCAATCCTCGACGAACAGCTCGAGATCTGGCGCCGTGCCTGGGGGCCGTCACCGTGCGAATTTCACGGCGACTATTACGACTTCAACGAAGTGTGGCTCGAGCCCAAGGCATGTCGGCCGGAGGGCCCGACGCTGTGGTTCGGCGGTTCGACGTTACACTCGTCCATCATTCGCCGGCTGGTTGACTACGGCTCGGGTTTCAATCCGTTGGGTCAGCCCCCGGCCGAGGAGTTGGGGAACCTTGAAGCTGCCCTTCATCGCGCGCGACGCTCGATGAGCGAAATCGAGATGATCGGTGGGCTACGGGGTCATTTTCATGGCGCCGACGACGTGGCGGATGTGAGTCAGGCAATCACGGCCCTGACCCCCCAGATTGAATCTGGCTATCGCACCTTTTGCTTCAAGCCGTCAATGTTCACCGATCAACGAGATGATGTCGCGCGGGTCAGCCGAGAGGTCGTTCGCGGTCTCGCCACGTGGGACGGTGCTTGACAAGAATTGTTTGCTCCCGTACGGTTACTGGATTGCCGTGGGGGCAATGCAGTTCTGTGGGGGGAACCAATGTCAGAGCAGTCGTCGAAATCGTCGTTGGGTGGCGCCAAAAAACTTACCTTGGTGGACGCCGTCGCGCAGTCAGTGGGCTTTATGGGCCCGGTGTTCTCCATTGCCTTCCTCGTCCCACTGGTGGTCGGGATTTCGTCGGCATCGCAGAACGGCGCAGGCAACGCTGCTGCACTATCGGTGGTTTTCGCCGCCATTGGCGTCATCGGTCTCGGTTGGATCATCGCGGAGTACACGAAGAAGATTCAGGCCGCGGGATCGCTGTACACCTACGTCAGTGACGGGCTCGGTGGGCGAGTGGGCGCGGCGGTGGGCTGGCTGTACTACACGGGCATTTTGGCGCTGAGCGCCGGGATCCTGGTGATGATTGGCGGCACGATCCACGACACTCTTTTGAGTGAATTCAACTTCCACGCAATTCCCTACGTGGTTTGGGACCTGATCCTCTTCGCCCTCGTCGCGGGCGTAATGTATCTCGGCGTTGCCCTCTCCACGCGGATGCAACTCGTGCTGGCGTTGATCTCGGTCACCGTAGTGTTCATCTTCTCGCTCTACGTCATCATCAAGAGTGGGGGACTGCACCACATTGGCTCAGGCTTCTCTCCGAGCAGTTCGCCGACCCACTGGAAGGGGGTGCTCTTTGGCATGCTCTATGGGGTCTTGCTCTTCACTGGCTTTGAGTCCTCGGCCAACTTGGGAGAAGAGACCGACAAGCCCGAGCGCAACATTCCGCGCGCGGTCTTGTTCTCGGTGATTGCTATCACTGTCTTTTACGTCATTGGCTCCTTCGCCCAGGTCGCGGGCTTCCACTTCAACCTCAGCGCTCTGGGCAAGGCCAACGCCGCCGGTCCGCTGTTCGTTTTGGCGAGTCCCTCGGCTCAGGGCGGTTTTGCGAGCGTGGCAATTCGACGCCTCGTCGAACTCGTGGTCGTCTTCGACATGATTGCGGTGCTCATCGGGACTGCGGTCGCGGCGTCTCGCGGCGTTTTCGCGCTCGCACGAGATGAACGTTTGCCCAAGCAGTTGACGTCAGTATCCAAGCGCGGCACTCCGACCGGCGCCACCTTGATTGTCATGCTCGGGTATATCGTCGTGGGAGCGTTGGCACTTTGGAGCACGTCGTTCGCGATTCCTGGCTTGCCGGAATACGTGTCACTGTTCAGCTGGATGTCGACGTATGGCGGTTTCGCTATCACGATTATCTACTTCTTGATCGCCGTCGGGGCGCTGCGCGGTCTCAAGAATCACCCTTCCCAGGCCAAGCTGTACGTCGCGAGCACCGTCGCTCTCATTGTGACGGGAGCGGCAATTTTTGGTGGCGTCTACAAGGTGACCGCACCGACGGAGTATGCCCCCTGGGCTGCCGTCATTATCTTGATTGTGGGCCTCATCGTCGCCTCCGTCATGCCCAAGGCTCCCGAAGGCATTGCTGATTACTCAGCCCTGGCCGAATCCGAGCAAGGGCCCCTCAAGCTGTAGATCGTGACCGAGGAACTGCTCGCGGCCTGCGATATTGCGGAGGATGAGAACAAGAACCGTCAGGCGCGTTTTGAACTCGGATCGGTCCTTTCCCTCGCCGACATCGGGGGAGTTGACGCGCCGCGGTGTCTCGCCGCTCTGCGCCCTAGCGAGCCCGTCTCGTGGATCGCGCAAATGGGGGGCTGGTTGGTCACCTCGCACGACGCCGCTCGCCAACTCTTGGCACCTCGTCCCGACGTCACCGTGCAGTCCCAGCAAAACATGGTGAGAGCCTCGCTCGGGAGAACGATGCTCGCCGTCGACGGACACGAGCACGACCGATTGCGCCATCCTTTCGAAGTGCCCTTTCGCCCGCGCGAGGTGGAATCGCGATTTCGCCAGGACATCAATGATCTTTGTAAGGAGTTGCTTACGCCGCTACGCGGCATGGAGAGGATTGATCTCGACGCTCAATTCGGTGCTCCCTTCGCCGTCCAAATGGCCGGACGCCTTGTCGGACTGGACTTGGGTGAGAGTCGTCGCATTGCCGGGTTCTATGAAGTCTTCGCAGACGCCATGCAATACGACGACAATCCGGCACGACTGGAGCGCGCCAACCGGGCGAGAGCGGAACTTGATGAGATTCTGGCGGCGAGCATATCTCGTGCCAGGACCGTCGATTCTTTCCTTCGAGAGGCCCGCCTGCGAAACAACGGCGAGATTAGCGACGAGGAGTTCATTGCCCA
>PLEI01000050.1 GCA_003136415.1 Acidimicrobiaceae bacterium | reverse complement strand
GCAACATGCCGCGTTTCACCGGTAACTTGAGCGACTACCAGGTCGCCGACATCGTGAAGTACGTCACCACCGAAATCCAGCACCCTCAGAACCCCGGTGGTTTTGGCTTGGGCGGTCTCGGACCGGTGGCGGAAGGCTTTGTCGCACTGTTGTTGGGCGTGGGTGTGTTGGCCCTCGTCGGATTTTGGGTAGGAGAGCGCCAGTGAGCGAGAACGAACACCGCACCCCGGTGCAGTTGGGCACGGTGTCCGCCGACGACCCGCGGCTGCAGCCGGCGGCTCGCCATCCCGAGCAGGTCGAGAAGGTCATCGCCGTCACGTTCCTCGCCGGTATCGTGTTGATTGCCGGCTTCGGGGCGTGCTACTGGGTGAACGCCGCTCCCTGGGCGCTGGGCGCCACCTTCGGCGGCGGTCTCTTCCTCATGGGTATCGGCCTCATCGCCTGGGGCAAGTACCTCATGCCGCGTGGCCCCTTCGTCGAAGAGCGCCACCCCCTGGCGAGCGCCCCCGCTGAGCGTGACGCCTTCGCGGCGGCCATCGTCCAGCGCGGCGGCGGCGTCATCAAGCGTCGCAAGTTTCTCGGCGGGCTGCTGGGTGCCGGCATGGGAATCTTCGGGGTGGTCGCCGCCTTCCCGCTCGTGCGCTCCCTCGGCCCGTTGCCCAAGGGCACGCTGTTTCACACCGACTGGGCCAAGGGCACGTTTTTGGTGGACATCACCGGACGCCGCGTGCACTCCGACGACCTGGCCATTGGTTCGATCATGACCGTGTACCCCGAAGGCCTCCAGGACACCGACAACGGCCAAGCAGTCGACCAGACGGTGCTGATCCGCATCTCTAACGAAGACTTCGTGACCCAGAAGGGCCGCGAGACCTGGGGCCCCCAGGGCTACGTCGCCTACTCCAAACTCTGCACTCACCTGGGCTGCCCGGTCGGTCTCTACGAGCAGCAGCTGCAACTCCTCGTGTGCCCCTGCCACCAGTCGATGTTCGACGTCACCAACGGCTGCATCCCCAAATTCGGTCCGGCACCACGTCCGCTGCCCCAGCTGCCCCTGCAGTTCGACGCGGCGGGTTACCTGCAGTCGCAGTCGGACTTCAACCAGCCAGTCGGACCAGGATTCTGGGAGCGCCACTAATGAGTCAGGTTGTCAACACCAAGCGCGTCCAACGCGAGAGTTCGGGTCCCTACGGCAAGTTGGGCCAGAGTCTCAACGAGCTCGACGACCGCTTGGGCATCGCCAAGGGCGGGCGCACCTTCCTCGACAAGATCTTCCCGGACCACTGGTCCTTCATGCTCGGAGAGATTGCCCTGTACTCCTTCGTGGTAGTGCTCGCCACGGGTATCTTCTTGACGCTGTACTACGTCCCGAGCCAGGACCTCACCACCTACACCGGCAGTTACCTCCCCCTGTACGGCCAGAAGGTGACCGAGGCCTTCGCCTCGACGGTGAACCTGTCCTTCGCGGTGCGCGCGGGTCTCCTGATGCGCCAGATGCACCACTGGAGCTGCGACATTTTCATCGGTGCGATTATCGTGCACATGGGTCGGGTGTTCTTCACCGGCGCCTTTCGCAAGCCCCGCGAGACGAACTGGGTCATCGGTACGACAATGCTGATCCTGGCGATCGGCAACGGTTTCTTGGGTTACTCGCTGCCCGACGACTTGGTCTCGGGAACCGGCATTCGTATTGCGGACTCCATCATCTTGTCGATCCCCGTCGTGGGTTCCTACGCGTCCTTCCTGCTCTTCGGCGGCAACTTCCCCGGCACCTCGATCATCCCGCGCTTCTTCATTCTGCACGTGCTGATTATCCCGTTAGTGATTTTGGGTCTCGTCGGTGCGCACATGGGGCTGCTGGTGCGTCAGAAGCACACGCAGTTTCCGGGCAAGGGCAAGACCGAAAATAACGTCGTGGGATCGCCGATGTTCCCGGTCTTCATGGCCAAGACCACCGGTTTCATGTTCGTGGTCGCGGGTTTCACCGCGTTGCTCGGTGCGTTCGCCCAGATCAACCCGATCTGGCAGTTCGGTCCCTACACCGCGTCTCGAATCTCCTACGCCGTGCAGCCGGACTGGTACATGGGTTTCCTCGACGGCCTCTTGCGCATCTTTCCGGCGTGGTCGTTTCATAGCTTCGGCTATACGATTCCGCTCGAGGTGACAATTCCGGCGGTGATCTTCCCGGGCATCCTCTTCAATCTCGTCATGGCCTGGCCCACGATCGAACGCAAGTTCACCAAAGATAACGAGATGCACAACCTGCTCGACCGACCGAGCAACCGGCCCAAGCGCACCTCCGCGGGCGTGTCGGTGGCGGTGCTGCTGGCGATGCTGCATATCGCATCATCCACCGACGTCATCGCGAACTTCTTTCACCTCACTCTCAACACCGTGCTCTGGTCCATGCGCATTTTGTGCATCGTGCTGCCGATCATCTCGTACCCGATCACCTACAAGATCTGCCGTGAAATGCAGGGCTTCGCGGGAGCGGGCAAGCGCAAGACCACCAACGTGGTGTCGCGTACCACCGAGGGCGAGTACCTCGCGGCGCCGGCGCCGGCGTACGTCGACGACATGGTGCACGAGCACGAACACGACGCCCTGCCGGTTCCGACCTACGTACTCGAAGGTGAGGCCGAGGCCGCGGAGTCTGGTGGAGTTCGCCGCATCCCGCGGTAATTCGGTCAAAGGCCCCGTCGCGTGCGGTCCCTGGGCGTGGTGGCGGCGTCGGTCCTCATGCTCGCGGGCGTGGGTAACGGCGCGGTCCTGAGCCATTCGAAGAAGCCGGTCGCGACGACGACCACGATAACGACAACGACTACCACGACAATTCGCGTTGAGCGGCCGCAGGCGAATTGGCAGGTCGCATCCTCGACGTCGCGCGGCGTCGTGGTCGACTACCGGATGATCGATTTGTCGGGCGTGACGTTTCGCACGATTCGATTGCGGGCGCGCACGGCGTTGTTGCGCTGGCACGTGGGAACTCAGGATCCTCCGACGCACGCCCTTCGGATTCCCGCTGACGCGGGTCCTTCCATTAACTGGTCCAACGAAGGCCTCGCCGGCGTGGTCGCAGTCTTCAACGGTGGCTTCAAGGTGGGCGCGCACGCCGGCGGATCGATGGTCGACGGCGTCACCCTCTCGGCAATGATCCCCGGGGACATGACGCTGGCCATCGACGCCGCGGGCCATTGGAAGATGGGCCGGTGGGCGAAGGGTTTTCCGGGAGCGAACTTCCACGCCATTGCGTATCGCCAAAATCTTGGTCCGATGATTGCCAACGGCCAGCTCACGAGTGCCGTCTCTTCGCCCAATGAGTTTCTCTGGGGAGACCCCCTCCACGAGAAGCCCCTGCAACCTCGTTCCGCCCTCGGTATCGACGTCCACGGCAACTTGGTCTACGTGGCGACCATGTGGGGCGTGTCGCCGACGTACATCGCCAGGGCCCTGCTCGCCGCCGGCGCCGTCGAGGGGATGGAACTCGATATCAACCCCTACTGGCCCGTGGTCGGTGCCTCGTTCTCCCTCCTGCACGCGCCCGGCAATTACCCCGTGCAAATTCCCTTCTCGGAGCACAATCCCAACATGTACAACACCGGTTGGGAGAGAGACTTTTTCGTGGCCCTGGCCGAGCCGGGTAGCTGGAAATGCTCGTGGACGAGCCCGGGACTGCGCGCCCTCACTGGCGTGGCGCAGCCCCAATTGCTGCACCAGGTGTGCGCCACGGGCCCCGCGCACTGACCACCGCGACATCGGCCGCGCACATGCGGTGTGCGTAGCATGGGGTCCGTGCTGAGCCCGGACCCCAAATGGCCGTCGGCCGCAACGCTGTTGGTCGAGAGTGACGTCCTCAACCCGGGACCGCGGGCCCTCGTCAAGTTGCTCGGTGCCCACACCTACGCGACGTCGGTGACGCCGCGGTCACCACGGTCCACGCCGGCGGCCGTGCGCGCCGCTCTCGCGCGCTACTCCACCTGGTCCTTCGAGGACCACCGCGACCTCGCCGACGCGGTAGTGATCGAGGACCGTGGTGACGTGCCCGACCCCGACACCGAGGACGGCGCGAGGGTGCTGGCTCGCGAACTCGACGGCATGTTCGGTCACTTCTGGTTGCTCCTCGGGGGCGACAACGCCCTGACCTGGCGAGCCATGTCCGCCCTCGCGCGTGGTCACCTCGTCGACTGGGGGCTGATCACCCTCGACGCTCACCTCGATATGCGCGACGGCCAGTCCAACGGCTCGCCGGTTCGCCAACTTCTCGAGGAAGGGCTGGTGGGCTCGTCCGTGGTCCAGGTCGGACTCGCGGACTTCTCGAACTCCGCGGCGTACGCGCGCGACGCCAGTGACGCGGGGGTTCGGGTCATTGCTCGCCACGAGATTCGACGTCGCTCAATCGCCGACGTCGTGGCCGAAGCGGTGGAGATTGCCGGCGCGGGTGATCGACCCGTCTACGTCGACATCGACATGGACGTGTGCGACCGCAGCGTGGTGCCGGGCTGTCCGGCGGCCGCCCCCGGAGGACTCAGTGCCGACGAGCTGCGCGAATTCGTGCGACTGCTCAGCGCCCATCCCCGAGTCATCGCGCTCGACGTGACCGAGATTGACGTCGCACTCGACGCGCCCGACGAACGAACCGTGCGCCTGGCGGCCCTGGTGGTGCTCGAAGCGTTGGCGGGCTACCTTCGTCGGCCGGCCATTCGAGGGAGTGGGTTATGAGTATTCGACTGAGTGAGGGCGGACTGACGCGCGCGCAGTTACTGGCGGTCGCGCGCGGGGGCGAGGACGTGGTGATTGACGAGTCGGTCATTCAACGCCTCACAACGCAACGTGCCGCCATCGAGGCCTTGGTCTCGAGCGGTGTGCCGGTGTATGGAGTGTCGACGGGATTCGGTTCGCTCGCCACGACGTTCGTGGCGCCCGATCAGCGCCGCGCCCTGCAGCG
>PLEI01000078.1 GCA_003136415.1 Acidimicrobiaceae bacterium | reverse complement strand
CCGCGAGCCCCTCCCGAAGCGAGAAAACATTTCTTCCTCTCATCATGCGAAAAAAGGAAGGTATTCGGTATTAGCACCGGTTTCCCGGTGTTATCCCAATCTTCGGGGCAGGTTGCTCACGTGTTACTCACCCGTTCGCCACTAACTATTGGAGCAAGCTCCAATAGTCCGTTCGACTTGCATGTGTTAAGCACGCCGCCAGCGTTCATTCTGAGCCAGAATCAAACTCTCCATCAAGATTTTTCAAGAACCGAAGTTCCTTACGAATCAGAGAGCCAGACGAGTGACTCTAATACTCGCCTGACGACCAAAGGAACACGGGGTGCTCCTCTGGCCTACTACATACTTCTTTTGACGAACGACGCGTCCGGTTAGATCCGTCCATCGTCGCCCGTACTGGCTTTTGGCTCTCGTTCTTCCGTTTTCAAGGAGCGACGACACACACGAGCAAGCTCGGAGGTGTGAAGTACACCATCTCAGGATTTCTCCGTCGATTCCGTCGTCTGGTTACCCAAACGACGGGATGCCTACCTTAACAGCGCGGTCTGCCTGGTTGCAAATTCAACCGGCCGCCGTCTCTGTTGGTGGGATTTACAGTGTAGCAGGCCTCCCACCACCGAAATGTCACTTCGACACACATTCTTCACGAGTACGTTGCGCATTCGCCCTAATTGTGAATTTCCGCGTTGTTTCGGCTGGGCTACCTTACACGACGCCCGGGGCGCCCAACGTGCAATTGCGTCAATGAATTTGCGCGTACTCCACGAACGCGCTCAGAGTGCTAATGAGACGCATGTCGTCGATGTCGTGCGCACGCGAATTCAGCAACTCTTCGGTGCACACCAGGTAGGCCAAGCACCGCGCCCGACTCACCGCCACGTTCAAGCGATTGCGCGAAAAGAGAAATTCCGGCCCGCGGGGCATGTCTTGCGCCGACGACGTGGTCATCGTAAAGAAGACGACCGGCGCTTCTCGGCCTTGAAATTTGTCGACAGTGCCCACCTGCACGCCACGCAGGTCAACACGCGCCTGACACGCTGCTTTAAGAGCGTTGACCTGATCGTTATAGGGGGCGACCACCATGAAATCGCGCGGCGTCAACGCGGCCCTCTCACCCTTGTGATTCGTCCACGACGTGCCCATCATCCGGGTGATCTGCGCCAGCACGACCTCAATCTCCTCGGGTGACTCCGTCGAGCGCCGCACGTGGTGGGTCGCGAGCCAGCGAAGACCCGTGCCGAAATCAGTCATCTGCTGGTAGCAACATTCGTTGGCCGTGAGGCGTCCCTCGTAGATCTGGCGAGAGATGAAGTCACACACGTCGGGGTGCATGCGCCAGGTCTCGGCGAGGAATACTCCCTGCGAGTCAGGGACCGTCACGTGTTCGCCCAAGATGTGCTCAAGCACGCTGGCGCCCGATCCCCCGGGATGCTCGGCTTTGGCGACCTGGGCGAGTTGCAGGGGGTCGCCCAAGAGCAGCATGTTGCGCGCTCCCCCGGTCGCGGCGAGAGCGTCAGCCAATGAGAGTTGTCCGGCTTCATCAACGAGGAGAATATCGACGGGTGACTGACGCATTTCGGCGTTCGCCCAGAGCCACGCCGTCCCCCCGATGAGGTTGTACCGGCCCGACGAGAGATCGTCCTTCTTCTTCGAATACTTGAGGCCTGTGATGGGCTCCTTGGGAGTGTCCTCCCAGCGCAGCGCGCGCAGGTCCTGCTCGTTACCCTTCTCACGAAATACTTCGACAGCCGCCTTCATCAAGTTGTCAATCGCCCCGTGGCTCATGGCCAAGACGCCGACCTTGAGTCCGCGTCCCAGAAGGTAGTGGATGATGTGCGATCCGCTGTAGGTCTTGCCGGTGCCCGGAGGACCCTGAATCGCCACAAAGCTCTCGTCAAGGTGTGGCACCCATTGAGAAATTGACGCAAGGTCGTCATCGAAGACACCGTCGTCGGGACCGTGCCCGCGAGTGAACCGCGGCGTTTGCGCCTCCAGTAGCGACATCGCGAGTCGCCCCGGCACACCGTGCTCGTCCGGATCGAGGACCTGTCGCGCAAGATCCTTCAACGCTCCCGCCTTGGCCCCGGGATGGAAGTGCCGGTCCTTGGTCATCACTGATGGAATCCCGCCACGCTCTTCTTGCAATTTGCCCCAGGGAATGGTCACCTCACGGCGATTGAAGTCAATGTCGGCGATCGAGCCACTGCCGTACTGGACACCGACCCCGGCGTAGAGAACCTTGTCCTTGGCGGCGAGTCCCCGGTCTACGACCTGGGCGGGCCACGTCAGAACCATTCTGGGGATCTTCTCCTTGCCCTCGGGATCCTGCATTCGCACGAAGGTCAGGTTGGTGAGGTAGTCCAGGTTGTCGTACAGCACGGTGTAGTCGCCATTGAGGGCGACGTACTTCGGCGTCACGTCCGCGGAGCGCTCGCGTCGCCAGTAATTGAGCAAGTCGCCCAGAAGGTGTTCCGGCGTCGCGTCGCCACGCCCGTGGAGGCGTTCCACGAGTTCGTCGGTGTCGAGTTCGTAGGACTCGCGCCCAATTATCGCGTCACGCCAGGGCAGGTCCGTGGGTCGCTGGTCAATCAGCCAGTCACGCAGGGCCAAAGTCGACTTCACGTCGTCCTCGTTATAGGCGGCGATGTTGTCCAGCAACTGGCCGTTGCCGCTCGCCATCCACTCTTCGTACTCCACGACTGCACCGGCGCCCTGCTCGATGCCACCGGTGCGGACAAAGTCGACGAGGTGCTCCAAGTGCTTGAGGCCGTAGGACTCCGTCCCCACGCGGACGGCGTTTTTAGCGATCGTAAAGAGGTCCACGAAGATGCCGGAGTCCACCAGCGATGCGAAGAGGTTCTCGTCTTCCGCGTCACGGGTCATCCGCTCGATGGTGGATCGCTCCGTATGGTTGTAGTGATACACGTGCATTGCGGGAAAAGTCTCACGACGCTGCGCGAAGAAACTCACGAGGGCGCTCATCATCTCGTCCTGCTCGGCCAGCGTGTGTGCCCAGCGATCGTCGAAGATCCATTCCCCCGTGCCGTCGCGGTAGTAGAGCCCCGCGAGGAACATCAACTCATACTGGGGCGACCAGAAGGGATCGCCCTCAAAATCGAAAAAGACGTCGCCAAAATCCGGTTCCGGCATCAGTTCGAATCCGTGACCGTACACCGGATCCTCACTGGGTTCAATGAGTTCAAACGCGGGCGCCCGGGTGGGTTCGTCGCGCGAGACGACTTGCAAGGCCGCCTGACGGGTGAGGCGGGTCATTTTCTCGTCTCGCAGATCGGCGACGGGATCGAGACGGCGCGACAATTCGACCACCGTTCGCACGCCCGCGTGTTCGAGGGCGTCGCGCTCGGTTTCGCGGGAATTGGCGACGAAGGCCAACGAATCCTCTTCTCGCCACTGACGTTCACAGTGTCCTTGAAACTCACAGTATTCGCACGACTCACAGGGCTTGGGCCGCGTGTCGGTGTCGGCGGAACCCTCGGCGAGCAGCGTGCCGAGCTGGCGGCGCAGGCGGCGCCAATAGGGCAAGAACTCTTCGACGGCCAAGGCTTGGGTGGTACCCGAACCCAGCCAGATGTGCATTCGCCGAGGCGCCGTGCCCACCAGCGCCTCCATTGCCTCGGCGTAGAAACACAACTGCAGGACGTGACCAGGCTTGCCCCTGGACCGCGTCAACTTGGCGTCGACCGGTTCATAGAGTGCGTATTGCGCGTCGGGTTCGTCGACCTTAACGAGGAAGTCCGCAATTCCGCGAATGCCGTCGTAGACGAAAGGCATCTGATAGATGACGTCGTAGCCCAGTTCCATGGGGTTTCGTACCCGCTGCACCCAGTCGCTGAAGGATTCACCACGGTTGCGACCGGGCACCTGGTAAATGGTCTTGCCGAGGGCTTCATATTCATCGAGGCAATTTGTCTCATGCTGATTTCCCTTCTCGACCAAGATATCGGCGAGGGCGTTCAACGCCGTCGGAACAACCGTGAGCTCGCCCGACTCCACGTGGTTGTTGAGTGTCAAGTAGTGCGCACAACCCAACCAGGCGGTGATCTTGGACGGGGTGAGAAGACGTTCAGTCATGAAAGCTTTCGACGTAGGTTCGCACTCGATTGTGCTCCATGGATATGACATTACGAGCGATGCCTCGTCTGAGCAGGTACTCACCGGCGTCGTACCCGCTCCTTCTCGGGGGCCGATCCCGTCCTGGAACGGTGCACTCGCGACACTCCATTAGCCTCATTGCTATCGGAGAGGTGACGAGCCGTGTCACGACTGACCGGAGAGCGTCATGAGAGTTCGTACGATTCGAGGGATGTCCGTCGCCGTGGCGGGCGTCGTTCTGAGCGCGACCATGGTGACGGGAGCTGGTGCCTCGTCTCTAGCCAGCGGCAACGCTCACGCGATATCGCTCTACACCAACGCGGTCAAGGCAACCAATGCCTTGCCCGTACTGCGCGACACCAGCACCGACACGTTCTATCTTTCCGACAACATCAAGACTCTGACGAGTTACTCGTCATTCGCTTGGTTAATCAAGGGAGTCCTGTCGAATGCTCCCGCCGGTTTCGTCCACGCCAGGAGCGTCACCACATATCACCTCGTCCGTGGCTTCGTGAGTTGGACGACGACTTTGATCTTGCCGGACTGCGGTAGTTCCGCCACGTGCAAAAATTCGGTGGGCTTGGAATTTTACGACACCCCGAGTCAAGAAAAACTCGTGATCTTGACGAGATCGCGAGCCACGTACTGCTGGGCCCAGACGTTGTCGATATCGCAAGCCACTTTTGCCTTCACTCCCCACTCGGGCGTGTGGCGCACTCTGGGCAAATACTCGCCCATTCGCAAGGTGGGGGGACAGACTCTTTTCACGGCGGCATATTCCAGTGGCGGGTATCCGATCACCGAGACTGACTATCTCTCTAACGCCACTCACCATTTCAACAAGAGCGTCTACCACTACGCCGCGACCGGCCAGAGCAAGGCGGACACCATTTCGCTCGTGGAAACCGACCCCACGACCGTTCCCGCTGCGCCCAATTTCCCGAGCTGCAAGAGCTGACGCTGCCGACAACGGTCGGCATCGAGGAGAGAACTACAAGCGCGCCGTGAGCGCCGCAATGCGTTCTTGCAACCTCGCCGACTGAACCGCGGAGGCGGAGGGCCCCGACGATCCCGGTGAACGTCGATTCGCCAACGCCGCGCCGCGTTCGAAGAGGTCCCCGCAGTGCGCCAACGTCGGCTCTTCGGCCACCACGTCGGCCAGCGACTTGTTCTCGCGCACCGCGCGTCCGACCAGCCCGCCCGCCACTTCATGGGCCTGGCGAAAGGGCATCCCGTCAGCGACCAGCCGCTCCGCAATGTCGATTGCCACCAGCAACTGGTCGTCCGCGGCCGCGGCGGCCACGTCCACCCGAAACGTCATTGACTGGTAGGCCCCGTTCATGGCGGCGAGCACTAAGAGAACTTGCTTCACCGAGTCAAACAGCGGCTCCTTGTCCTCTTGCAGGTCACGGTTATACGACAAGGGCAGGCCCTTTAACGTCACGAGGAGACTGGTGAGGTTTCCCACCAGGCGTCCACTCTTGCCGCGCGCCAGTTCAGCCACGTCAGAGTTCTTCTTGTGGGGCAACATTGACGAACCCGTGGTGAAGTCGTCACCCAACGTGGCGAAGTTGAACTCTGACGTCGTCCACAACACGAGCTCTTCACCCATGCGCGACATGTGAATGCCCAAGAGGGCAATGTCGAAGAGCGATTCGGCGACGAAGTCGCGGTCCGACACGGCGTCCATCGAGTTGGCGAAGGTCTCGTCAAAGCCCAGCAGCGCGGCCGTCACTTCGGGCAGAATCGGCAGTGACGTGCCGGCCAGCGCGCCCGCGCCCAGTGGTGAGACGTTGAGGCGGCGACGGGCGTCAAAGATTCGGTCCACGTCGCGCAACAGGCTCCAGGCGTGCGCCTGGAGGTGATGGCTGAGCAGTACTGGCTGGGCCCGCTGCAGGTGCGTGTAGCCCGGCAGGTACGCCTCGGCATTCTTCTCCCCCACTGCCACCAGTGTGTCGACGAGTGCCAACGCGTGGCGCGCGATCTCACTGAGTGCGTCGCGGGTGAAGAGGCGCAAGGTGGTGGCCACCTGGTCGTTGCGGCTGCGCGACGTGTGAATCTTGGCCCCAACGGCACCCGCCAGTTCGGTGGCGCGCCGTTCGATGGCCATGTGGATGTCCTCGTCACTGTCGCGACGTTCAAAGGTATCAGCGTCGAACTCGCCCTTGATGGTCTCGAGAGTGTCGAGCAGTGTCACGCACTCCTCGGACGACAGGAGTCCCGCCGCCTCGAGTCCGCGCACGTGAGCCATTGAGCCCTCGATGTCGTGGGCGTAGAGGACGCGATCAAAGGAGTAACTCTCCGAGAGATTCCACAAGGTCTCGTCCATGGCTGCCGAGAAGCGGCCCGACCACAGGGTCATGAGCGTGGCGGCGTGGCATTTTTGGCACCCTGGCGAGCAGCCCAGGTCTTGACGCCCAGCCCGTAGATCTTGACGAACCCTTCGGAGTCCGCGTGCTTGAAGGTATCCTCGGCGTCGTACGTCGCCAGGCCGTAGTCGTAGAGCGCCTTGGGGCTGCGCCGACCAACGATCCGCATCACGCCCGGCGCCTCAAAACGAAGCCGGACGTCGCCGGTGACGTGCGCTTGCGTCTCGGCGATGAAGGCGTCGAGCGCTTCCTTCAGGGGCGAGAACCACATGCCGTCGTAGACCAGTTCGGCCCAACGGGTCTCGAGACGAGCCTTCTCGTGGTGCACGTCGCGCTCGAGGACGAGGTCCTCTAAGTCCGAGTGGGCGGCAATCAACGCCAGCGCCGCGGGACACTCGTAGACTTCGCGTGACTTGATACCCACGCGACGGTTCTCAACCATGTCAATGCGTCCGTAGCCGGTGGCGCCGGCGCGGTCGTTCAGGCTCTTGATGAGGTCCGCCAACGGCGTCTCGACGCCGTCGATGGCGACGGGCACACCAGCGACGAAGCTGACCGTGAGCTCCACGGGTATGTCCGTGCGCACCCGAGTCAGGGTCATCGGCTCTTCGGGGGGCGTCGCCCACGGGTCCTCCATGGCGCCACACTCGATCGCGCGACCCCAGAGATTCTCGTCGATGGAGTAGATCTTGTCCTTGGTGGCCTTGATGGGGATGTCCCACTTCATGGCGTAGTCCACCGAGTCGGCGCGGGTCATGCCCCAGTTGCGCGCGGGAGCCAGCACCTCGAGGTCGGGCGCGAGCGCGTGGGTACCCACTTCGAAGCGGACCTGGTCATTGCCCTTGCCGGTGCAGCCGTGCGCGACGGCCTGGGCCTGGAACTTGCGGGCCTGGTCCACCAAGTGGCGCACGATCACCGGACGCGACAGGGCCGAGACCAACGGGTACTTACCCTCGTAGCGAGCGTTGGCCGCAATCGCGTTGGCGCAGAACTCATTGGCCATTTCGTGGCGCGCGTCCACCACGACACACTCAATGGCGCCGGCCGCGAGTGCGCGGGCGCGGATATCGTCAAAGTTCTCGGTGGTGTCGGCGTCCTGGCCGACGTCGACGAGAACGCACACGACTTCGACGCTCCACTCCTCGATCATCCACCGCACGGCGACCGACGTGTCGAGTCCTCCGCTGTAAGCCAGCACAACACGCTTCATTACTTTCTTCCCTTCTTTATGCTCGAGATGTCCTCGAGCCCAGCCAAACTGCGAAATTCCTTCACCAGCGACGGACCGCCGCGGCGCTCGTCGGCGATCACGAGAATCGTGTCGTCTCCGGCGATGGAACCCAGAACCCCCTCGAGGGCGCTGCGATCGAGCGCCGAGGCCACCACGTGCGCGCACCCCGGCGGCGTGCGAATCACCACGAGGTTGCCCGAACAGTCCACGGAGCCGACCCACTCGCCCATCATGCGGCGCAGGTGGTCGACCGGAGCGGCCGAGACGGTGGGCGCCGAGGCGATGACGATACGTCGCGATCCGTGCAGGTCGCGTACCTTGATGGTGCCGAGATCCTGGAGGTCGCGTGTCACCGTCGCCTGAGTGGCGACGATGCCCTCGGACTTGAGGCGCGTCACGAGCTGCGCCGCGGTCGAGATCACCTCGCGTTCGAGCAAATCGCTGATTCGGTGTTGTCGCTGCGTCTTGGTCATTTCTCTTCCTTTATCCAACGTAGAACGCCGCGCATGGCGGAGCGGCGGTGAAACACCTGGCGCCACACCAGTGACGCCGGCGAATCCAAGACTTCACTAGTGATCTCGTCGCCGCGGTGCGCGGGCAGGCAGTGCAGCAGTACCGCCGAGGGTCGCGCGTGGACCATGAGTTCTGAGGTCACGCGAAAATTCGCGAGGTCGATCCGACGCGCGGCGGATTCTTCTTCGAATCCCATCGAAACCCACGCGTCGGTGTAGACCGCGTCGACTCCGGTGACGGCCTCGACGGCGGAGTCGCTCACACGTAAGGTGCCGCCGGCCGTGACCACACCGGGGTCCTCGAGTCCGCCGGGGGTCAATTGATAGCCCTCGGGGGCGCCCACCGTCACGTCGACTCCCAGGCGCAGCAGCGCCACGGCGAGCGAACGCGTCACGTTGGTCGCGTCGCCGACGTAGGCCACCTTGAGTCCCGCCAGTTCTTTCACGTTGCCGCCGGCGAAGTGCTCGGCCAACGTCAACACGTCCGCGACGGCTTGGGTGGGGTGCGCCACGTCGCTCAAGAGGTTGATGAGCGACATCTGGTCCTGGGTGGCCGACGCGATGCGCGCAAAGACCTCGTGGTGACGGATACGCGCGGCACAGATGGCGTACATTTGCGCCAAGGTCCGGCCCACGTCCTCCGCGGACTCTCGCGTGTCGAGGCCAATCTCATCGTCGGAGAAAAACGTCGCAAAACCACCGAGTTCACTGACGGCGGTCGAGCTCGAGGCGCGGGTGCGCAGACTCGGACGCTCAAAGACGAGGGCCACACCTTGTCCCCGTAGCGTCGAATCGTCAAAAGGTCCTGTCGCCAACTGGTAGATGCTCGCGAGGTCCTGATCGCTTACTTGCTCGATGGTGGTGAAATGACGGGTCACGCAACTACCTCCGTAGTGGGAATCTGGCCGAGCACGACATCGCGCACGGCGTGTGGACGAGTGCCGTTGGCCAAAACAACGCGCTGTGCACCGGCGCCCAAGGCGTCGAGAGCCGCCGCCATCTTGGGGCGCATGCCGTCGCGCGCGGCTCCCGAGTGAATCATCTCTTCTACTTTCGACGTGGACACCTGCGTCAACACGCTCGTCGGGTCGTCGGGGTCGGCGCGCAACTGGTCGATGTCGCTCAACAGGACCAAGGTATTTGCTCCCAGGGCACCGGCGAGGGCACCGGCGACGATGTCGGCGTTGCAATTGAGAAGATTTCCGTCTTCGTCGAGTCCGACGGGGCTGACTACGGGCACGAAGCCCCCCCGCCACTGGGCCTCGAGCACGCCCGGCGCCACCGTGGCAACCGTCGCCGCCCGGTCCCAGGGCGCGCCGAGCGAACGGCCGACAATCAAGGCGCCATCCACGCCGGACAGTCCGACGCAGGAGAGACCCGCGCGAGCGAGCGCCGCGACGACGGCCGCGTTGACCGAGGCGAGCGCCATCACCACGTAGGACATCGCCTCGGGCGAGGTGATGCGCAGACCTTGGTGGAATTCGCTCGGGAGTCCCACGCGCGCCAGCAGGTCGGCAATCTGGGGTCCCCCGCCGTGCACCACCACGACGTCGGTACCGTCGGTCGTGAGGGCGCCCAGGTCCTCCGCGAGCGCGGCGAGCGCCGGGCTGCCCGGACTCAGGTCGTCGAGGGCGTGTCCGCCGATCTTCACAACGAGGCGCGTCACGGGGTCACTCCGCTGAGCGGGAGTCCCAGCGTCTCGTCGCGTCCGGTTGACACGTTCCACGCCTGAATGGCTTGTCCGGCGGCACCCTTAATCAGGTTGTCGAGCGAACTCATCGCGATGAGCCAGCCGGTGCGCGGGTCCACCCGCGCCGAGACGAAGCAAAGATTTGAACCGACCGGGTCCTTCATCGTCGGCGGCTCGTCCACGACGACGACAAAGGGGTCGTTCTCGTAAGTGGCGCGCAGCACGCGAAGTGCCTCATTGGTCGAGAGCTGATCAACGATGCGCGCGTATGCGGTGACCAGCATGCCCCGAGCAACGGGTACCAGGTGCGGCGTGAAGAGGATTTCGGCGTTGATCTCGCGCTGGATCTCAACGGTGTGGCGGTGATGTAGCAATCCGTACGCTTCGGCGTTGGCGGCTAGGCGCGGGAAGTGGAGACGATCGTTCGTGGTGCGCCCGGCACCCGAGACGCCGCTCAGGGCATTGACGACGATGCCCGACGGCTCCACCAGTCCACGATCGAGGAAGGGCCCGAGCGCCAGCGACGTCGCGGTCGGGTAGCAACCGGGCACCGCGATCAGTTGCGCACCAGCGAGTTCACTGCGGTGACGCTCGACGAGTCCGTAGACCGCGTCCGCGAGCAACGCCGGGGCGGTGTGGGGCGCGCCGTACCACTCGTCGTAGTCACCCGCTTCTTTGAGGCGAAAGTCCGCGCCCAGGTCAATGACCATGACGCCCCGGGCGCGTAAGGCGGGCACGAGGGACTGGCTCGTGCCGTGGGGCAAGGCAACGAAGGCGGCGTCGATGTCGGCGTCGAAGACGCTGGCGGTCGGAGCAAAGACGAGGCCGGGGTAGAGCCCGGCGAGGGCCGGTGCGTGCTCGGCCACCGTCTTGCCGGCGTTGGACTCCCCCGTGGCCAGCACCACCTGCAGATCGGGGTGTGACGCGCCCAGGCGAAGTACCTCAAGCCCGGCGTATCCGGTCGCTCCTAGTACGGCAATTCTCATTCTGCCATTTTATGCACATCTCTAAGCAAAAGTGCAACACCCGGTCGGGGGGGCTACACTTGACGGGTGACTCGACGAGGCTGGCTGCTCTTTTCAGCGATGGCGGTGCTCTGGGGCATCCCCTACCTGCTCATCCGCGTGGCGGTGCGACAGCTCGATCCCGGCGTCCTGGTGCTCGCGCGAACCGCGCCGGCCTCGCTGTTGCTGATGCCCGTCGTCACTCATCAAAAGGCCTGGCCGGCACTCGTGAAGAACTTCAAATGGATCATCCTCTTCGGCGTGGTCGAATTCGGCATCCCGTGGTATTTGATGTCCACCGCCGAACGCCACATCACTAGTTCGCTGACTTCACTGATCATCTGCGCGGTGCCGTTGTTCTCGGTTATCGCCGGGCGATTCTCGAGCACGCACGAACCTATTGGCACGCGACGCCTCATGGGGTTGTTCGCAGGGGCCATCGGCGTGGCCCTGCTCGTCGGCCTCGACCTCAAGGGCGGTTCGATTACCTGGATCGGACTCATGCTCATCGTGTGCGTGGGCTACGCCATCGGACCGCTCATCCTCGCCACGAAGTTACGTGGCGTGCCCGGACCGGCCGTCGTCTGCGGAGCCGCCGGCGTCGTCGCCTTGGGATGGATTCCCTACGACTTATTTCACTGGCCCACCCACGTCTCAAGCGAAACCTGGACGTCAGTGGCGATCCTCTCGATATTTTGCACCGCCGGCGCTTTCCTCGTCTTCCATGAACTCATCAAGGAAGCCGGATCGAGTCGCTCGGTGGTCGTGGTCTATTCGAACACGGCCATCGCGGTCCTGCTCGGCGTGATTGGACTTCACGAGCCCTTCACCGTGGGGATTGCCCTGGGTTTTCCATTGATTGTGCTGGGTTCGTACTTAGCGACCAGCGTCGCTCGCGGCGTCAAAGACGACGCTGGCCGCGACGCGAACCTCGCCGTCCACGAGTAGCCACATCGCGTTAGGGCCCGTGACGAGCTCGACGGCGTGACCCTCTTCGACGGGGCCGTGGTGAATCACATCGACGGACGCGACCGGCGCATCAAAGACCTCGGCG
This sequence comes from Acidimicrobiaceae bacterium, assembly GCA_003136415.1. Classification (GTDB taxonomy): domain Bacteria; phylum Actinomycetota; class Acidimicrobiia; order Acidimicrobiales; family RAAP-2; genus RAAP-2. Next base: position 22,521 of record PLEI01000078.1, on the reverse strand, counting down.
ACCGCCTGCCAGACAGCCGCATTGTTCACGTGTCCGATAACGTCTAAATCCGCACGACGAAGGGGCCACGCGCGCCTCGGCGCCCCCTCGGGAGGAGCGGTCACCGGCACGCGACCCGACACGCGGCGACCCTTCAGGGCCTCACCGAAGATCTCGTGGAAGGTCTTGGGGATGCGCACCGGAAAGCCGCGCGGGTCCACCGGCACCCACAGCGACGACGCCTCGATCACCAAGAGATCGCCGACGTAGACATTGGTACGCCGCTCGGCCCACGCGGCTCCCACCCCGGAGCAGAATGTCGTGAGCTTGAGGCGGTCGTAGATAACGGGCCAGGGGCCCACCCGGCGAAACGAAGTTCGACGCGCTAGCCAGAGAGCGTCGGTCACGATGCCGCAGTCCTCCCAATCTTCAGTGGCCGCGTCCTGGAGAGCTCGCGCCACGCCGTCGAGTCGCCAAAAACTCGAGGGCAGCGCATCGCTGAGACGCACCAACGAGGCGATGGAGAATCGCCGACCGACGGAGGGTTCGAGAACGTACTCGCGCTCAGCCACTGCGTCCTGCGTCATCTAGGACCTCAACTCGGCGCCCAGGGCGCCCGCGGCCTCAATCAGCGCGGCGCGCGCGCTGGCGACATCTGATTCGCTCAATGTCTTGTCCGTAGATGAAAAGCGCACGTTGTAGGCGAGCGAGCGTGTTCCCTCGGGAAGATTGTCGCCGCGATAGACGTCAAAGAGGGTCACGTCCTCCACCACGTCCGACGCCGCCATGAGAACTTCGGCGAGATCGATGGCGTGTACGTGTTGGGTTACGACGAAGGCGAGGTCAATAATGGCAACGGGATAGCGGCCGGGGACGGTCACGAATTGGTCGAGCTCGGCGTCGAGCGTGAGATCAAAGAGCACGTCGAGGTCGAGATCGAGAACGCCCAGACGACGCGAGGGCACCGTCGCGAGAGCGACGAAGAGCGACGAATCAACTTCTCCNNGGGTGCAGCCCCCGGGGCACATTGTCGTTGGAGCGCACCACGACGTCGTGCACGCCGAGTCGAGTTGCCAGAGCCGCCCAGGTCGCCACTGCGGTGCGGGCGTCGTCGCCGAGACGCCCGAGTACCACGGTGAGTCGTTCGTTCTCCTCGGGCAGGGCAAGAGACACTAATCCCCCGGCGCCGCCACGGGTGTGGCGAGGCACGGTCGCGATCTCGGGGTGATAAAAGACATTGCCAATCTCGCCGAGCACGACGTCGCCCAGACCGCGTTCGGCGTTCTTGCCCCACGCGCGAACCAGACCCACCAGCATCGATGAGCGCAGTACTGATTCCTCAGAGGTCAGCGGGTTGGTCACCCGCACGCGCGGCGCGCCGGGGGCCAGCAGGTCGAAGTCCTCGTCGCTACCCAGAGTGGGCGTCCACGACTCGTGCACGCCCAAGTCCACGACCGTGTCGCAAAGGCGCCGTCGCACGCGTTGGCGATCGCTGAGCCCGCCCGGTTCGGGCCAGGACGGCGTGCGTCGAGGAAGGCGCGAGTACCCGTAGAGTCGCGCGATCTCTTCGATCACGTCGGCGCGTCCAGCCGCACCACTGCGCACGTCGAGGCGCGCGCTAGGCGCAGTGATATACCACGGCCCCTTGCCGATGACGCTGAACTGCAGTCCTTCAAGAATTGCTCGCACGTCCGAGGCCGGAACGTCCACACCGAGGGCGCGCTCGAGGTCACCCTCGCGCAGCGTCACCGTCGCGGGGACCGGCAGAGTCCCGACGACGTCGAGCGGCTCAGCCATCCAGACGACCTGGGGATTGCTCTCGCGCAGCAACGCGACGAATCGAGCGACCGCCACGAGGGCGAGCTCCGGATCCACGCCGCGCTCGAAGCGGTTCGAGGCCTCCGAACGAAGACCGTGGCGCTTGGAAGAGCGCGCAATGCTCATCGGGTCAAAGAATGCGGCTTCCAACAAGACGTCGGTAGTTGAGGCGGATATCTCACTCGACGCGCCGCCCATGATGCCCGCGAGACCGAGCACCCGGTCGTCGCCGTCGACAATGACGCAGTCTTCTCCCGTGTCGCCCAGCCCGCGCCCCGGTTGGGCTAGTGCGCGCTGGACATCATCGAGTGTCGTCAGGGTTTCACCGGCGCGCGCGCGGCGCGCGCGCAGCGTGCGGCCCGCCACGTGAGCGGCGTCATAAGGGTGGGTGGGCTGTCCCAGTTCGAGCATCACGAGGTTCGATGCATCGACGACATTGGAGATGGGTCGCATGCCGGCCATCGCCAGTCGCCGCGCCAGGTGCGCGGGCGATGGACCCACCGCGACGTCGCGCAATACCGAGACGGTAAGGCGTCCACACAAGTCGGGGTCGTCAATGCCCGCGCCCGCGAAACTCGACGAAGCGTCGGTGGCGTCAGGAGTCGCGAGTGCGGAGGTGCGCAGCACTCGCCCGAGTCGCGTTGCCAGGTCGCGCGCGACGCCGCGCACGCTCCAGGCGTCGGGACGATTTCCTTCAATGGAGATATCGAAGACGACGTCGCGGGTGATGCCGAGCGCCTCGAGGAGGGATTGGCCCACGACGGGTTCAATGATGTCATCGAGAATGTAGAGCCCCTCGTGATCATCGCTGAGGCGAAGCTCGCGCGCCGAGCAGAGCATGCCGTTGGAAGTCGCGCCGCGCATCGTGCGCACGGCTATCTCGAATCCGCCGGGTAGTACCGCACCCACGGGGGCCAGGGGCACGAAATTACCCAGGGCGAAATTGGTCGCGCCGCAGACGATGTCCAATGGTCCATTGCCGGCGTCCACCGTGACGAGTCGTACGCGGTCCGCACCCTCGATGGTACGGATCTCGTCGATGCGCGCGACGACAACATCGCCCAGTCCTTCACCGACGATTTCAACCCCCTCGACCACGAGTCCGAGTTCGTCGAGAATCGTCGTCAACTCGGTGACCGACTCGGGCAGATCGACAAAATCGAGGAGCCAAGAAAGGGGAATCTTCACGAGAACTGCCTGAGGAATCGGACGTCGTTGTCGATGAGCGCCCGCATGTCGGCGATCTGGTGGCGCATCTGCGCGCAGCGATCAATCCCGAAGCCGAAGGCGAAGCCACTCCATTCGTCGCCGTCGATGCCCACCGCCTCGAGCACCGCGGGGTCGAGCATGCCACATCCACCCAACTCGATCCAGCCAGTCTGGGAACACGTGCGACATCCCTCACCGCGACAGATGGTGCAGGTGATCTCAAATTCGGCAGATGGCTCGGTGAAGGGGAAGAACGCCGGACGCAGTCGCGACGAGATGTCGGCCCCGAAGTACGCGTGGGTAAAGGTCTCGATCACGCCAGCCAGGTCCGCAAAAGTGATACCGCGGTCCACAACGAGCCCCTCGATCTGGTGGAAGGCCGCGAGGTGACGCGCGTCGGGCGTATCACGCCGGTAGCAGCGCCCAGGCATGACACGGTGAATCGGCAAGCTGTCGGAAGCGACAGCGCTCTCCATGAGATGGATTTGTGTTGGCGAAGTGTGCGTGCGTAGCACGACCGTCTCGGGCTCGCCGAGGTCGACGTAGAACGTGTCCCACAAGCCGCGTGCCGGGTGGGCGGGCGGGATGTTGAGAGCTTCGAAGTTGTACCAGTCACTCTCGACTTCGGGTCCGTCAGAGACCGCAAAGCCCATAGTCACGAAGACGTCCTCGAGCTGGCGCTGAGTGACGGCGACGATTCCGGGGTGGCCAACGGCCAGCGGCACACTGACACTCGTGACCACGACGTCGCCCAGATCAAGGCGGTCCGCTTCGAGGACGAGCGCTCGACTGGCCTCTTCGAGCATCGTGCGACGCGTTGCGTAGGCTTCTTCGACACCGCGTCGGGCCGCTTGGAGCTGCGCACCGGCGTCCTTGCGGTCTTCGGGCGCGAGGGCACCCAGAGACTTCTGCAGGGTCGAGAGAATTGATCGCTTGCCTACGATGAAGGGCTCCTCGGCGAGCAATTCTTCCAGTGTCACGGCCTGCTCAATACGGTTGAGGAGCGCAGTGACGTGCGTCGACAGTTCGGCGAGAGGTGAGATCGTCATATCTTCCAAGGCTACGAGGTTCTCAAGCGGAAGTGGTGTTGCTTCGCTGGTTCAGGGCCTCAAATGCAATCAATGACGCGGCGACACCCGCGTTCAGCGACTCCGAACGTCCGGCCATCTGAATACTTATTTTCTCGTCGCAGAGCGCCACCGAGGCCTCGTCGAGCCCGGCGGCCTCGTTGCCAATCACCACCACGCAGGCTCCCGATAGGTCCACATCGCGATACGACGTTCCCCCACGCACCACCGTTGCGAAGGAGGGCACCCCGAGGGCCTCGAAGTGCAGCAACACCTCGGCGAGCGGTGCCACGACCAGAGGGAGATGAAAAACGGAACCGGCCGATGCCCGCAGCGTCTTGGGGTTGAATGGATCGACGCTGTCGCCACTCATTACCACTGCGGAAGCGCCGGCGGCGTCAGCGGAACGAATAATTGTCCCCGCGTTGCCGGGGTCGCGCACGTTGTCGAGCACGAGAACGAGGCCCTTGCGAGGCGTCTGGGCGAGATCACTGAGGGTGAAATTCACTGCGGCCAAAACCGGCTGAGGGGTCCGAGCGTCGGCAATTCTCTCCAGAACTCCGTCATCGAGAGCGAACACGCGCACCTGCGCTCGAGATGCGCGCTCGAGCAATGTTGCGACATACCGGTCATCAATCGCCGCACGGTCAACGAACAACGCTTCGAACTGGACGCCACTGTCCAGAGCGGCGTCAATCAAATCGGGACCCTCGATGACGCACACGCCCTCAGCCCAACGATCGGAGCGCTTGGAAATGAGGCGTCGGAGTCGACGCACTCTTTGGTGAGTCGACCCCAGCGCCTCGATCAGAATGACCTACTTGGACAGGGCGGCGCTGGCCTGGGCGACGATCGCGCTGAAGGCTGCGGCGTCGTTCACGGCCAAGTCAGCCAGCATGCGACGGTCTACTTCGATACCCGCGACATTGAGCCCGGCGATGAAACGGCTGTAGCTCACGCCGTGCAGGCGCGTACCCGCATTGATGCGCTGGATCCACAAACGGCGCATCTCACCCTTGCGTGCGCGGCGGTCGCGGAACGCGTACACGCCGGCGTGCTGGACGGCCTGGTTCGCGGCGCGGAAGGTGCGGCTGCGGTCACCGTAGTAACCCTTAGCCTCTTCGAGAATTGCCTTGTGGTGCTTCTTGGCGTTTACCGCCCTCTTGACACGAGCCATATCAGTTCCTCTTTCCTAAAGTTCCTAAAGACCCATCAACTTCTTGATGTTCTTCTCCATACCGGGAGAGATGGTCGTCTCGCGACCCAGACGACGCGTACGCGTTGACGACTTGGTCTCCATCAGGTGGCCACGAAACGCCTGGCGGCGTCGCAGCTTTCCCGAACCGGTGATCTTGATGCGCTTCTTGGCACCACTGTCGGTCTTCATCTTGGGCATTTCAACTCTCCTCTTGCGATTCTTGGGCCGGGACACTTGCCTCGACCACCAAGGGTGTTGCGGGTGTTGCGGGTTCTTCTGTCTTTACTTCTTCGACCTTCACTGCTTCAGCCTTGGGCTTGGCCTTCTTGTCTGGGCCCAGCACCATGATCATGTTGCGTCCGTCGAGCTTGGCGGCTGATTCGACCTTGGCGATATCTACGAGTTTGTCGATGATGCGGTCCAGGATCTTCTTACCCAACTCGGGGTGCGCGGATTCACGCCCACGGAACATGATGGTGACCTTCACCTTGTGACCTTCGGTCAAGAACTTCTCCACGAGGCGGGTCTTAGTGTCGAAGTCTCCGGGTCCGATCTTCGGGCGGTACTTCATCTCCTTGACACCCACGTTTTGAGTCTTACGACGTGACTCCTTCGCCTTTTGCGCTTCGTCGAACTTGAACTTTCCGTAGTCCATGATGCGACAGACCGGTGGCTGCGCGGTGGGCGCAATCTCCACGAGGTCTAGGTCGAGGCTGCGGGCCAACGCCAACGCTTCACGCGTAGTGGTAACGCCGCGCTGATTTCCCTCATTATCGATGAGGCGAACGTTCTCGACCCGAATGCGTTCATTGACGCGGTGGTCTCCAGGCACTGTTGCGATAACTGACTCCTTGCTCTGTGCGACGCCGCCCTGGCGTCGCCACGGCAAGCGAGGCGAATAAGACCCGTTGACCCGAAGCACCAGTGTGCTCAGGTGGAAGTTGGATACCAACCTCACTTGCTGTGAACTGCCCTGAAAGGCTATCAGACCGGCGCGAACCCGTGTCCTCAACGCTTTAGACAGGATTTAGGCACTTCATCACGTCGTGTTAACGGTCATTCGTAACGTAACCGTCATGGACGACGTCCCCGCCACCCGCCGCCCAATCTGGTGGCGACGGCCCGCCGCCATCTCGACTCTCGTGGCCTTCGCGGCGTTCGGAGCGGTCATCTTTTCCAAATCACCGATGCTGCTCGAGCCCGACGACTACGCCTAGCGCGCCTCGATTGTGGCCTTGAGCCACGGGCGCGTCCTGCCACCAATGCCCAGTATCTAGCCCTCAAATCCAGCTTGAGTTCGTCAGGTGGCCAGGGCATCATGCAGTGGCACCACATGGCCTCGGGGTACTGGATCAGCGAGAAGAACCCGGGTTACCTATTCTTTTCCGTCATTTTCTACGCCATGGGCCTGTTGCGTCTGGCGCCCCTATTCTTCGGAGCCCTGGCGTGCGGAGGAATCTTTCTTGGGATGCGCCGCTGGGTCTCGGAGCGTGCCGCGGCGCCAGCAGTGTGGATCTACTGTTTTTCGGGCACGGCGTTGACGTTGGCCTGGCGCAACACGATGCCCTCATTTACTGACGCGTCGCTGATCGCCATTGGTTTTGGTCTGCTGGTCGGGGTAGTGGTGGCGATCGAGGCGTCGAATCGACGGCGCCTCTGGGTGGGACTGGCGGCGTTCGTCTCTCTCGAATGCGCGGTATTCATTCGCTCCACCAATCTGATCGAACTCGGTGTCGCCGTCGCAGCGGCGGCGCTACTTGCGCGCACGGCCAAATTGCACCGTTCAGCGCTCGTGACCAGGTCGTCGTCGGTGGCCGTTCTTTTCGCCATCCTGGTGGGTTTTGACCAATGGACGTACGGTTCGGCGACGTCCATGGGCTACTCCGCCGGCGAAATTTCCTTCTCATGATCGAGCCTCTGGCCCAATTTGGTGGGTATGCCCGCGAATCTCACGACGTCGATGCCCACGTGGCTCCCGGCCGCCGCGGCAGTGATCACTATCGCGGTGCGGCGGCTCCGCGAACGCCACGACTCACCGCGGTCGCCTGAAGACGTTGACGCGCGCATCGGCGCGGTGCAGACTGCGGGTTGGCTGGGACTCTGTGCGCTCCATCTTTGCCACACCGGGACCGTGGGGCAATTGCCCGGGGGGCCCGTCGACAACTCAATCACCGTGCACGTGATTCGCTTTTACCTGCCCGCGATGGGACTCATCGCGATGCTCGCCGCATGGCTCATAAGTCGCTTCGTGCGGCCCGTCTTGATGAGAGCCATTGGCGTGCTGGCGGTGGCCGCCCTGTTCTCATTTCAGTCCATGGCCACCAGCAACGGTCTCGGCGGATCCGGAAGAATCGACGGCGGATCCGGCGGCACCGGTGAACCCCCGAGTGGGGCCACCGGTGCGGGTCCCGGAGGACCTCCCCCCCCCTCGGTCTCGCTCGGAACGATGTCGTCAGGCCGAAGCGGCACCCGACCCACTACTTTGGTGGGATGACTGATGACACTTCAGAACTCGACGCCGAAGCTGAGCTGACGTACCTCCGCGAAACTCCCGCCGAGGCCCTGTTGGCGAATCACTTCTTCGTTCTCGCTCAGTGGGCGGCCGTGCACCTCGCGTCGTCGCCCGCCGACCTCGTCGGCGCTCAATTGGTGATTGACGTGATGGCGGCCCTGCTGGACTCCGGCGAGGAGCGGCTCGGCCCGAACCTGTCGCTGTATCGCACCGCGTTGGCGGAGATCCAGCAGGTCTTCGTGCGCGCCAGCTTGGCCGCGAACGCCGCCGCAGAATCCGCAACACCAATGACCGACGCCACCTCGGACGAGGGTTAGAGCTTCACCACGTCGACGGCTTCGTCGCGACCGCGCAGCCCCACCACACGCCGTGCGCGCACGGGGGCACCCGCGTCGACGAATCGGCTGCGGTCGGCGATGTGCACGCAGTGAAAATAGAACTCTGCGCCGCGGGCGTCGCGCAACATTCCGTCACCGCGAGCCTCGTCAAAGGCCATCACGACGCCGTCGAAGGTCACGACGAGAAGACGCGCTGACGCAGTAGGTTGACCATCTCGAGGGCGGCTTCGGCCGACTCGCGACCCTTGTTGGTCTCGTCGGGCAAGGAACGCTCGAGGGCCTGCTCGATCGTGTTGGTCGTCAAAACGCCAAAGACCACCGGCACGCCGGTGGCGAGTTGAACATCCTGTACGCCGCGCGCGCACTCTCCGGCCACCACGTCGTAGTGACCAGTGTCGCCACGGATGACGGCGCCCAACGTGATGACGACGTCCACTTGCTCGCCGAGGGCGAAGCCCCGAGCCACCAGGGGCAGTTCAAAGGCGCCGGGCGCCCAGGCGATCGTGATGTCGTTGCGGTCGACGCCTCGCTCGGCCAAGACCAAAAGCGCTCCTTCGATCAAACGACTCGTCACTGCCCCGTTGAAGCGTCCGCACGCCAGTCCGACGCGCACACCGCGACCCTCGACGGCGCCCACCAGATACTGGCCCACGCGCGGGCGCAGTATTGCGTCGACCTCGGAGTCGAACTCGGTTTCGTTACTCGATGTCATCAAGCCCCTCCAGGAGATGGCCCATGCGTTCACGCTTGGTGCGCAGGTAGTCAATGTTAAATGGCGTCGGACGGCTTTCGAGAGCCACGCGCTCCACGATGTCGAGGCCGAATCCCTCGAGTCCGCCGTATTTAGTGGGGTTATTGGTCATCAGGCGCATTGACGTGATGCCGAGGTCCACCAGAATTTGTGCGCCGATGCCGTACTCGCGCGAGTCGATCGGCAACCCGAGCTCAAGGTTGGCGTCGACGGTATCGGCGCCGTTCTCCTGGAGCGCGTAAGCGCGGATCTTGTGTCCGAGACCGATACCGCGTCCCTCGTGCCCGCGCAAGTACACCACGACACCGGCACCCTCCGCGGCCACCTTGGCGAGCGCGGACTGCAGCTGGGGACCGCAGTCGCATCGCAGTGAGCCCAGCGCGTCACCGGTGAGGCACTCCGAGTGCACGCGCACCAATACGTTGTCAACGCCGTCAATGTCCCCGTAGACCAGAGCCATGTGCTGTTCGCCATCGAGAACGCTCTCGAAGACGACGGCCTGGAACTCGCCGTGGTCCGTTGGCAATGATGCTTCGGCAATGCGCTTGATTAACTTTTCGTGGTGACGCCGGTAACGGATCAGGTCGGCAATGCTCACCAGCGGCAGACCGTGTTCGGCCGCGAACACCACGAGCTCGGGTAGTCGCGCCATATCGGCCTTGTCCTTGGTGACGACCTCGCACAACACTCCCGAGGGGTACTTACCCGCCAGTCGGCACAAGTCGACCGTCGCTTCGGTGTGACCCGCGCGCTTCAAGACGCCGCCCGGGCGATAGCGCAGCGGGAAAATGTGCCCCGGACGATTGAGGTCGGTGGGGAGCGTGGCGGGATCGATCAGGGCGCGCACCGTGACGGCACGATCGCTCGCAGAAATGCCCGTCGTCGTCCCGTGACGGTAGTCCACGGTCACCGTGAACGCGGTGCGTTGGGCTTCGGTGTTGGCAACCACCATGAGCGGCAAGTCGAGCTCGTCGGCGCGAGTGTCCTCCAAGGGAACACAGAAGATTCCCGAGGTGTGCTCGAGGAAGAACGCCATGGACTCCGCGGTGACGTCCTCCGCGGCCATGATCAAATCGCCCTCATTTTCGCGGTCCTCGTCGTCCACCACGACGATCATCCCACCGCGGCGCAATTGCTCAATCGCCTCTTCGATGCTCGACAACGCCATTAGACCTCCAGATCCATTCGTACATCCTCACCAACGCGGCGAACGTCGGTGAATCGAGCACGACGCAGCGCAGCGATGCCCGGCGTCGACAATGACGCCAATGCTCCGCGGCCCGCGGACGAACCCGCCAGCGCCGGTGCCACGTACCACACCACGTGGTTCACCAATCCTGCCTCGAGGAAGGCGCTCGCCACCGTGGCGCCGCCTTCTACCAGGACTTGCAAGATATCGTGCTCGCCGAGCTCGTCAAGCACTGGGCCGAGTTCGCCCTGTCGCTCCCAGCACGGATGAACCCTCGCGCCTTCGGGCGCGTGGCCCAGGACCACTCGTTGGGGCTCTAGGGTCACGTCGCCCAGGCGAGCGGTCAANNGATGTGATCCACTGACTCGACCCGTCGGCCATGGCCACGATGCCATCGAGAGTCGCGGCGACCTTGAGGACCACGTAGGGGCGACCGGTGATGCGATGCCAGAGATACGGGGCCAACTGCGCGCGCACCGCTTCGAGCTCGACGCCGACGTCGACGTCGATCCCCGCGGCGCGCAAGGTCGTCATGCCGCGTCCGGCCACGCGCGGGTCGGGGTCCAGCGAGCCCACGACGACACGGGTGATTCCCGCTTCTATCAATGCCTCGACGCAGGGACCCGTGCGTCCGATATGACAGCACGGCTCCAGGGTGACGACCATGGTGGCGCCACGGGCCAGGTCGCCAGCGCGCCGCAGGGCTTCCACCTCGGCGTGGGATTCGCCGGGTACTTGAGTGTGCCCCGCCGCGACCACGTTGCCGTCGCGCACCACGAGTGCACCGACCCAGGGATTGGGAGGCGCGTGCAGGCGCGCCTTGTCGCCCTCGAGAATTGCCTCGGTCATGAGCATTGAGGTGTCGAGCGTCATCGTTGACCAGCGAGCGCCGCTTCGCGAATCGCCAGGGCGGCGTCGAGCGGCGAGGGCTGGTTGAAGATCGCCGAACCGGCCACGAGCACGTTGGCTCCGGCCCGCGTGGCAATGGGTGCGGTCACTTCGTCAATGCCCCCGTCAACTTCGAGGTTCACGCCGAGGTGCGAGGCGTCAATCTCCTTGCGGGCGAGGCTCACCTTGTCCATCACCTCGGTCATGAAGGATTGACCGCCAAAGCCGGGAAAAACCGTCATCAGAAGAAGCAGGTCGATGTCACCGAGGAACGGCTCCACCGCATCAAAGGGGGTGTCGGGATTCGCGGCCAGTCCCACGCGCAGTCCCAGTGCCCGGGTGTCGGCAATGACCGACGCGGTGTTGCCCACTTCGACGTGAACGGTGCAACCGTCCGCGCCGGCCTTCTTGAAGGCTTCGAGATAGCGCGCCGGGTCCGAGATCATGAGGTGGCAATCGAAGAACCGCTGGCTGTACTGGCGTAGCGACTGCAGCACCAGTGGGCCGATCGAGATATTGGGCACGAAGTGGCCGTCCATGACGTCCACGTGCACCCAATCGGTCTGGGCGTCGACGACCTGGACGGCCTTCGCCAGGGCGCCAAAGTCCGCCGCCAAGATTGAAGGAGCGATGCGCAGAGCGCCCACCGGACCCGCGTCGAGAATTTCCACGACCACCAGCCTAGGTGGTGGAGGGGGCGATTACTCCCACTCGACGTCCTCACCCAGACGGGCGCCGGCCCACCACCCGGCTCCGCTCATGGTGCGCGAGCCTTCGGGCTGGACCCAGATCAACTCCAACGCGCCACCCGTCAGGCCGAGTGCCAGGACGGGACCCTCGGCGCGCAAGGAACCAGTGCGAACCGCGACGGCGCACGGCGCGGCGCGCAAGATTCGCAGGCGTCGACCCTGCACCTTGACGAAGGCCCGTTCGAGCTGCACGACTCGCAGCGCCTGCGCCGGTGTCATATCAGTGGTGACGTGAAAAGTATCTGGAGTCAATTTCGCCGCGTAGGTCGACTCGCCCGCCTGGGCCCGCGGATGAGCGAGCTGGTCGGGGCTGGCGAGTACTTCGACGAGCAGTTCCGCTCCCATCTGGGCCAATTCCGCCGTCAATTCACTCGAGGGCTTTTCTCCAATATCGGTGCGACGTTCGGCGTGCAGCGGCCCGGTGTCGAGACTGATCTCGAGGGAAATGATGCCCACCCCGCTCTCCTCGTCACCGGCCAGGATGGCTCGTTCGACGGGGGCTGCGCCACGCCAACGCGGCAGCAAGGAGAAGTGGACGTTCAGCATGGGTGTACGAGCCAAGGTCGCCGCCGGAATCATCGCGCCGTACGCCACGACAATGCCCAAGTCCACTTCGACCCCTTCGATTGCCGCCAGGTCGTCGGCGACGTTCAAACCCAGCGCCAACGCGGCGGCCTTGACCGGAGACGCCGAGACGTCGTTGCCGCGACCACGACGGCGATCAGGCTGCGAAATGACCAGGGCCACGTCGTGACCGGCGCCGACGAGCGCCTCGAGCGAGGGCACGGCCGCCTCGGGAGTACCGAGAAAGGCCAGGCGCATCAGTCGCCCAGCAATTGGTGAAGACCCTCGTGATCGTGGGGCGACACGCGGATCTGCATCTTGCGCAGGGCGCGCTTCGCGGCCCTACGCTGGTCGTCGTCGAGACGGTCGAGCAAGAGAAAACCGTCGAGGTGATCAACCTCGTGCTGAAAGATCCTTCCCTCGTACTCCGCGGTCTGGACGTCGATTTCGTTACCGTCGAGGTCACGACCCACGAGGTGTACGTGGTTGGGTCGCACAATCTCCCAGCTCAGGCCCGGTACCGACAGGCAGCCTTCTTCATAGGCCCACTCGCCCGAGGTCTCAATAATCTGCGGATTAACCACCACGACCGGCCCATCTCCCTTGTCGTAGACGAAAAGTCGCTTCTGCACGCCAATTTGATTGGCGGCCAGTCCAACACCCGGCGCCTTGTACATCGTCTCGATCATCGATTCGGCCAGGGCCGCCACCTTGCCATCAATGTTCTCGACGTCGGTCGTCACCTGATTGAGGACCGGGTCGCCAAAGGTGCGAATAGGTAACGTGCTCACCCCTCCACGATACCGTCTCGAATTCTTCGACTTAAACGGCCCCGCCCCCGGGGCCGTGCGGTTAAAAGACTTCGAGGCGCATTCGCCCACCCGGACGTGGCGTCTCGCGCACCACTCGCGTCAGTTCGTCGACGTCGGGTGCGGAGAGAACGTACGTGCCCTCCACGTGACGCACCCTCACTACCTTTGGGTCCAGTTGCGCCACGAACTCTTGCGCAGCCTCGCCCGATACGTAGGCCCGCGCACCAAAGGGAGGCAATCCCAACATTTTCGCGGTGGCCGCGTCGTCGTTGATGACCGCACTCACGTCGCCACTGACGAGTGCGTCAATGACCTCGTCGTGGCGACGCGTCTGGACCACCACTTCCCCGCGGCCCTCGCGGCGCGAACCCACCAGCCGGCCCGCCTTGGCGACGGCGGTCAGGGCCGCTCGACGCGCCGACTCGCGCGGGGCCAGCAAGTACTGGTCAAAGTCAACAAAGATCACCAGCGAACATCGCCGCACCCGACCAAAGACTGCCTCGGTGCCGACCACGACTCGAGCGGTGATGCCAGTTTTCGAAGCCGCGGTGACCTCGTCGACGGGTTGGGACAACTGGGCGCAAATGTCGCGCGCCAACGTCGAGACTCCCACGCGGACCTTCTTCAGATTCGTCGCGCCGCAGGCGCGACAGAAGTTGGGGCGCTGCTCGTGCTCGTCGGCGCAGGCCAGCTGGTCTCCCACCTCGACCTCGGCCTGTCCGCATACCTCGCACCTCGCCAGTTCGCCACAGCGTCGACACGCGAAGAGCCGCCCATGACCCAGGCGTTGCAGGATCACCACGACCGCGACGGGCTCATCGGTGCTGAGCGCGCGGTGTGCCGCTTCGAGGGCTGGTCGCGCGAGCACACCGTCGTGAGGATCTGCCTCTCGCCGATCTAGTACCCGCGTGTGGGGCCAACCACTCGCCACGTCACCCCACGAGTGGGCGGGCCCTAGAGAAAGCAGTGTGGGCGACGGCGCCACCGAGGTGAGCCACAGCGGTGCGTTGTCGCGCCGACAACGCTCGACGAGCAGCGTGGCGGCGTCCCAGGTGGGCGAACTCTCGGAGCGATACGCCTCGTCATCGGCATCGATCACGACCGCCGCTCGCAGATGCGGCGTCGGCGCCAAGGCCGTGCCGCGCGCGCCCACAATGATTGGCCAGCCCGCACGCATACGATCCCACTCACCTTCACCCTGGGCGACGTCGCAGCCGCGCTGTTCGAGGCGCCCGCGTAGACGCTGGGCCCAGGCCTCCGTCGGCACGAGTACCAGCAGGCTCCCCGCGGCGCGCCGCGTGCGCTGGTGCGCGTAAAGGATCAGCGCCAGCGGATCGTGGGTCGGTGAGACCAGTACGACGCCGGGATCGACCTCGTGGGCTTGGGCGACAATGCGGGGATCGAGCGGACGAGGTTCGGGAGCGCGCGGCACATCGCGCACAATCACGCCGGGCGAGGCCGCCAGCAAAAATCGCGACAACGGGGCGCACCAGCGCTGAGACGCCCACTCGAGAAGACCCATCATCTCCGGGGGCGGACCCAGCCCCAGCCACTTCTTCACGGGCTTCATCTCACGAGTGGCGCCAACCTCGCCCGTCACCCAGCCGCGAAGGGATCGATTGTTGAAGTCAACGCGAACCCGATCTCCCACGCCAATCTGGTCGAGGGAGTCGGTGAGTTCATAATCAAATGCGCGGTCGACGGCGGCGTTGTCAGTGACGACGCGGACGCAGCGCGGCGTCACAACTACAGGGACAATTCGCGGCGCAGGTCCTCGACGCGCGGAGTCTCTTCCCACGTGAAGCCGTGATCCGAGCGACCAAAGTGGCCGTAGGCCGCGGTGTCGCGGTAGATCGGTCGGCGAAGGTCCAAGTCGCGGATGATCGCCGCCGGGCGCAGGTCGAACAGGGCGTCGACAGCCTTGGCGATGCGCGCACGGTCCACGCGCTCGGTGCCGAACGTCTCCACCAGCACCGAAACTGGTCGGGCCACACCAATGGCGTAGGCCACCTGGACTTCGCAACGCTCGGCCGCGCCCGCGGCGACGACGTGCTTGGCGACCCAACGCGCGGCGTAGGCCGCGGAGCGATCCACCTTTGAAGGGTCCTTGCCTGAAAATGCACCGCCACCGTGACGGGCCATGCCACCGTAGGTGTCGACGATGATCTTGCGACCAGTGAGTCCCGCGTCGGCGTGGGGCCCGCCGAGCACGAACTTGCCCGAGGGGTTCACGAACACCCGCATCGACGAGGTGTCCAGCTCCGGCGGCAGCAACGGCATGATGACGTGTTCGATGACGTCGTTCTTGATAGTGGTCTGAGAGTCGTAGCCCTCTTCGTGCTGGGTCGAAATGAGGACGGTGTCGACCGCGACGGGACGTCCATCCTCGTAGGCGATGGTGACCTGGGTCTTGCCGTCGGGACGCAGGTAGGGCACGAGACCGCTGCGGCGCACCTGGGACAGCCGCATCGCGAGCCGGTGTGCGAGCCAGATGGGCACCGGCATGAAGTCGGCGTTGTCGTCGCAGGCGTAACCGAACATCATTCCTTGGTCGCCTGCGCCTTGACGGTTGAGCTCGTCTTCGCCACCCGAGCCCGACCGGTGCTCGTGGCTCACGTCGACGCCTCCGGCGATATCGGGGCTCTGCTTGCCGAGCGAGACCAGGACCGCGCAGGTATTGCCGTCGAGGCCCTTGGCGCCGTCGTCGTACCCGATGTCGAGAATCGTCTGACGCGCCACCGTCGTGATGTCCACGACCGCGGACGTGGTGATCTCGCCGGCCACGACGCACAGTCCCGTGGTGAGGAGCGTCTCACAGGCCACTCGCGCGTCGGGGTCTTGGGCCAGGATCGCGTCGAGAACGCCGTCGGAAATCTGATCCGCGATCTTGTCCGGATGTCCTTCGGTCACCGACTCGGAAGTGAAGAGGGTGCGATCAGTCATGAAACTCCTTGGGATAACAATGAAGCAACCTTAACCAAAATCTCTTCAGAAATGGCCTCTTTTGATCGCAACGACAACTTCTCGACACTCCCGTCGCGCCCCAGTACCAGTACTTCGTTGGTTGGGTGAGCAAATCCCGCGAAGGGTGCCGATACATCATTGGCCACGAGCAGGTCGACGCCCTTGCGCTGTAATTTGGCCGCTGCATTGGTCTCGAGGTCCTGGGTCTCGGCCGCGAAGGCCACGACCACCTGACCGGAGCGGCGTTGGGCGACGAGTTCGGCGACGATATCGATGGTGGGTACCGGGGTCATGACGGGCAGGCCCGCTTCCCTCTTGATCTTGTCGGTGGCGGCGTCAAAGGTGAAATCGGCGACCGCGGCGGCCATGATGGCAACGTCGCTGCTGGCGAAGCGCTCAATCATGGCCGTCGCCAATTGCGCCGCGCTCTCGACTTCCACGACGTCAATTGAGCGGCGCACGTCGAGAGCCAGGTCGCGCTGCACCGACGTGACCAGCGTCACGTCCGCACCGAGACGAGCAGCCACTTCGGCGAGCGCGTACCCTTGGCGGCCCGAAGATCGGTTCGTCATCACCCGCACCGGATCGAGTGCTTCACGGGTGCCTCCGGCACTCACCAGCACCCGACGACCGCTCAAGACGCCGCGATAACCCTCGAGAATGCATTGGACGAGCGCAAAGATTGCGTCGGGGTCGGGCAAGCGGCCCGCCCCTTCGTCACCACCAGCCAGGTGTCCGACTTCGGGGTCGAGCACCATCACACCGCGGCGGCGCAGCGTGGCCAGGTTCTCTTGGACCGAGGGTTGCTCCCACATTTCGGTGTGCATCGCCGGACACAACAGGACGGGAGCGCGCGAGGCCAGCAGAGTAGCGGTGAGCAGATCGTCGCCCAGACCCATGGCGTAGCGCGCGATGAGGTGCGCGGTGGCGGGTGCCACGACGATGAGGTCGGCGTGCTGGCCCAGGTACGTGTGCGGGATAGGCGTTGTCGCGTCGCCGTAGAGCGACACGCGCGCGGGCTCACTGGCGAGAGCCGAAAATGTGAGCGCCCCGACGAATCGGGTCGCGTCGGGCGTGAGGACGGGGGAAACGAAGTAGCCGGCGTCGCGCAGGCGGCGCAACAATTCGACGGACTTATAGGCGGCGATGCCACCGGCAACTCCTAGGACAATGCGAGGCGGCGCCGGATTAGGCGTCGCGGAGGGCATCGGTGAAGGCGTCGAGGTCATTCGCCGCATCCAGTCGAGCCTGCTCGCGCGCTTCGGCGTCGAGACGCTCGGTCTCAATTTCCCCGGCCGTCGGGCGGTGGAACTGAAGCTTGCCCTCGTAGAGCTCCTCCATCGCCAGCGACAGCGACTTGTTCGACAGCGAGGAGACCTGCGGCGGGATCAAGGCGCCGTGGCCCGAACCCAAACCGTTGTAGTACTCGTTGATTTCGCGGGCGCGAATGGCCGAGACGGCCACCAGCGTGAACTTCGAGTCGCCGACCTTGTGCAACAGGTTCTCGATGGGCGGGTCGACGAGAGTGGGGCGTTCAGCCATGGAAGGTTCGTCCTTTTACGAGGGAATTCGCCGGGACTGGCGAAGCCCCTCCAGTATAGAGAGGATTTCGCGGCTGGCCCGCTCGACGTCGTCATTGACCACTTCGAAGTCCGCCAACTCGCGGCCATTCTCCACTTCGTGGCGCGTCGACTCCAGGCGCCGGGCGATGTGTTCTTCGTGGTCACCGCGGCCACGAAGGCGCTTCTCGAGCAATTCCATCGTGGGTGCCGTGAGCAGAAAAATGACGGCATGAGCATCGCGCTCACGGACTTGGCGCGCGCCCACGACCTCGATTTCGAGCACCACGTCACGCCCGTGGGGCGGATGGGGACGAGGAGTGCCGTACAAATTGCCGTGAAAATCTGCCCACTCGCAGAAGAAATCGCGCGAAATGGCGTCGTCGAACACTTCGCGAGTGACGAAAAAATATTCGTTACCGCTTTCGGTGGGGCGCGGCTCACGGGTGGTCCACGAACGGCTCAACCAGAGTCGTGAGTCAAGTTCGAGCAGTCGTCGCGC
Organism: Acidimicrobiaceae bacterium; assembly: GCA_003136415.1. Lineage (GTDB taxonomy): Bacteria > Actinomycetota > Acidimicrobiia > Acidimicrobiales > RAAP-2 > RAAP-2. Next base: position 4,422 of record PLEI01000078.1, on the reverse strand, counting down.
AACAGTCCCCTTCCCAACCCCCCCGGGACCAATCAATACAACGACCAACGTCTCAGCGGACAAGAGCTTGAAAAAGTTGCTCTCGTTGGCGCGGTCCCAGACCTCGGATACGGCGGGTTTGGGCAATCGCGGCGCTCTTCATGATGCGCGCCGCCTTCACCTCGCCAATGGCGGGCAAGGCGCTAATGAGGTCGTAGGCGCGCATTTGCGCGACACATTCCTCCTTCTCCGCCAGAGCGAACAACTCCTCGAGCGAGAGATCGCCCGATTTCACGAGTTTCTTGACTTCGGCGCGACGACGACGATTCGCCACGGCTGCACGAGACGCAGCTACTCGCTGCTCGTGGGTGAGGGAAGGAGGTACGGGAGCCACGAAGTCAGATTACCCCCTGGGGACTCATAACACTAGAGAAATGTCGTTAAGTTGTCACGCCAACGCCGAACGGCGTCACGCAGTGCCGAACGCTCAGGACCGGTTTCTAGTATGGCTCGTGCCACATTCACGAGCACTGTCCCTTCGGGACAACGTTCAAAAAGTCGGCCGACTTGTTCCGGGGTCGCGCCCTGCGCGCCCACCCCGGGCACCAAATACGGTCCCCCCAGCGCGGCGAGATCAAAGCGCGGCCGATCCCTGGTCGCTCCCAACACGACCCCGACACCACCGAGCCCCTCGTCACGCTGATTCATTTCGGCGACGAGTCGCAAGACGTAATCCTCCACCGCTTCGTCGCGGTCGGTACGCGCGCGCTGCAGAGTTCGCCCCTCGTCGTTGGAGGTCGCGGCCAGGACAAAGACGCCGCGACCTTGCGCAGCGCGCGCGAAGAATGGCGACAGTGCGCCCACTCCGGTGAAGGGACTCACGGTCACCGCGTCGCTGCACAATGGCGACGACTCGTCCAGCCACGCCGCCGCGTACGCGTCGTTGGTCGAGCCAATGTCGCCGCGCTTCGCATCGGCGATAACCAAGATGTCGGCGTCGTGCGCATCGGCAATGACTCGCTCGAGCACCCGATACCCGGCCGACCCGAAGCGCTCGAAATACGCGACTTGGGGTTTGATCGCGGCGGCCGCACCCAGACTCGCTTCGAGCACCGCGAGCGAAAAGAATTCCACGCCCTCGACGGAGTCGGGTCGTCCCCACGACGTGAGCAGCGCCGACGAGGGATCGATTCCGACGCAGAGAGGACCCAGCGCGCGAATGCGTTCTTGAAGCCGCTGTCCGAACGTGTCAGCCATGGGCGGCTCCGCGCAATTCCTCAACCGATGAGATCGAATGGCGCTGCATCCACCGCGCGGCCTCACGCGCCACCAGCCACGGCGCGCGGGGATTGGCGAAGGTCGCCGTGCCCACTTCGACCGCACTCGCGCCAGCCATCACCATCGCAATGGCGTCGTCGCCGTTCGACACTCCGCCCACCCCCACAATGGGCGTGTCGGGCAGTGCGGCGTGGCACTCGTAGACGGCCCGTAGGGCGACCGGGAAAATGCCGGCACCGCTCAGGCCCCCTCCCACGTTTCCCAAGGCGGGCCGACGTTTTTCAATATCAATGATGAGGCCCAGAACGGTGTTGACGAGTACGAGCGCCGACGCTCCCGCGGCGACCGCCGCCCGCGCGACATCGACCAGTTCTGGCGTATTAGGTGAGAGCTTGATCCACAGCGGCAACTGCGACTCAGCGGCCGCGGCGACGATCTGCGAGGTCAACTCAGCCGAGTGCGCGAAGATTCCCGCGCGACCCTCGAGNNCCGGCGAGACCCACTGAGTTGAGCATGTCGGGGCCCCACGCCGCGACGCGCGGCGCCGGATTTCCGGCCCATTCGAAAGCGGCGAGTGATTTCGTGACGACCGCGCCCAACTCAGCAAGATCGCCGTATCCCGAGAGTTCGTCACCGTGTCCGGCGGTGCCGGCCGCCGTAAGGACGAAGGAGGGCAGCGCCGTCTTTCCAACGTGCGTGGCCAAGGTCACGGGTGTAGCTCCTGCAGTGACGCCACTCGCCAACCTCGTTCGCGCGTATCGCCGATACCGACGACGGCCGCTTGCGCCGCACTCAAGGTGGTCAAGCAAGCCACCTTGTGCACGGTGCACGCCATACGAATCGCCGCCCCGTCGGCGCGCGCACTGCGCCCCGAAGGAGTATTGATCACCATGTTCACCCGGCCCGACGCAATGAGCGATACCGCATCGACACCGAGGTCCGCGGCACCGATCTTGCCGACCAGGATGTCCACCATGACACCGCGCGAGCGCAGGAAGCCGGCGGTGCCGACGGTGGCGGCGATGCTAAAGCCGAGTTCGCGCAACTTCGTGGCGACCTCGACGCCGGCCACCTTGTCCGAATCGGCCAGTGACAAGAAGACCTGACCCTCGTGGGGCAGGCGCGTTCCCGCCGCCAGTTGAGCCTTGGCGAAGGCAATACCAAAACTCTCGCCGATGCCCATGACCTCTCCGGTCGAGCGCATCTCGGGTCCGAGCAAGGTGTCCACCCCCGGGAAACGGTTGAAGGGCAGCACCGCTTCTTTGACGCTCACGTACTCGGGCACGGGCGTGGTCGCCGGCACCACGCCGCGTACGCGCAACTGCGCCAGCGTGACGCCCATCATCACTTCGACGGCGACTTGCGCCAGGGGCACTCCCGTCGCCTTGGCGACGAAGGGCACCGTGCGCGAGGCACGCGGGTTCGCCTCGAGCACGAAGACTTCGTCGTCCTTGACGGCGTACTGCACGTTGATCAGTCCGATCACACCGAGTTCGTGGGCGATGCGCGCGCTGTAATCGTGCAGGCGCGCCATCACTATTTCACTCAGACTCTGGGGCGGCAATGCGCACGCCGAATCGCCGGAGTGCACCCCGGCCTCCTCCACGTGCTCCATCACCCCGGCGACGAAGATGTCGCCAGTGGCGTCGCGCACCGCATCAACGTCCACTTCCGTGGCGTCTTCGAGGAACCGATCGAGCAAGATTGGTCGGCTCTGGGAAACCCCACCCTCGCGCGCGAGTGAACCCGTCGCGCTCGTTAAATCGGCCATGACCCGCTCGAGAGCGGTGTCGTCGTAGACAATCTCCATGGCGCGTCCACCGAGCACGTAACTCGGGCGTACGAGGACCGGGTAGCCAACGTTCTTGACGATGACCTTGGCCTCTTCGATCGAGTGCGCTACGTCGCCGGGCGGCTGTCGCAGTTCGAGCTTGTTGCAAATCGCCGACCACTGTTCGCGGTCCTCAGCGATGTCGATCGCTTCCACCGACGTGCCGAGCACCAACGAGGAGTCGATCGAATGGGCGAGCTTGAGGGGAGTTTGACCGCCGAGGGACACGATGACGCCGACCACTTTCGCACCGTCAATGCAGGCGGCCTGCTCGGCGGCGATGACCTCGGCCACGTCCTCGGAGGTGAGCGGCTCGAAGTAGAGGCGATCAGACGTCGAATAATCCGTCGACACCGTCTCGGGATTGCAGTTGATCATCACCGTCTCGTAGCCCATGGAGCGAAGCGCGATGGCGGCGTGCACGCAGCAGTAGTCGAACTCAATGCCCTGGCCGATGCGGTTGGGTCCCGAGCCGAGGATGATGACTCGGTCACGCGGCGACGTGCGCACCTCGGTGTCGTCTTCGTACGTGCTGTAGTAATACGGCGTCAGGGCGTCAAATTCGGCGGCACAGGTGTCGACGGTCTTGAACGTCGTGACCACGCCGGCGCCGCGGCGCGCGGCCGTGACCGCGACGGTGTTGGATCCACTGAGAACCGCAATCTGGGGATCGGAGAAGCCGGCCTGCTTAAATCGGCGCCACTCTCGCGCGTCGAGCGTCGCGACATCGACGCGGCTGAGTTCTCGCTCGAGCTCGATGATGCGCATCAACTGCTCGATGAACCACGGGTCGATCCTCGTGCGCGAAACCACTTCGCTGAGGCTCGCTCCTCGCCACAGCACCTCGTGCAGGGCGAATAGGCGTTCCGGGGTGGCCACGACGCAGCGACGCCACAACGTGTCATTGTCGAGTTGCGCGAATTCATTGTCGGTCCCGAGCGCAAAGCCCAGCCGGCCCTGCTCGAGGGAACGAATCGCCTTTTGCAGGGACTCGGAGAAAGTTCGGCCAATTGCCATCACTTCGCCCACCGACTGCATTCGCGTGCCCAGTTCGGGCGTGGCGCCCGGCAGTTTCTCGAAGGCCCAGCGCGGAATCTTCGTGACGACGTAGTCAATGACGGGCTCGAAGCTCGCCGGGGTCAATTTGGTGATGTCGTTTTCAATCTCGTTCAGGGTATAGCCCACGGCGAGTTTCGCGGCAATCTTGGCGATGGGAAAACCCGTTGCCTTCGAGGCCAACGCGCTCGATCGGCTCACCCGGGGGTTCATTTCAATCACCAGGCGTTCACCGGTCGCTGGATTCACCGCGAATTGCACGTTCGATCCCCCGGTCT